>NZ_JBIAFO010000025.1:0-78959 GCF_042869355.1 Streptomyces sp. NPDC007088
GGGGGGGGGGGCGGGCGCGGGGGGGGGGGGGGGGGGCGGGCGGGGGGGGGGCCCCCCGCGGGGGCGGGGGGGGGGCGGGGGGGGGGGGCGGCCCCCCCCCGCGCCCCCCCCCCCCCCCCCGGCCCGGTCCGGGGCTGCGGGAGCCCGGACCGGGCCGATCGGTCCCTCATTCTCTGTCCGCGTCCGGCGCCGCGCGCAAACCGGGGACGGCCCCGGGAGGGTCAGGCCAGCCACCACACCGTGGTGTCGGCGGCCAGCGGGACGCGGCCGTCCGTGGCGGCGGGGAGGGCCCCGTCGGCGGCGCTGGTGAGCAGCGGCTGCCCGGGAGCGGGCAGCGTCACCGCGGCGCCGGTGGTGTTGGCGGTGACCACGACGCTCGCGCCGCCGGGGGCGGTGCGCCGGAAGGCGAGCACCCCCTCGGGGGCGTCGAGCCATTCGACGGACTCCCCCGCGCCGAGGGCGGGCTGGGCGCGGCGGGCGGCGAGGGCCGAGCGGTACAGCTCCAGGGTGGAGCCGGGCCGGCCGGTCTGTGCCTCGACGCTCAGTTCGGCCCAGTCCCCGGGCTGCGGGAGCCAGCTGCCGCCGGGCCCGAAGCCGTACGAGGGGCCGGTGCGCGTCCACGGGATCGGGACCCGGCAGCCGTCACGGAAGCCGTCCTGGCCCGCGGCCCGGAAGTACGAGGGGTCCTGGCGCACCTCGTCGGGCAGGTCGACGACGTCGGGCAGGCCGAGTTCCTCGCCCTGGTAGACGTAGGCGGAACCGGGCAGCGCGAGCATCAGGAGGGTCGCCGCGCGGGCCCGGCGCAGTCCGAGTCCGGGGTCTCCGGCGCTGCGGATCTGGGTGCCCAGGCCCGGCGGGTTGCCGAAGCGGGTGCGGTGCCGGGTCACGTCGTGGTTGGACAGCACCCAGGTGGCGGGCGCACCGACCGGGCGCATCGAGTCGAGGGTGCGGTCGATGACCTCGCGCAGCGCGGCGGCGTCCCAGTGGGTGCTCAGGTACTGGAAGTTGAACGCCTGGTGGAGTTCGTCGGGGCGTACGTAGCGGGCGGTGCGCTCGACGGTCGGGGTCCATGCCTCGGCGACGAAGATGCGCTCCCCGGAGTACTCGTCGAGGATCGTGCGCCACGAGCGGTAGATCTCGTGCACGCCGTCCTGGTCGAAGAACGGGGTGACGTCGTTGCCGAGCAGTCTGAGCTGGTCGTGCGAGCCGAGGTCGGGCAGCCCCTCGGCCTTGACGAGCCCGTGGGCGACGTCGATGCGGAAGCCGTCGGCGCCCATGTCCAGCCAGAAGCGCAGGATCGAGCGGAACTCGTCGGCGACGGCGGGGTGTTCCCAGTTGAAGTCGGGCTGCTCGGGGGCGAACAGGTGCAGATACCACTCGCCGTCCGCGACCCGCGTCCAGGCGGGTCCGCCGAAGACGGACTCCCAGTCGTTGGGGGGCAGTTCGCCGTCCTCGCCCTGTCCGGCGCGGAAGTGGTAGCGCTCGCGCAGCGGGGAGCCGGGGCCCTCGGCGAGGGCGCGTTTGAACCACTCGTGCTGGTCGGAGGAGTGGTTGGGCACGAGGTCCACGATGACCCGCAGCCCCAGCGCGTGGGCGTCCCGGATCAGGGCGTCCGCGTCGAGTAGCGAGCCGAACACGGGGTCGACGGCGCGGTAGTCGGCGACGTCGTAGCCCGCGTCGGCCTGCGGGGAGGCGTAGAAGGGGCTGAGCCACACCGCGTCCACGCCGAGGTCGCGCAGGTGGGGCAGCCGGGAGCGGACGCCCTCCAGGTCGCCCATGCCGTCCCCGTCGCTGTCGGCGAAACTGCGGGGGTAGACCTGATAGATGACGGCCTCGCGCCACCAGTCGCGGTGTGCGGCTGCGGTGGCGAGCCCGCGGTCCGGGGTGGGCTCGGTCGAGTGCTGGGTCATGGCGTCCTTGCTCTTGCTGCGTGCGGTCGGGCGGTGGTTCGGTGTCCGGCCGGGGCCGGGGGCGGTCAGCCCTTCGCGGAGCCAGCGGTGAGGCCGGTGACGAGGTGGCGCTGCACGAGGTAGAAGAAGGCGGTCACCGGGATCGCGATGAGCACGGCGGTCGCCGCCATGTAGTTCCACTGGGCGTCGTGTTCGCTCACGAAGCTCTGCAGACCCACCGCGAAGGTGTACTTCTCGTCGTCGAGCAGGAAGGTCGAGGCGAAGGCGACCTCGGACCACGCGGTGATGAAGGTGTAGAAGGCGGCGACGGCGATCCCGGGGCGGGCCAGCGGGAGGACGAGGCGGCGGAAGGTGCCGAAGAGGGAGAGGCCGTCGATCCGGCCGGCCTCGTCGATCTCGATCGGGATCGTGTCGAAGTAGCCCTTGAGCAGCCACGCGCTGTAGGGGATCGCGGTCGTGCAGTTGACGAGGACTAGCCCGAGATAGCTGTCCACGAGGCCGAGTTCGGAGAAGATCTCGTACATCGGCACGATCAGCACGGCGATCGGGAACGCCTGCGTCAGCAGCAGCACCCACATGAGCGGGCGGTAGCCGGGGAAGCGCATCCGGGAGACGGCGTAGCCGGTGGTCGCGGCGAACAGGACGCCGATCACGGTGGTGCCCAGGCCCACGATCAGGGTCGAGGACAGCCAGTGCCAGAACTTGGTGTGCTCCAGCACGAAGGAGTAGTTCGACAGGGTCATGCTGCCGAAGATCCGACCAGCACACCGAGCACGACCACCACGGGGGTGACCATCGCGTACGCGTACCAGTACTTCTGGTAGCCGCGCCTGAGCCGGGTCAGCGGGCCGGGACGGCTCTTGTCGGGGGCCGCGCTCTCGACGGCGACTGTCATGGGTTCGACACCTTCTGGGAGGTACTGCGTGCGGGCTGCGCTCGGTGGGTCCGGGGGGCGGACACCACCCGGTCCGGCGGCCCGGCCGCCCCCGGTCAGGCGGGGACGGCCGGTCGCCGGCGGGGCCCCCGCGCGCCGGCCCGCTCGGGGGCGGGCGCGCGGGGGCCGCACGGCTACTTGCCGAACTCGGGCAGCAGCTTGGCCATCGCGGTCTCGATGGAGGCCAGGCCCGCGTCCAGGGACTCCTTGCCACTGGCGATCTTCGGCAGTTCGCTGTCCATCGGCGTCCACAGCGAGGAGTACTCGGGCAGCGCCGGGCGCGGCTGGGCGGCGTCCAGGACCTTCTGGTAGCCGGCGGTGCCGGGGTCGGCCTTCACCTCGGCGGTGTAGGCGTCCTGGCGGGTGGGCAGCGTGCCGTTCTTGAGCGCGATCCGCTCCTGGGTCTTCGCCGAGGTCATGAAGCGCACGAAGGTGAGCGAGGCGTCCTGGTGGGCCTTGTCGGAGCCCGCGTACACCGAGAGGTTGTGGCCGCCGGTCGGGGCGCCCGGCTTGCCCGCGGAGCCGGCCGGGACGGTCGCGACTCCGAGGTTGTCCTTGTCGGTGAACGCGGAGCCCTTGTAGAAGTTGGTCAGCTCCCAGGGGCCCTGGACGATCGAGGCGACCTTGCCGTTGACGAAGGCGTCCTGGATGTGGGCGTAGGCGTCGGCGGTGACGTCGGCCTTGTGCAGGCCCTTGCCGTCGAAGAGGCCCTGCCACTCCTTGAGCCCCTTGACGGCGGCGGGGCTCCTGACGGTGATCTTCTTGGCCCCGGCGTCGACCGTGTCGGTGCCCTCGCCGTACAGGAAGGGCTGGGCGTAGTAGCCGGCCGTGGAGGCCCAGTAGCCGTCGGCCCCGGTCTTCTCCTTGACGAGGGCGGCGTCCTTCTTGAGGTCGGCCCAGGTGGCGGGCGGCTCGGCGATGCCGGCCTTCTTGAACAGCGCCTTGTTGTAGACGAGGGCGAGGGTGTCGGTGACCAGCGGGACGCCGTAGGTCTTGCCCTCGAACTGGGCCTGTTCGATCAGGTTCGGCTGGATCTTGTCCTTCTCGGCGAGCGCCTCGGTGCCGTCGAGCGGCAGCAGGTAGCTCTTCTTCGCGAAGGCGGGCGTCCAGCCGACCTCGGCGCGCAGCACGTCGGGGGCGCCCTTCGCTCCGGCGGCGGTGTCGAACTTGTTCTGCGCCTGGTCGAAGGGCACGTTGACGTACTTGACCTTGATGCCCTTGTGGGCCTTCTCGAACTGCCTGACCAGCGCCTTGTACGTGGGGGCCTCGTTGGTGGCGTTGGAGGTGTCCCACCAGGTGATGGTGACGGGCCCGTCCGCCTTGCCGCCGTCACCGTCCCCGCCGCCGCAGGCCGTCGCCGCGAGGGCGAGGGACGCTACCAGTGCGGTGGCCGCTATGCCACGCCGCATGAGTTCTCCTTGAGGGTGAAAAAGCCCGAGTGACCGGAGGGCGGGGCTCCGCGCCTCCGTCCCGCTCCCCGCGGGGAGGGGACTTTGCCGACTTGCCGACAGCGCCGTTGCGGCGGCCGGGCGAACGAGAACGTAACAGCCAGGTAAGCGGCGCGAAAGACCTTGCAGCAAAAAATTGCAAGACACCGCCGACGGACACCATCTCGTTATCGCCGCGTGACCTGCGAAGTACCGTTTCCGCAGGCCGCCACCCCTAGAACACCGGACCGAGGGGCTTGTGCAAGACTCTGCAAGCCCTTGCTGCCACGGCCGGGACCGGGGAACCATCGGACGGTCCGTGCGCGCCGCCCCCGACCCGCAGGGCACGGTCGCCCACCCGGACACCGACCCCGAACCCGAGGGAGCCCGATGCCACAGCAGCCCGCGGAGCGCGTACCGGCCACCCGCCGCCCGCGCGCCTCCGCCGTACGGACCGAGGGCACGGGCACCGCGCGGCTCGCCGACATCGCGGCCCAGGCCGGGGTGAGCGAGGCGACGGTCAGCCGGGTGCTCAACGGGAAGCCGGGGGTCGCCGACGCGACCCGGCAGTCCGTGCTCGCCGCGCTCGACGTCCTCGGCTACGAGCGTCCGGTGCGGCTGCGGCGCGGCAGCGCGGGTCTCGTCGGGCTGATCACCCCGGAGCTGGAGAACCCGATCTTCCCGGCGCTCGCGCAGGTCATCGGGCAGGCGCTCACCCGGCAGGGCTACACACCGGTGCTCGCGACGCAGACACCGGGCGGCTCGACCGAGGACGAGCTGACCGGGATGCTCGTGGAGCGGGGGGTGGCCGGGATCATCTTCGTGTCCGGGCTGCACGCGGACACCAGCGCCGACATGAGCCGCTACGAGCGACTGCGCGCCAGGGGCGTGCCTTTCGTCCTGGTGGACGGCTTCTCGCCCGGGGTCCGCGCCCCGTTCATCTCGCCCGACGACCGCGCCGCCATGCACCTGGCGGTGACCCATCTCGCCTCGCTCGGGCACACCGGCATCGGTCTCGCGCTCGGCCCGGTCCGCTTCGTGCCGGTGCGACGGAAGATCGAGGGCTTCGTGGACGCGATGCGGGGCCGCTTCGGCCTCGACGCCCAGGACGTCACCGGGCGTCTCGTGCAGCACTCGCTGTTCACCCTGGAGGGTGGCCGGGTCGCGGCGGACGCACTGCTGGACCGGGGGTGCACGGCTGTCGTGTGCGCGAGCGACATGATGGCGCTCGGCGCGATCCGCGCGGCCCGCGCCCGAGGTCTCGACGTGCCGGGCGAGGTCTCCGTGGTGGGCTTCGACGACTCGACCCTCATCGCCTTCACCGACCCGCCGCTGACCACCGTACGCAAACCGGTGCCGGCGATGGGCCAGGCGGCGGTGCGCGCGCTTCTGGAGGAGATCGGCGGGACCCCCGCCCCGCACAGCGAGTTCGTGTTCATGCCGGAGCTGGTGGTGCGTGGTTCGACCGCCTCGGCGCCCGTCCGGGCGGCGCCCGAGGGCATGGGCTGAGGCGTCCGCGTGCTGGCCGCGCGGGTCCCCGCCCGCCCAGCCCGGGGCGGCCGCGCGCACGCCGGTGTGCTCGCGCGGCGGCCCCCCGCCCCAGGGGGTTCAGGCCCGGGTCAAGCGCAGCGTCATGAGCTGGAAGGGCCGCAGGGACACGGTCACCCGGCCCTCGGCCGCCTCCGGTTCCGGCTCCTCGGTGAGGGTGCGCTCCAGCAGGTCGGTGACGGCCACGGCGGCCACCTCGAACCCCGCCGTGAGCGTCACCGCCGTCCGGCCGCCCCGCGCCTCGTGGAAGCGGACGACGACGTCACCGCTCCCGTCGTCGGCTAGTTTGACGGCGGTGACCACGACCGACTCCTGGTCGACCGTCACGAGCGGGGCGATCTCCTCGGCGGCGCCGTGCGCGGTGCGCTCGGGCAGGTTGATCCGCCAGCCCTCGCGGACCGCGTCGTCGATCGAGGCGGCGGGCACCAGGGCGTGCCGGAAGCGGTGCACCCCCTGATCGGTCTCCGGGTCGGGAAAGCGCGGGGCGCGCAGCAGGGAGGCCCGTACGGTCGTGGTGGTCCCCCGGTCACTCTCACGCACCGTGCGCGTCACGTCGTGCCCGTACGTCGAGTCGTTGACGAGGGCCACGCCCCAGCCCGGCTCCTCCAGGTGCACGAAGCGGTGGTTGCACGCCTCGAACTTGGCCCACTCCCAGCTCGTGTTGGTGTGCGTGGGCCGGTGGACGTGCCCGAACTGGGTCTCCGAGGCGTACCGCTCGGCGTGCACGTCGAGCGGGAAGGCGAGCTTGAGGATCTTCTCCGTCTCGTGCCAGTCGACCTCGGTGTCGATGTCCAGGCGCCGGGCCCCGGGCAGCAGCCGCAGCACCTGGGTGGAGCGCGAGTCGCCGAAGGAGCGGACGACGCGCACGCCGTCCCCGGCCGTGGTGACCTCCTCGGCCTCGGTGAGGTCGGTGACGGTGTTGCGGTAGAAGGCGTCGACGTCCCAGGCGTCCCACTTGTTGGGGAAGTCGGTGTGCAGCTGGAGCAGGTTGCCGCGGCTGCCCGGGGCGAGGGTCTCACGCCTCTTCTCCAGATCCCGCACGGAGACGAGGAGGCCCTGCGCGTCGATCTCGGCGCGCAGCAGGCCGTTGTCGAGGAGGAAGCCGCCGCCCGTACGGGGTGCCGGCGTCACGCCGCCGGTCGTCGGGGCGGCGCCCGCCCCGCCCGCCGCGATGCCGGAGCGGGTGTGCGGGGCGCCGTTGAAGACGAGCGGCCGGCCGCCCTTGCCCGCGAGGGCGCTCTGGGCGGCGTCGACGACGGCGTTCAGTTCCCGTGCCACCCGCGCGTGGGTCCGCTCGGCCTCGCGGTGCACCCAGGCGATGGAGGAACCGGGCAGGATGTCGTGGAACTGGTGCAGCAGCACCGTCTTCCACAGCCGGTCCAGGTCCTCGTAGGGGTAGCGGAATCCGGTGCGCACGGCCGCGGTGGCCGCCCACAGCTCGGCCTCGCGCAGCAGGTGTTCGCTGCGCCGGTTGCCCTGTTTGGTCCTGGCCTGACTGGTGAGGGTCCCACGGTGCAGTTCGAGGTACAGCTCGCCGACCCAGACGGGGGGCTCGGGGTACTCGGCCCGCGCCTTGGCGAAGAAGTCGGCCGGGCTCTCCCAGGCGACGGTCGCCGTGCCCTCCATGTCCCGCATCCGGGCCGCCTTGGCGACCATCTCGCGGGTCGTGCCGCCGCCGCCGTCGCCGAAGCCGGTGGGTGCGAGGGAGTGGCGGGCGCGCCCCTTCTCCTTGAAGTTGCGGGCGGCGTGCGCGATCTGGTGGCCGTTCATCTCGCAGTTGTAGGTGTCGACGGGCGGGAAGTGGGTGAAGATCCGCGTGCCGTCGATGCCCTCCCAGCGGAAGGTGTGGTGCGGGAAGCTGTTGGTCCTGCTCCACGAGATCTTCTGCGTCAGCAGGTACTTCGAACCGGCCGCCCTGATGATCTGGGGCAGGCCGGCGGCGAACCCGAAGGTGTCGGGCAGCCACGCCTCCTCGTTCTCGATGCCGAACTCGTCGAGGAAGAAGCGTTTTCCGTGCACGAACTGGCGGGCCATGGCCTCGGAGCCGGGCATGTTCGTGTCCGACTCGACCCACATGCCGCCGGCCGGTACGAACCGGCCCCCGGCGACCGCCCTCTTGACCCGCTCCCACACCTCGGGCCGGTGCTCCTTGACCCAGGCCCACTGCTGGGCCTGGGACATCGCGAAGACGAACTCGGGGCTCTCCTCGATCAGTGCGGCCATGTTGGCGCTGGTGCGGGCGACCTTGCGGACCGTCTCGCGCAGCGGCCACAGCCAGGCCGAGTCGATGTGCGCGTGACCGACCGCGCTGACCCGGTGCGCGGAGGGCTGGGCGGGGGTCGCGAGGACGCCGGCCAGTTCGGCGCGAGCGGCGGCGGCCGTCGCGTTCACGTGCTGGAGGTCGACGGCGTCCAGGGCCCGCTCCACGGCCCGCAGGACCTCCCAGCGGCGCGCCGAGTCGACGGGCAGCTCCTTCATCAGCTCGCCGAGGACCTCCAGGTCCATGACGAGATCCCACACGGTCTGGTCGAAAACGGCCAGATCCATACGGCCGAGCCGGTACTGCGGCTCGGTGCCGGCGGTCTCCTTGTCGCCGAGGGGGGTGGGCGCGAAGGGCCAGCCGCCCTGGATGACGGGGTTGGAGGCCGCCTCGACGCGGTAGTCGACGGTCTCCCCGCCGCGCACCGGGGCGCCGACGCGCACGTACCGGTTGCGGGGGTGGATGCCCTTGACCGGGCTGCCGTCGGGGGTGTGCACGAGCCCTTCGCACTGGAAGCCGGGGCCGGACTGGTTGAAGCCGATGTCGAGCACGGCCTCGACGGTGCGGCCGGCCCACTTTCGCGGGACGGTGCCGGTCACGGTGAACCAGCTGGTGCCCCAGGGAACGCCCCAGGGTTCACCGACCGCGAGGGGCCGGGGCTCGGCGGCCAGTCCCTCGGCGACGGGCACCGGCTCTCCGGGCGCCTCCCAGATCGCCACCCGGAGCGGAACGGTCTCGGGGTGGACGGCGGGACGGATGCGTTCTTCGAGGACGCGTTGGAGGCGTGCTTCGACCAGGGTGCGGTCGTCATGCATGGGGAGTGCTCCGTAGGCAGGGCGGCGGGACGCGGCGGTTCACGGTCGGGAACACCCCTGCCCACGCGCCCCGTACGTCACGCCTCAGGCCGCGCGCCACGGGGAACCGGGTGACCGCGCGGCGGCCCCGGCCAGGCGGGACGGCCGGTTCCCGGCGTGCGGGGCACGCGGGGAACCGGCCGTTGTCCTTGTCTTGGCGCGCCGGTGGCCGGGGCGGTCAGTCCACGCTGGGCAGGATGTGGGGTTCGGCGAGGTCGTCCTCGTACCCGGCGAGACGGATCGGCGCGGAGCGCGACCAGACCTCCAGGCTGCCGATCTGCTGCTGCCGACGCCGGCCGCGTTCGCCGTACTCTCGTGTCCGCTGTTCTCGCTGGGTCGTTTCAGGTGTCACCGCGCACTCCTTATGTGTCGGATAACCCCCCGGGGTACCGGCCCGGCGCCCGAGTCACCGGGGCGCGCCGACCGCCCGGTGGGGCACTGCTGCTGAGGCGGAACGGGCGCGGTGGCGCCGGTGGCTCGTGCGGAGGACAGCCGAGGTACGGCCGACTTCCGGGGACGGACGGGGGTGGGGGTGGCACCCGCGTCTGCTGTCCGTGCCCTCAGAGTAGCCACATGAGCGCGGTCCCGCTCGATGGCGCGGGAATCCGTCAACACGACGGGGACGGAGCGGCATCTTCCGGCCAACAGGACACCCGGTGCCGCCGTGCGGTCACCGGGTGTCGGAGGGGGTGGAGGTGTCAGCGCCGCGCGAGCGGAGGGGGGTTCACCACTTGCCGGGTTCGTAGTCCTTGAGGAAGACGCCGTAGACGTCCTCCCCCGACTCCCCGCGCACGATGGGGTCGTAGACCCGGGCGGCGCCGTCCACGAGGTCGAGCGGGGCGTGGAAGCCGGCCTCGGCGAGCCGCATCTTGTCGGGGTGCGGGCGCTCGTCGGTGATCCATCCGGTGTCCACGGCCGTCATCAGGATCCGGTCCGTCTCGAACATCTCCTGCGCGCTGGTGCGGGTGAGCATGTTGAGTGCGGCCTTGGCCATGTTGGTGTGGGGGTGTCCCGCGCCCTTGTAGCCGCGCGCGAAGACCCCTTCCATGGCGGAGACGTTGACGACGTAGGCGCGGCCGGCGGGGGTGGCGGCCATCGCCGGACGCAACCGGCTGATGAGGACGAAGGGCGCGGTGGAGTTGCACAGCTGGACCTCCAGCAGCTCCACCGGGTCCACCGCGTCGACGGTCTGCACCCAGCTGTTGGTGTCGTGCAGGTCCGGTACGAGTCCGCCCGCGTCGATCGCGGTGCCGGCCGCGATCCGTGCCGGGGAGGCGGAGCCGGTGACGAGGGCGAGTTCGGTCACGTCCTGGGCGCTGAGCACCTGGCTCTCGGAGCGCGCGGCGGGCAGGGCGGCGACGGCCCCCGAGCCGAAGGTCCCGATGACCTGGGAGGCGGGCAGTTCACCGGCGGGCAGCGGCGCGGACTCCGCGGTGAGCAGTTCGCGGTACGCCTGCGGGGAGCGGCGCACGGTCTGCGCGGCGTTGTTGATCAGGATGTCGAGCGGTCCCTCGGCGGCGACCGCGTCGGCGAGGGCGACGACCTGGGCGGGGTCGCGCAGGTCGATGCCGACGATCTTGAGGCGGTGCAGCCACTCGGCGCTGTCCGGCATCGCCGTGAAGCGGCGGATCGCGTCGTTCGGGAAGCGGGTGGTGATCGTGGTGTGGGCGCCGTCCCGCAGCAGCCGCAGCGCGATGTACATCCCGATCTTGGCGCGGCCGCCGGTGAGCAGGGCACGCTTCCCGCTCAGGTCGGTGCGGGCGTCGCGGCGCGAGCGGTTCTTCTCGGCGCACTCCGGGCACAGCTGGTGGTAGAAGGCGTCGACCTCGACGTAGCGGGTCTTGCAGGTGTAGCAGGAGCGCGGGCGCTTGAGGATGCCCGCGATACGGCCGGCGGCCGAGGAGGAGGGCAGGACGCCCTGCGTCTCGTCGTCGATGCGCTCGGCGGAACCGGTCGCCGTGGCCTCGGTCACGGCCCGGTCGTGCGCGGTCTTGGCCGCCCTGCGCTCCTGCCTGCGGCGCTGCTTCACGGTCCGGTAGAGGCCGGAGGTGGCGCGCCGGACGAGTATCGCGTCGGGGTGGTCGACGTCGAGCCCGTCCAGCTCCTTGATCACGTCGAGGCAGACCGCGAGCCGCTCGGGGTCGATCCCCGCCACCTGGGCGTCCTCGCGGGGCTCCGGGGAGCGCGGCTGTCCGGGGATGGCCGCTGCGGGCTGCCCGGGAGCGCTGGGCTCGGTCGTCGTGGAGGTGCTGCTTGCCGGCGTCATCGCGTTGTCCTCTGGGTCCTGAAAGCTGCGCGCACCTGGGGCGCGGCCCCGCCGCCGCGCTCCGGGGCGGCGCCCGGCTCAGAAGGATGAGGGTCGAGGCAAGGTCAGAGGGTACTGGGGCGGGAGCCCCGGCGACAAACCGCCCCGGCCCGGGGCCGGGCGTCCACCGGTGGGGCGGTCGCCCGGCCCCGGGCCGGGGCGGGGGCGCCGGGCCTCAGTGGGCGTGCACTCCCTTTCCGAGGGCGATGACGCCGTGCGGGGAGACCGTGTACAGCCGTCCGTCCCGGTCGGGGTTGACGCCGATGGTGGCCCCGGGGGCGACCTCGACGTTCTTGTCGAGCACGGCGCCGCGCACGACGGCCCCGCGTCCCACCCGTACGCCGGAGTGCAGGACCGAGCCCTGGACGACGGCGCCCGGTTCGATCACGACGCCGGGCGACAGGACGGAGCGGGTCACCTGGCCCCGGATCACGCAGCCGGGGCTGACGATCGACTCGCTCGCGATGCCGCCGGCGCAGAACTTGGCGGGCGGCAGTCCGTCGGCGTAGGTGTAGACGGGCCATCTGCGGTTGTCGAGGTTGAAGGCGGGGGTGTCGGTGACGAGGTCCATGTGGGCCTCGTAGTAGGAGTCGAGGGTGCCCACGTCACGCCAGTAGCCGTGCTCGCGCGCGCTCTCCCCCGGCACCCGGTTCTCGTCGAAGTCGTAGAGCTGGGCCTGTCCGAGCGAGGTCAGCATCGGGAGGATGGAGCCCCCCATGTCGTGCACCGAGCTCTCGTCCTCGGCGTCCCGGTGCAGGGCGTCGACGAGCACCTTCGTGGTGAACAGGTAGTTGCCCATCGAGGCGAAGACGTGGTCGGGGTCCTTGGGCAGGCCCGGCGGGTCGGCCGGCTTCTCCAGGAAGCCCTCGATGTGCCGGCCGTCGCCGCTCGGGCTGATGACGCCGAAGGAGGTGGACTCGGTTCGCGGCACTCTGATCCCGGCGACGGTCACCCCGGCGCCGCCCTCGATGTGCCGCTCCAGCATCTGCCGCGGGTCCATGCGGTAGACGTGGTCGGCGCCGAACACGGCTATGTAGTCCGGCTGTTCGTCGTGCACCAGATTGAGGGACTGGAGGATGGCGTCGGCACTGCCCAGGTACCAGCGCGGTCCGAGCCGCTGCTGCGCCGGGACCGGCGTCACGTAGTTGCCGAGCAGGCTGGACATGCGCCAGGTGGTGGAGACGTGCCGGTCCAGGGAGTGCGACTTGTACTGCGTGAGCACGCAGATGCGCAGGATGTCGGCGTTGACGAGGTTGGACAGGACGAAGTCGACCAGCCGGTAGGTGCCGCCGAAGGTCACCGCCGGTTTGGCCCGGTCCGCGGTGAGCGGCATGAGCCGTTTCCCCTCGCCGCCCGCCAGCACGATGCCCAGTACCGAAGGTCCGCCCCGCATAACCGTCCCCTGTCGCCGACCCGTTCCGCGTTCGCCTGCATGTGGTGCTGTCCCGCTGTGGTGCCTGTGCCTACCCGTGGTGGTACGTGTGCGTGCCGCGCCTGTGGTTGCTCCCGGCCCCCCGCGGTGGTGCGGGCCTGGTGCTCGTGTCGCCGAGGGCGCCCCGGGTAGGTCTCAACTACCCCCGAGCACCGAGGTGTAGACCTCTACGGTGCGGCGGGCCACCTGGGCCCAGCCGAACTCGCGTACCGCGCGCCCGCGTCCGGCCGCCCCCAGGAGGGCGGCCGTGGGCGCGTGCCCGACGAGCTGGTTGAGGGCTCGGGCGAGCCCGCGTTCGAAGCCTTCACCGTCCTTGGCGTCGTAGGGCACCAGCAAGCCGGTCTCGCCGTCGGCGACGACCTCGGGGATGCCTCCGACGGCCGAGGCCACGACGGCGGTGCCGCAGGCCATCGCCTCCAGGTTGACGATGCCGAGCGGCTCGTACACCGAAGGGCACACGAAGGCCCGCGCGTGGGTGAGGAGCTGGACGACCTCCGGGCGCGGCAGCATCTGCGGGAACCAGAACACCGCGTCGCGCGTGGCCCGCAGTTCCTCGACGAGGCCGAGGAACTCCTGCTCGATCTCCGGGGTGTCGGGGGCGCCGGCGCACAGGACGAGCTGGGCGTCCGGATCGAGTTCCCGGGCGGCGCGCAGGAGGTGCGGCACGCCCTTCTGCCGGGTGATCCGTCCGACGAACAGGACGTAGGGGCGGTCCGGGTCGATGCCGTACCGCTCCAGCACGTCGGTGGCGGGATCGGCGCGGTACAGCTCGGGGTCGATGCCGTTGTGCACGACGTGGACCCGGTCGGGGTCGACCGAGGGGTAGCACTCCAGGATGTCGGCGCGCATGCCCCGGGAGACGGCGACGACCGCGTCGGCCGCCTCGATCGCGGTGCGCTCGGCCCAGCTGGAGAGGGCGTAGCCGCCGCCGAGCTGCTCGGCCTTCCAGGGGCGCAGGGGCTCCAGGGAGTGGGCGGTCACGACGTGCGGGACGCCGTACTGGAGTTTCGCGAGGTGGCCCGCGAGGTTCGTGTACCAAGTGTGGGAGTGGACGAGGTCCCGGCCGGCGAGGGCCGCCGCCATGGAGAGGTCCACCGAGAGCGCCCGCAGCGCGTCGCCCGTCCCGGCGGGCAGCGCCCCGGCGTGGCGTACGACGCCGGGCTCGGCGCCCTCGCCCCAGGTGTGCACGACGAGATCGGTCAGGGCCCGCAGCTCGCGGGCCAGGAACTCGACGTGCACCCCCGCTCCGCCGTACACGTCCGGCGGGTACTCCCGGGTGAGCAGTCCCACTCGCATGCGTCTCCCCTGTTCCCGGACGGCACTCCACCGTCGCGGCGTCCCATGCTCACCCACAAAGGGCGGTCGGGGAAGACCGCGGAGCGCCCCGTCGGCGGCCGTGTTCTGCGGATGCCCCGAATCGGCGTGGGCACCCGTCCGGGGAGATCACTCCCGCGCCCGGGAGCACGCGCCCGCCGCACGGCGCGACCGGGCGCCCGTACCCGGGATGTACGCCGGGGTTTCCGTACTCCATCGGCAGTAGGAGGCACTCGGTGCTCAGGAACGACGACGAGATGCCGTCCGGCAGGGAAGGGTGGACGGTATGAGAGCCCACCGTTCACCGCTGTGCCGCCGCCGGAGCCCGTCATGAGCGATCTCACGCTGTCCGTGGTGTTCGCCCTGGTGTCGGCCGTCGCCTACGCGGGCGGTGCCATCGTCCAGGAACGCGTGTCCCTGACCTCGCCGGACACCGCCTACGCCCCCCTGCGCCGCCCGGCGTGGTGGGGCGCGGTGGCGCTGAACGGGCTGGGGGCCGCGCTGCACGTCGGGGCGCTCGCCTACGGTCCGCTGAGTCTCGTCCAGCCCCTGGGGGCGCTCACGATCGTCTTCGCGCTGCCGATGGCGGCCCTGCTGGTCGGCAAGAAGGCGGGGCCCGGCGCCTGGCGCGGGGCGCTCATGGCCTCGGTGGGTCTCGCCGGCCTGCTCGCTCTCACCGGCTCCGGTGGTGACCGGACACCGGGTCAGTCCGAGATGGCGGTCGTGGGCGTCGTGACGGCGGGCGTCGTCCTGGCGCTGATGGTGGCGGCCCGTACGGTCCACCACCGGCCCGCCGCGCGGGGCGGGCTGGTCGCGGCGGCGGCCGGGGTCGCCTTCGGGATGGCCTCGGTGTTCACGAAGACGGTCGCCGACCGGTTCAGCGGCGACGAACCGCTCGCGCAGTTGCCGAGCCTGCTCGCCATCGCGGTGTTCGCGGCCTCCGGGATGCTGCTGTCCCAGGCTTCCTACCGGGGCGCGGGGCTCGCCGCTCCGCTGTCGACGGCGACCGTGGTGAACCCGGTCGCGGCGGCCGCCGTGGGGCTGACGCTGTTCGGGGAGCACTTCCGGTTCGGGCTGCCGGGCACGCTCCTCGCGCTGGGCTGCGGCGTTCTCGCGGCGGCCGGGCTGATCCTGCTGACGACGCGCCGCGCGGAGGCGGACGACGCCGGGGAGACGCCGCCCCAGGTCTCCCGGCCCGCTCCGCCGCGCGGCCCGCTGTCCGACCCCTCGGAGGGGTCCTCAGGACCGGCCGCCCCGCCGGGAGAGCGTTCCGGCGGCCCGGCGGCCGGGCCCGGGGACGCACCGCTCGGCGGGGGCCCTGCCCCCCGGGTGCTGTGCGTGCCGCCGGGGAGCGACCGGCCGTGACGGGCGGCCGCCCCCGGGGCGAGGCGGGACGGGTCAGACGTGGACGCCGCCGGCCCTCAGGTAGGCCAGCGGGTCGACGTCGGAGCCGAAACCCGGGCCGGTGCGGACCTCGAAGTGCAGGTGGGGCCCGGTGACGTTGCCGGTGGCCCCGGAGCGGGCGATGCGCTGGCCCGCGGCGACGCTCTGCCCGGCCTTCACGTTGAGCGCCGAGAGGTGCGCGTACTGGCTGTACTTGCCGTCGTGGTGGCGGATGACGATCTGGTAGCCGTAGCTGCCGCCCCAGCCGGCCGAGACGACCTCCCCCGCGCCGATCGCCTTGACGGAGGTGCCGGTGGCCACCGGGAAGTCGACCCCGGTGTGGTAGCCCTTCGACCAGGAGGAGCCCGAGGCGCGGTACTGCGTTCCGGTGCCGGCGGCGACGGGGGCGGTCAGGGTCGTGGTGCGGGTGGCGCGGTCGGCCTTCTTGGGCTGCCGCGTCTGCTCCGGGGCCTTCTTCGCCTCGGCCTTACGGGCCCCCGCTGCGGGCTCGGCCTTCTTCGGGGCGGCTTTCGGTGCCGCTTTTCGCGGCGCGGCGTGCGGAGCCGTCTTCTGCGGCGTGTGCCGCGGGCCGGTCTTACCGGGAGAACCGGCGAGGGACAGGTGCTGGCCGGGCAGGATCAGGTCGGGGTCGGCGCCGACCGTGGCCCGGTTGATCGCGTAGAGCTGCTCCCAGCCGCCCGCGATCCGCTGCTCCTCGGCTATCCCGGAGAGGCTGTCGCCGTGCAGGACGGTGTACATACGGGCGGTGCCCGCCCGGGACTGCGGGGTGGCCGCGGGGTTGGCGTGCGTGCCGCGGGCCGGCTCGGTCTTCTGCGCGGTGCGCTTCACCCGGGTGTCGGGGACCTCTTTCGACCGGGCGGTCTGCGCGTGCTTCTGCTGTACGGGCTTCGCCTTCTCGGCGCCGTCCGGGTGGACCCCGGGGCCGGGGCCGCCGCGGGCCAGTCCCGCGCGCGGGCCGCACTGGGGCCAGGCTCCCGGCCCCTGGCCCTCCAGGACCTTCTCGGCGACGGCCATCTGCTGGGTGCGGCTCGCGTGGTCGGCGCGATCGGCGAAGGCCCCGCCGCCGTACGCCTTCCAGGTGCTCTGCGTGAACTGGAGGCCGCCGTAGAAGCCGTTCCCGGTGTTGATGTCCCAGTCGTTGCCCGACTCGCAGGCGGCGACCTTGCGCCAGGTGTCCTCGGTGGCGGCGTGCGCGGAGCCCGCGGCGACGAGCGGGAGGGCGAGCCCGGCGCCGGAGGCGGTGACGGTGAGGGACGCGCGCTGGAGCGGGTGCGGCTGGTAGCGCCGGTGACGGCCTAACGGCATGGAGACTCCCTCGGAGGTGGTCCCGTACGTGGGTCAGCAGCGCAAAGTTAGGCCGCCCGCACGGTGTGCGACAAGCGGTATGGCTGAAGACGCAGCTCATGAGGGGGATCGAAAGCGCCCGTGGCGGGTATACGGGGCCCGTCAGGCACACCCGGTCCCCGCGGCGCCTTCGGTCCCGCGCGGGCGGGCGCGGCGCTTCCTCACGGCGGACCGTCCCGGAAACACGGAACACCGACGTCGCGGAAGGGACCGGCCACGGCGACGTCATCACGACTGTCTGGCTCTACCGGCGCCTGATGCCCTTCCCGGGCGGCCGGACGGCAGGACTGCCCCACGAAGGACCGCGACGGGGGCGGGGCGAAGAGGCGGCCCCTCAGCTCTGCTCCGGGGCGGCACCCGGGCCCCTGACGTCGGGGCGCTCCGAGACATCCGATGTCCCGTCAGGTCCTGGCGGACCGCGGCACGCGCGGCTCCTCCACGGCGACGCTCCAGGTCATGGCCCCTGGGGTACGTCCCGGCAGGGAGGGGCGACAAGTCCTTCCCCGCCGCACCGCTGACGGGCCCGGCCGACAGCCGTCCGGCGGCATCAGGAACCTGCGACACCAACGCGGCCCCACTGCCCGCGATCAGTGGGGGGCCGTAGGCTCGGCTCTCGTATCGGCACGCAGATCCGTCGATCTTCCGGACACAACACGACCGAAGGCAGGGTCACCATGAGCAGCACAGCCCAGATCGGTGTCACCGGACTTGCGGTGATGGGCCGCAACCTCGCCAGGAACTTCGCGCGCAACGGCTACTCCGTCGCCCTGCACAACCGCACCGCCTCGAAGACCCGCGCCCTCGTGGACGAGTTCGGCGACGAGGGGGACTTCCTCGCCACCGAGTCCGCCGAGGAGTTCGTGGCGGCCCTGGAGCGACCCCGCCGCCTCGTCGTGATGGTGAAGGCCGGCGAGCCCACGGACGCGGTGATCGAGGAGTTCGCCCCTCTCCTCGAGTCCGGCGACATGATCATCGACGGCGGCAACGCGCACTTCGCCGACACCCGCCGCCGCGAGAGGGAACTGCGCGAGCGCGGCATCCACTTCGTCGGCGCCGGAGTCTCGGGAGGCGAGGAGGGCGCCCTCAACGGGCCCAGCATCATGCCGGGCGGCAGCAAGGAATCGTACGCGTCACTGGGACCGATGCTGGAGAAGATCTCCGCGAAGGCCACGAACGGCGACCCCTGTGTGACACACATCGGCCCGGACGGATCGGGCCATTTTGTAAAAATGGTACACAACGGCATTGAGTACGCCGACATGCAGCTCATCGGTGAGGCCTATCAGCTGCTGCGCGACGTGGCCGGCTACTCGGCCGGCCAGATCGCGGACATCTTCCGCACCTGGAACACCGGTCGCCTCGACTCCTACCTCATCGAGATCACCGCGGAGGTCCTCTCCCACGTCGACGCCGCGACCGGCAAGCCGTTCGTGGACGTCGTGCTCGACCAGGCCGAGCAGAAGGGCACCGGCCGCTGGACCGTCCAGATCGCCCTCGACCTCGGCGTTCCCGTCTCCGGCATCGCCGAGGCCGTCTTCGCCCGCTCCGTCTCCGGCCACTCCGCCCTGCGCGAGGCGTCCCGGCACCTGGCCGGGCCCAGCGCCCGGCCGCTCGGCAAGGACGAGGCGGCGGCCTTCGCCGATCAGGTCGAACAGGCCCTCTACGCCTCCAAGATCGTCTCCTACACCCAGGGCTTCCACCAGATCGCCGCCGGCAGCGAGCAGTACGACTGGAACATCGACCTCGGCAAGGTCGCCTCCATCTGGCGCGGCGGATGCATCATCCGCGCCGCCTTCCTCGACCGCATCACCAGCGCCTACGAAGCCCAGCCCCAACTCCCCAGCCTGCTCGCCGACAAGGGCTTCGCCGACGAGATCGCCGCCGCCCAGGACGACTGGCGCGGCGTCATCTCCACCGCCGTCACCCAGGGCGTCCCCACGCCCGCCTTCGCCGCCACCCTCGCCTACTACGACTCCCTGCGCGCCGAACGCCTCCCCGCCGCCCTCACCCAGGGCCAGCGCGACTACTTCGGCGCCCACACCTACCACCGCACCGACCGCGAGGGCACCTTCCACACCCTCTGGGGCGGGGACAAGTCCGAGGTCGAGAGCTGACACCGACGGGCGTCCCGCTCCCGCGTCGCGTCCCGCCTTCTGGGGGCCAGGACACAGCGAGCCGTCCTGGACCTCCAGAAGGCCAGCTTCGCGATCCGGCCGCCCATGACGACGGACAGAGGTGTCCCGTGGGTGCGCATCCTCCACGGTGTCCCCTGCGGCCGGTCCGGGCACCTGTGGTGCGGCCCCTTACCGCCGTGCCGGAGGAGTCGCCGCCCCGCCGGGCCAGGACCCGCGCCGGGGGTGCGTTGCGCCCTTGCTCCGGGCACGCGTGGCAGTCGGCGCTCACCCCCGCCAGGACGTCGGCCCCCTCCCGGCGCGGCCCCTCCCCCGCCGGCCGCCCGACCCGGGGGATCGGCCACGAGTCGGTGAACTGGCGGATCACCACCCTGCTCCAGCGATTCGGCCGAGCCGTTCGGCCGTCGTGCCGTTCGCGGCGCATTGACCGGCAGCCCCGACGCGCAGGCCCTGTACGGGCCCCGTCCGCGGCGCCGCGCTTGCAGCGGCGCCCTGCCTTCCCTGAACGATCCCGCCGCCGGCGGTTACGACGACGAGGTCACGCCCCGAGAACCGCCTGAAGCGCCCGCACCATGTGCCCGCGGCGGTCCCGCTCGCCGACCCGCAGCGCAGTAACCTCCTCGTCGGCGAACAGCGCCGCGGAGACGGCCTGACCCCAAAGGATGCGGTACGCGGTGTCAGCGGCTTGCGGGGTGGTTCCGAAGCGCTCCACCAGCAGGGCGCTGAACTCCCGCGCCGCCCGCCTCGTGCTCGCGGCGCCCCGTGCGCGCAGGCGCGCGTCGTCGTAGCCGCTGAGCATGAACGCCTGGAAGACCAGCCGGTTCTCGGTGAAGACCTCGGAGAACGCCTCGATCAGCCGGAGCAGCAGGGTTTCGCGGTTGTCGGTGTCCCAGACCGGCGCGGTGCGGCAGAGCCAGGCGTCCTCGATCCGGGCCAGGAAGTGGTCCTGGGCTGCGACGAGCAGGTTCCGGCGGTCGGTGAAGCGGTGGTAGATGGACCCGTTCGACACGCCGGAGACCTCGCTGACGGCGGCGATCGTCAGGGCCTTGGGTCCCCGGCCGCCCAGGATCTCCAGGGCCGCGTCCAGCACCTTCGCCGCCGAGTCCTGGCTCCGTGCCTGCTGCGGCCTGCGCATGCCCTCTTGCCGCTCCGCCATCAGGCCCTCTCCTCGTCGTACCTCGTGGAAGTCCGCAAACCAGAGGGGTTACTCTAATACGCGTGTAATTAGAGCAGTCACTCTAATTGGAGGTTGTCGTGGACGACGCGGCCCCGCAGGGCTTCCCCACTCGGGCCAGGCCCCCGGAAGGGGGCTGCTCTCCGGGTCTCCCCCCGCGAAAGCGGGGGGAGACCCGGAGGCGACGTGAGCGGGACAGGTGACTTCCTGCCTCCAGGCGCTTGCGGCCGGTGTGCTGGTCGGGGCGGTGTACGCGCTGCTGCGGGTACGGTCCCCGGCCCCGCCGCTGTACGGCCTCATCGGGCTCGCGGGCATGCTCCTGGGCCACACGCTGACGGGTGTACTGCCATGACAGCGGCAGCCGTACGCCGCCTCACCGCCTCGGGGCTCGTCGGACTGCTGGCCGGAGCCCTCTACCGGCTGCTCGACGTCCCCTCACCGGCCCCGCCCTGGGCGGCCCTGGCCGGGCTCCTCGGCATCCTCGCCGGCGAACACGCCACCCGCGCGCTTCTCAACCGATTCCGCCCCCGCCCCGCCCCTCAGCGGGAACAGACACCCCAGCCCCCGGAGGGCCACATCCACCCCGCCAGGAGACACCGTTGATCCAGTACACCCCCTCCCGCGCCGATCGGGCCCGGTTCCCTGGCAGCTACGCGCGCGAAGAGCGCTACCTCGGCTACCGCCCCGACGAGGAGGCCAAGCCGTACGCCAAGTACTTCCGCACCGATACCCGGCCCCCGCAGGACCACGTCCGCGACGCCGTCGTCGCGGGCATGGCCCCCACCGAGTACGCCTACGGCATCCAGGACGCGGCCCGCGTCATGTCCCGGCCCGGCCATCACAAGATGGAGACCGGCTGGACCCGCGTCCCGGGCGGCGTCATGATCTCCGTCCTGACCGACATGCCCGGCGTCACCGGTGAGATGTGGGACTGGTGGTTCGGCTGGCACTCCAACGAGACCGCCCGCTACAAGCTCTGGTACCCCGACGCCCACCAGTTCTCCGCCCTGGGCGAGGACCGCAGCGCCGACCGCGCCCTGACCGACCGCCAGCGCTACGTCGACAACGTCTCCTATGTCGACGAATACGTCGGAGGCTCCCTCCAGCGCCTCGCGATCCGCTTCACCGACCCCACCCGCCTCGGCTTCGACGAACCCGCGCCGGGGCACGCCGTCATCTGCGCACGGGTCGGCCTCAGCCAGTACCCCGTCGCCCAGGGCTGGCTCGTCCACCAAGTCCGCCCCACCACCGACGGCGCCGAGATGCGCAGCCGCTTCTTCCTCGACGACACGCAGGTCCTCGACCTGCCCGGCCACTCGGTCCCCGGTCGCGGAGCAGCGCTGCTCACCAAGAGGGCCGCCAGGAAGCTGGGCAACTCCGCGCTGCCCCACCTGGGCGGGAGGGCGCTGGGGCCGACGTTCGGACAGGACCTGATGTACCACTGCGGCGCCGAGATGAACCACCTCGCCTCGTTCCTTCCGCAGCTCCACGAGGAGTTCCGCGGTACCCCCTGAACCACCCGGCCGCCCCCGGCCGCAGTGGGACGGAAACGACCGCTGCTGCCCGGCCGCCGGGCGCACCACCCCGACCAGCCCTCGCCCCTCACAGGAGACATGCCGTGACCCTGACACACGTGACCTTCGACTCCGACGGCGTACGCCTGGCAGGTGACCTCTTCCTGCCCAACGACCCCACCGGTCCGGCCCCGGGTGTGGTCATGGCACCCGGCTTCGGCGGCGTCAAGGAGATGCTCATGCGCCCCTACGCCGCCGCACTGAACGAAGCGGGCATCGCCGTCCTCGTCTTCGACTACGCGGGCTTCGGCCACAGCGACGGAGAGCCCCGCCAGCACCTGGACCTCGATGCCCAGCAGCGCGCCTACCGCCACGCCCTGGACTACCTGGCCGCGCGCCCCGGCATAGACGCCGACCGCCTGGGCGTCTTCGGCACGAGCCTCTCCGGCGGCCACGCCCTGGCCCTGGCCGCCTCCGACTCCCGGGTACGCTCCACCGTCGTCCTCATCCCCTTCACCGGCCTGGACACCTCCCTCCTCGGCCCCGACCTCCTCGCCGTGTTCGAGGACGCCGCCCGCCGCCAGGCCGCCGGCGAGGACCCCCAGATGATCGCCAGCACCGGCAAACCCGGCGACATCGCCGCGATGACCACCGACGGCGCCTGGGAGTGGACGGAACGCATGACCGCCGACGCCCCCTCCTACCGCAACGAGGTCACCCTCGCCTCGCTGTGGAACCTCGCCCACTACGACCCGGCCGGCGACCTGAAGGCCCTCGCCACGCCCGTCCACGCGATCCTCGCGACGGACGATGCCATCACCCCCGCGCCGGCCGCACGTCGCGCGCTCAGTGCCGTGGCACAGCTGGAGGTGGTCGAGATCCCCCAGTCCCACTTCGAGCTCTTCACCGACCACCTCCAGGAGACCGTCGACCTCACCACCCGCTGGTTCGCCCACGACCTCGCATCCGCACGTCCGCCGCGGGTCACATCGGCTGCGGCTCGGGGTCGGGGCCCGGCTCGGGCGGCACCGGCGAGGGGGCCGGGCCGGGCAGCGGGGGCTGCGGCTCGGGGTCGGGGTGCGCGGGCCCGGGGCCCGGTACCGGCCTCGGCGTGGGCGGCACCGGATCGGGCCGGCCGGGTACGGGGCCGGGCGAGGGCGGTACCGGCTCGGGCACCGGGGTGGGGGCGGGGGTCGGTGTCGGCGTGGGCGCCGGGGGCACGGGGTCCGGCGGCGGGCTGGTCCAGGCGGGTGGGGCGCCCTCGTTCGTGCGGGTCATGCGGTTCTCCTTCCGGCCAGGAAACGGTTCGGCTTCCGGAGTTCTCCCCCGCCTACCCGGAGGGCTCGCGCCCACGCACCCTTCCTGAGCCGTACGGACCAGCGCGGCCGCCGGGCCCCCGGCGGCCGCTCAGGAGGCGGGCGCGGTCTCTGCGGGGGCGAACTGTGTGCGGTACAGCTCCGCGTACCGTCCGCCGCCCGCCAGCAGCGTCTCGTGCGTGCCGCGTTCGGCGATCCGGCCCTCCTCGACCACCAGGATGAGGTCGGCGGAGCGGATCGTGGACAGGCGGTGGGCGATGACGAGGGCGGTGCGCCCGGCGAGCGCCTCGGTGAGCGCCTCCTGGACGGCGGCCTCCGAGGTGTTGTCGAGGTGCGCGGTGGCCTCGTCGAGGATCACGACGCGCTGACGCGCCAGCAGCAGCCGGGCGAGCGTCATCCGCTGGCGCTCCCCGCCCGAGAGCCGGTAGCCGCGTTCGCCGACCACGGTGTCGAGCCCGTCCGGCAGCTCCGCCACGAGACGGTCCAGGCGCGCGCGGTGCAGCGCCTCCCACAGCTCCTCCTCGCTCGCCCCGGGGTCGGCGATCAGGAGGTTGTCGCGCACCGACTCGTGGAAGAGGTGGCCGTCCTGGGTCACCATGCCGACGGTGGCACGCAGCGCGGAGCCGCTCAGTTCGCGCACGTCGACACCGCCGAGGCGGACGGCCCCCGCGTCGACGTCGTGGAGGCGCGGGACGAGGCTCGCGACGGTGGACTTGCCCGCTCCGGAGGAGCCGACCAGGGCGACGGTCTGCCCTCCTTCCGCGCGGAAGGAGAGGCCGTGCAGGACCTCCTCACCGCTCCGCGAGTCGAGGCCCGCGACCTCTTCGAGGGAGGCGAGGGAGACCTTGTCGGCCGACGGGTAGGCGAAGCGCACCGCGTCGAACTCGACGGAGACCGGCCCCGGCGGCACCTCGCGGGGAGCCTCCGGTTCGGCGACGAGGGGTTCGAGGTCCAGGACCTCGAAGACCCGCTCGAAGCTGACGAGCGCGCCCATGACCTCGACCCGCGCCCCGGCGAGCGCGGTGAGCGGGGCGTAGAGCCGGGTCAGCAGCAGCGCGAGGGACACGACGGCCCCGGCCTCCAGGGTGCCGCCCAGCGCGAGGCGCCCGCCGATTCCGTAGACCAGGGCCAGGGCGAGTGCGGAGACGAGCGTGAGGGCGGTCATGAACACCGACTGGGCCATCGCGGTGCGCACACCGATGTCCCGGACGCGGCGGGCCCGTTCGGCGAAGGCGGCGGACTCCCGGACGGGATCGCCGAAGAGTTTGACGAGCGTCGCGCCGGGGGCGGAGAAGCGTTCGGTCATCCGGGTGCCCATCGCGGCGTTGTGCTCGGCCGCCTCCCGCTGGAGACGGGCCATCCGGCGGCCGGTGCGACGCGCGGGAACCACGAAGAGGGGGAGCAGGACGAGCGCCAGCAGGGTCACGCGCCAGGACAGGGCGAGCATCACGCCGAGGGTCAGTACGAGCGTGACGAGGTTGGCGGCGACCCCGGAGAGGGTGTCGCTGAAGGCGCGCTGCGCCCCGATCACGTCGTTGTTGAGACGGCTGACGAGGGCTCCGGTGCGGGTGCGGGTGAAGAAGGCGACCGGCATGCGCTGGACGTGGTCGAAGACGGTGGTGCGCAGATCGAGGATGAGCCCCTCGCCGAGGCTCGCGGAGAGGCGGCGGCCGGTCAGGGCGAGGGCGGCCTCGGCGAGCGCGATGAGGGCGATCAGCAGCGCGAGCCGGGTCACGCGGCCGGGGTCGGCGCCGGAGACGATCGCGGTCACCACCCGGCCGGCCAGCAGGGGTGTCGCGACGGCGAGCAGGGCGGTGGCCACGCTCAGGACGAGGTAGGCGAGGATGCGCCGGCGGTGCGGCCGGGCGAAGCGGGCGATCCTGCGCAGGGTCGCGCGGGCGAGTGGGCGGTGGGTGTTCTCGGCGTTCATGACCGAACGCAGTTGGCTCCAGGCCGTCATCTCCATGCTCATGACGGCGACGCTAGGACCGCAACCAAACTTGAGGTCAAGCGTCGCCGCGCGAGCGACGCGGCCGGCTCAGCGGGCGCCGCCGGCCGGAGTACGTCCGCTGGAGACCCCGTAGTACTGGAGGTCCTGGACCCGCGGCTGACGGACCACCGGGTACGCCATGCGCACGGAGGCCACCGCCTTGCCCTCGCGCGACACGGTGGCCGAACCCGTCCCCGCGCCCAGCGGGACAAGGCTCGCGTGGACCCCCGCGGGGACCTGTTCCGCGCGCACGGTGCCGCCCTGCGTGGTGCGGAGGGTGGCGGGCGCGGTGAGGAAGGTGAGCGCCTCGGCGGTGTCCCGGGTGGGTGCCGAGCCGCCGCGCAGGCGCATCAGCCGCTGCTGCCCGGCGGCCGGCGCCGTGGCGGCGAACTGGGTACGCGAGGTGAGGTAGACGACGTCCCGTACGATCCGCGGCCACTGCCCGGTCTTGAAGCGGGTCAGATAGTACGACGAAAGGTCGAGGTAGGTGTAGCCGTTGTGCAGCGAGGGGGCGAACTGCGTGCCCTCGGAGTAGTCGTTCCACGTGGTCATCTGGACCCAGTCGGCGCCCTGGTCGATGGCAGCCTGCCAGCTCGCGCGCAGCGTCGCGGTGTTCCCGGCCTCGTCGAAGATCCCCTGGTTGGGGCGCGCGTCCTGCACGGAGACGGGCTGCATCCAGAGCTTTCCGTAGCGCCGGGCGAGGTCGAGGTCGGCGGCCGCCCCGGACTGCGTGGTGTAGCTGCGGTTGCCCCACTCGCTGAAGCCGTGGCTGATCGGGGCGAACTTCTCGGCGTTGGCGGGCAGGTCGAGGAAGACCGGGACGAGCGCGGAGTCCACGCCGTGGGCCTGGCGCAGCCGGTCCATGACCTGGCTCCACCAGCCGGGCTCCTGCGCCTCGGCCTTGAAGGGGGAGATCACGAGGCGGCCGTCGTCGAGGCGCTGGGCGGCGGGGGCGGCGGCGAGTTCGGCGAGCCGGTCGGCGAGGGTGACCGGATCGGTACGCAGGCCCACCATGTCGGGCATCAGCATGATCCGGAAGTTCGGGTCCACGGTGTGCGCGGCCTCCAGCAGGAGCCTGACGCGGTCCCAGTTGGCGCCGGAGAGCGACAGCAGGTCGACGCTGAACCCGTCGAGGCCGGCCTCGCGGGCGGTGGCCACCTCCTGTTCGAGATTGGCTCGCTGCCAGTCGCCCTGCTGGGGCGCCACCGGCAGCGGACGGTCGCGCAGCAGCCCGCCGTAGGCCGCGTGCTTGCCCTTCTCGCCGTCCGGTCGCAGGTAGTTGCGCGCGTAGTAGTCGGCTCCCGGCGGCTGATTGTCGAGGGAGACGGGGTAGGGCGTGAAGTAGTGGGCGAAGACCTTCTTTCCGGCGGCGGCCCCCGCCCGCAGCGCGGCCGGGTCGGGGAGGTCGAAGGGCAGGGCCTCGGAGGTCGGGCGGACCGGCGCGGGCAGCGGGGAGGCGGCCGCCGACCGCGGCAGCGCGGACTGCCGCCCGCCGCCTCCCGCGTCGCCGAGCGGACCCCACGCGAGGCCGGTGCCGGCGACCGCGCCGAGCAGCAGGACACCCGACAGCGCGGCGAACAGCAGGCGCAGCCGTCCACCCAGCGGCGAACGGCGGTGCACAGCGGGACGGGGCGGAGGCTGCGTCACTGGGATTCCCCTCTGTCACGAGCTTCGCGTCACGGAAGGCTCGCCAGTAGTACAGCGGATCGGACAGGACGGGACAACAGGAACTCTGCGGACGGCGGGACTCCGCTTAGTCCGGGCCCGGAGCGAGCGCGGGCGCAGCTCGGGCATACTGTAGCCACTTCACTCGCTTCACGAACTGCCGTCCGATTCGGGGGCCGCCCTCAGCGGCAGGCCCCGGGGTTAACGGGCGGTCACCGGGAGCGGACGTTCCTGTAAACGGAGATGCACGAAGACCGGCGAGTGCCATAGTGTTCTCCGTTGCCATGCTTGTTCGTCGATCGGGGATTCGACCGGATGAGTCGTGGTTCGTCAACACGTGCCGGGGGGGTACATGTGGCATGTCCAGTCGCCTGAGACAAGTGCGTCCACAGTCAGTCGCTTGCCCAGGGGGCTCCCCCCGGGAAGCAAGGCGCGGTGGTACCTGCCACTCGCGCTGCTCGTCGACGTCCTGGGGACCTCGGTTCCGGTAGCCGTCCTCTTCCAGGGGCATGACCAGCCCTATCCGAAGGCCACCGCGGGCGTCGCCGCGACCGCCTGGGTGCTCGTGCAGGCCCTGCGTCAGCGCTACGCGGCGCGGGCCATCGGGGAGTCGCGCGGGGCCCTGCCGGTGCTGCACGACTGGCTCATCCTGATCGGGGTGCTCGCCGTGGTGCACGTCGCGGCGGACCTGCGGCACGGGCAGCTCGTGAGCCTCGCGGCGCTGCTGCCCTCGCTCGTGCTGACCCTGGCCTGCCGCAAGCTCACCTACCGTCATCTCGCCGCGACCCGCAGGGCCGCGCAGGGCGTGGTGCGGGTCCTGCTGCTCGGGGAGCCGCCGGCCGTCGAGTCGGTGGCCGGTCACCTCGCGGGGCACACCAACCATCCGTACGTCGTGGTCGGTGTGGTCGCCATCGGCGAGGGCCCGCTCGACGGGGGGCTGCGACTGGCCGCCCGGCTGCCCGAGCGCCGGCCCACCACCGCGGGCGGGGACACCACCCTGGTCCTGGCCGCGGCCCTTGAACTGCGCGTCGACGTCGTCTTGGTGGCGGCCGGCCGGGAGATGTCCGGGGACCGGCTGCGTCAGCTGTCCTGGGGTCTGCACGACGCGGGCCTCGAACTCGCGGTGGCCCCGGGCCTCGTGGAGGTCGCGCCCAAACGCCTGGAGACGACCTCGGCGGCCGGCATGGCCTTGCTGCGCATAGCCCCACCAGTACGGCGCGGGGTCCAGCCGGCCCTCAAGACGGTACTGGACCGGGTGCTGGCCGTCGCGGGGATCGTGGTCATCTCCCCGCTGCTGCTCGGTATCGCGCTCGCGATCAAGCTCACCTCGCGCGGGCCGGTGTTCTACCGCAGTGAGCGCGTCGGACAGGGCGGGGTGCCCTTCCGGATGTGGAAGTTCCGCTCCATGAAGGTCGGCGCGGACGCCATGAAGGCCGAACTCGCGGCCGAGAACGAACACGACGGCGCGATGTTCAAGATGCGCAAGGACCCCCGGGTCACGGGGGTCGGCCGGCTGCTGCGGCGCACCTCGCTGGACGAACTGCCCCAGCTGCTCAACGTGGCGATGGGGCAGATGTCCCTGGTGGGGCCGCGTCCTCCGCTGCCGGACGAGGTGGCGACGTACTCGGACACCGAACGCCGCAGGCTCGCCGTACGGCCCGGGATGACCGGGCTGTGGCAGATCAGCGGCCGCTCCGACCTGTCCTGGGACGAAACGGTTCAGCTCGACCTCAGCTATGTCGACAACTGGTCGTTCACCAGCGATGTCGACGTCATGGCCCGTACGCTCCGCGCCGTCGTCGACGGTCGCGGTGCGTACTGAGCCCGGCGGGGCGGCCACGGTCTCAGACCGTGGCGCGCCACGCCTCATAGGTGCGCGCGATGCCCTCGCGCAGCGGGACGCGGGGCTTCCAGCCGAGCGAGGCGAGGCGCGAGATGTCGAGGAGCTTGCGCGGCGTGCCGTCGGGCTTGGAGGTGTCCCAGCCGATGGACCCGGTGTAGCCGGTGACGTCCTTGACGGTCTCGGCCAGTTCCCTGATGGTCAGGTCGCTCCCGCAGCCGACGTTGACCGGTTCGGCGCCGTCGTAGGAGCGCAGCAGCAGGGCGCAGGCGTCGGCGAGGTCGTCCACGTGCAGGAACTCCCGGCGCGGGCTGCCCGAGCCCCAGAGCACGACCTCCTCGCGGCCGGCCTCCTTCGCCTCGTGGAAGCGACGGACGAGGGCGGGCAGGACGTGCGAGGTCTCCAGGTCGAAGTTGTCCCCGGGCCCGTAGAGGTTGGTCGGCATCGCGGAGATGTAGGAGGCGCCGTACTGGGTGCGGTAGGACTGCACCTGCACGATGCCGGCGATCTTGGCGAGCGCGTACGCCTCGTTGGTGGGCTCCAGCGGGCCCGTCAGCAGGGCGTCCTCGCTGATGGGCTGCGGGGCGAGCTTCGGGTAGATGCACGAGGAGCCCAGGAACAGCAGCCTGCCGACCCGCGCCGTGTGCGCCCCGGCGATCACGGACAGCTGGATCTGGAGGTTCTCCTCCAGGAACTGCACGGGGAAGGTGCTGTTGGCCATGATGCCGCCGACCTTGGCCGCGGCGAGCACCACGGCGTCGGGGCGGGTCCGGGCGAGGTAGGCGGCGGTGGCCGCCGCGTCGCGCAGATCGAGTTCCTCGCGGGTGCGGGTGAGGACCTCGTGTCCGTCGGCGCGGAGCTTGCGCGCGACGGCGGAACCCACCAGGCCGCGGTGTCCCGCGACGAATATTCGGGCCTGCTCCGGCAGGAGCTGCGGTTCGGTCATGGACCGGATCATGCCAGGACACAGCCCGCCGACGGCACCCGGTCCGGCATCTTCCTCGCGAAACGCGGCAAAAGACCTGTCGCCGGGCCCCTCACCACGGGTTCCCCCGGCGCCCGGGGCCGCCGTACGCTCCGCGCACGACCCCCGGGCCGCGCGCCCGCCGGCCGGGGCCCCGCGCCCCGCCCGGGGAGCACCGTTCACCACATCACCACCACGTTTCAGAACCACGAAGGCGGCCCCCACTCCGGCCGGCCGGTTCAGGAGGGGCACCACTCATGAGCAAGAGCGCGCTGATCACAGGCGTCACCGGACAGGACGGCTCGTATCTGGCCGAACTACTGCTGTCGAAGGGCTACACGGTCCACGGGCTGCTGCGCCGGTCCTCCAGCTTCAACACGGAGCGGATCGACCACATCTACCAGGACCCGCAGGAGGCCGACCGCTCCTTCGTCCTGCACCACGCCGACCTGAGCGACGGAGTGGCGCTGGTGAACCTGCTGCGCGAGATACAGCCCGACGAGGTGTACAACCTGGGCGCCCAGTCGCATGTGCGGGTCTCCTTCGACGCTCCGCTGTACACGGGCGACGTGACCGGCCTGGGCGCCCTGCGGCTGCTGGAGGCCATCCGCGCCTCGGGCGTGAACACCCGCATCTACCAGGCGAGCTCCTCGGAGATGTTCGGCGCCACTCCCCCGCCGCAGAACGAGACCACCCCCTTCCACCCGCGCAGCCCGTACGGCGCGGCGAAGGTGTTCGCCTACTGGGCGACGGTCAACTACCGCGAGGCGTACGACATGTTCGCGGTCAACGGCATCCTGTTCAACCACGAGTCCCCGCGGCGTGGTGAGACCTTCGTGACCCGCAAGATCACCCGCGCGGTCGCGCGGATCAAGGCGGGGCTCCAGGACCGGCTGTACCTGGGCAATCTGGACGCCGTCCGGGACTGGGGCTACGCCCCGGAGTACGTCGACGCGATGTGGCGGATGCTCCAGCACGACGAGCCGACCGACTACGTGGTGGCGACCGGGGTTCCCGCCACGGTGCGGGAGTTCGTGGAGACCGCCTTCGCGCACGCGGGCCTGGACTGGAACGAGTACGTCCGTTACGACCCGAAGTACGAGCGTCCCAGCGAGGTCGACGCCCTGATCGGCGACGCGGGCAAGGCCCGGGAGCTGCTGGGCTGGAAGCCGACCGTGCTGGTCGAGGAGCTGGCCCGGATCATGGTGGACGCCGATGTGCGGCAGGTGGAGGACCAGTTGGCGGGCGCCACGGTGCGCATCGACCGCTGATCCTCCCCCGCCCGCTCTCATCACACGCGCCCGGCCCGCGTCCGGCGGCTCTCACCACACGCGCCCGGCCCGCGTCCGGCGGCTCTCCCGCCGGGCGCGGGCTTTCGCGCGTGGTCGGGGGCGGGGCGGCCGCGACAACCGTTTTCCCCGGACGAGCTGACCTGCTTTCATACCGATACGGTCAAGGAACCCCCATGAGGCGCCACCCGGCTGTGCCTCCCCGGGAGTTCTCCTGCGAAGATACTGATCCGTTCGGCCAGAGCAGGCCGCTCGTCCGGGCCCATAGCCTTGGGGGGTACATGCAAAGATCCAAGGGGCTCTCCGCTGCCCTTGTCCTCTCCGCCTCCGTTCTCGGAATGGGGGCCACCGCCGTTCCGCAGGCGGCCGCCGTCACTCCGCCGGTCGCCTTCACCGCCGACGACCTGCCGACCTGGCAGACCAACGGGATCGTCTGGGCGCTCGCCCAGTCCGGCGACACCGTCTTCGTCGGCGGCACCTTCTCGCAGCTCAAACCGCCGAACGGTGCGAGCGGCACGCCGAAGTCGGCCGTCAACTTCGCGGCGATGAACGCCGCCACGGGCGCGCCCATCGACTGCGACCTGTCGTTCACCGTCTCCAGCGGCACCGCGACCGTGCGCGCGATGGCGGTCTCCGAGGACGGCAAGACGCTGTACGTCGGCGGGTACTTCGGCGCGGTCAACGGGGTGCAGGCCAGCAGCCTGGCCGCGATCGACATCGCGACCTGCAAGCCGAGGACCGACTTCAAGGCGAGCTTCTCGGCGACCGTGCGGGCCCTCGCGGTGTCCGGCGACACGGTGTACGCGGGCGGCGACTTCCAGACCGTCGGCGGCCAGTCGCACAAGCGCTTCGCCGCCGTCAACGGCAAGACGGGCGCGGTGCTGCCCTTCCAGGCGGACGCCGACCAGCCGGGGCGCGCGATCTCCGTGACCCCGGACAAGAAGCACGTCCTGCTGGGCGGCGACTTCTTCACGGTCAACGGTGCCGACTCGCACGCCCTGGGCGTCGTGGACGCCACCACGGGCGCCAACGTGAAGACCTACCCGAACAACTTCGTGCCGAAGAACTCGGTCGTGAAGTCCATCGCGACGGACGGCACCGGGTTCTACACCGGCAACGAGGGTACCGGCGGCGGGGTCTTCGACGGCCGGATCGCCGTGGACCTCGACACCTACGCGCAGCGCTGGCGGGACACCTGCCTGGGCGCGACGCAGGCGGTGCTGCCGTACAACGGGGTGCTCTACAGCGCCTCGCACGCGCACGACTGCTCCAGCGTCGGGGAGTTCCCCGACGGCCGCCGTCACCACCTGCTCGCGCAGCCGGTCGACGACGTGCACAAGCTGGGCTGGATGCCGGACACCAACGACGGGATCGGCGAGCAGATCGGCCCCCGCGCGATGTCCATATCCGGCACCGGCGCGCAGAAGTACCTGTGGGTGGGCGGCGAGTTCACCACCGTCAACGGTGGCGCCGCGCAGGGCCTGACGCGCTTCGCGACCGGTCCCGACACGAAGGCGCCCGGGGTTCCGCAGGCCAGCGCGGCCAGCGTCAAGCCCGGCGCGGTGCAGGTGCGGTGGCGTTCCAGCCTCGACCTGGACGACAGCAAGCTGACGTACAAGGTCTACCGCAACGGTTCCGCCACCCCGATCCACACCACGACCGGGGACTCCCTGGAGTGGTCGCGGCCGCAGCTGTCCTTCACGGACACCACGGCCAAGGCGGGCGAGACCTACACCTACCGGGTGACCGCCTCGGACGCGGCGGGCAACACGAGCGCCCTGTCCAACTCGGTGTCGGTGACCGTCCCGGAGAGCGCCGAGGCGTACCCGAACGCGGTGCTGGAGGACGGCGCCTCGATGTACTGGCGCTACGACGAGAGCGCGGGCCCCTTCGTGGGCGACCTCTCCTCGGGCGACCTGCACGGCATCGGCGCCAACTCCCCGACGCTGGGCCAGGCCGCGGGCGCGGTCGGCGGCTCCTCGAAGTCGCTCTCGCTCAACGGCACGAACCAGCAGGTCGACACCGACCGCAGGACGACGGTCGACGGCGCCTTCTCGATCGAGACGTGGTTCAAGACGACCTCGACCAAGGGCGGCAAGCTCGTCGGTTTCGGCGACCAGACCGGTACCCGGGGCAGCGGCAACTACGACAAGCACCTGTACCTGACCGACGCCGGGAAGGTGATCTTCGGCGCCCACCCGGGCATGCCGAAGGTCGTCGCCTCCAGCGCCGGGCTGAACGACGGCAAGTGGCACCACGCCGTCGGGACGCAGAGCGCCAACGGCATGGCGCTGTACGTCGACGGGAAGCTCCAGCAGACCAACGACGTGAGCGGCAACCAGTCGTACTCGGGTTACTGGCACGTCGGCGGGGACAACATCAGCGGCTGGCCGGAGGCTCCCTCCAGCCAGTTCTTCGACGGGCAGATCGACGAGACGGCCGTCTACAAGAAGGCGCTGACCGGTGAGCAGGTCGCCCGCCACTACCAGATCGCGACGAACCCGGCCCCGGCCGACACGATCGTGAAGGTGACGGCGAGCGAGGACAGCTACGCCAACGCGGGTGCTCCGAGCACCAATTACGGCTCCTCCGCCTCGCTCGCGGTGCGCGGCACCTCGGCGTACGAGTCCTACCTGCGGTTCACGCTGCCGAAGGCCCCGCCCGGCACGGTGCTCAAGAGCGCCCGGCTCGCGGTGAAGACCTCGACGCAGGCGGGGGCCGGCTCCACCGACCCGCAGAAGATCTCGCCGGTCACCGGGGCCTGGACGGAGGACGGGGTCACGTACAAGAACCGTCCCGCGCTCGGCACCTCCGCGCTCGGCACGCTGACGGGCGCGACCGAGGGCTCCACGGTCTACTCGGCGCTGCTGGACACCACCGCCATGACCAAGGCGCTGGGCGCCGAGTACAGCATGGCGCTCACCAGTGAGGGCACCGACCCGCTGTGGCTGTGGTCCAGCGAGGCGAGTGCCGGGGCGCAGACCCCGCAGCTCATGCTGACCTTCGGAGCGCCGTGAGCGTACGGCGTTGACGGTGCGGGGCCGGACACCGGGAAGGTGTCCGGCCCCGCGCCGTACCGGCGTCCCCTACCCCGGTCCCCGCACGACCCGCCGCGAGGCACCGCACCATCCGTACAGGAGTTGTGTCCCATGCGTATCTCCCACCGCCGCCCGGCGGCCGTCGCCGTACTGGCCGCCGCCCTGCTCACGCTGAGCGCGTGCGGCTCCGACCACGACGACGACAAGAACAGCGCCAAGGGCCCGGCGGCCTCCGCCCCGGCGGCGGGTGAGGAGAGCGGGGGCCCCAGCGAGAGGGCCGCCGACAAGCCGGCCGCCAACGCCGCCTCCGCACAGCCCAAGCCCACCGGTTCGGTGGTCTCCGACGACGGCCTCAAGCCGGCCACCGGTTCGTTCACGAAGAAGGAGAAGAAGTACCTGAGCGGGCGGGTCCCGAAGGACGTGGACCCCGCCTCGGTCCTCCAGACGGGCCAGGAGGCCTGTCAGCGTATCGAGCTGACCGCCCAGCACGACAAGGACGCGGTGGTCGGCGCGCTGATCACGGGCGAGATCCCGGACGCGGCGGCGGCCGTGGAGCAGTTGTGCCCGCGGCAGCAGCCGCTGCTGGACCGGGCCCGGCAGGGCTTCAGCGACGGCACCCGCAAGAGCCCGGCCGCCGGCACCTACCGGGCGCTGACGGCCGACACGAGCTCCTGCGCCTGGCAGGCGCTGGGCGAGGGCGACAAGGTCCTGGCCTCCGGTCCGCCGCAGGGGCGGAAGCCGGAGAAGGTGACGGCGGACATCCCGGCGGGCACGCGGAAGTTCGTGTCGACGGGCTGCTACGCCTGGCTGCCGGTCTGAGCCGGACGGCTGCGGCCCGGCCCGGCCCGGTGCGCGCCCTCGCCCGGCCGGGAGCGGCCGGCGGGCCGGCCCCCGGCCCGGGGGCCGGGGCGCGCCCGAGCGGATCTCGCCCGGTGGCGGCCCTCACGGGCCGCCACCGGACTCGTCCGCGGTGGGTGGGCTAGCGCGCGCCGAGGCCCGCGTAGACGCCGAGCAGGGTGTCGAGCACGGAGTCCATCGAGAAGGAGCCGGCGGCGAGTTCCCGCGCCGCACGGGAGGCCGCGCGGTGGGCGGCGGGGTCCAGGAGGTCGCGCACGGCGGCGGCCAGGCCCCCCGCCCCGGTCACCACCCGGCCCGCGCCGGCCCGCGCGATGTCCTTGGCGAGCCCGTTGGAGGTGGTGACGACCGCCGGGGTACCCACCGAGAGTGACTCCAGTACGGACATGGGGAAGGGCTCGTCGACGGCGGGCAGCACGTAGACGGTGGCGGCGCGCAGCGCCTGCGGCATCCGCTCGCCGCTGAGCGCGCCCGGGACCGCGATCCGGTCGGCCAGCCCCAGTTCGTCGATCAGCGCGCGGACCGGGGCGAGTTCGCCCTCGTCGGGCCCCGCCACGGTGAAGGTGGCGTCGGGGTGGTGGACGAGGATCTCCGGGACGGCGGCCACGAAGTCCCGCGGCCGTTTGCGTGCCTGGAGCCGGGCCGCGTACAGGATGTGCGGCGGGCCGCCCTGCCACGGGGCGCGCGGCTCCTGGGCGGGGACACCGTTGACGAGGCGGACGGCGCGCTCCAGCGGCGGCGCGCCCACCACGGCGTCCAGTCCGGCCCGTTCGTGGTCGGTGAGGTAGAGCACCGCGCCCGCCGAGCGCAGCAGCCGGCGGACGGCGAGCGCGTCGAGTACCTTCGCGAGCAGCCGGCCGCTGGGGTCGACCATGCCGTGCGTCTGGAGCACGAGGGGCCGGCCCGCGCGCAGCGCGGCGAGGGCGACCGGGAGGGTCACGAGGTCGCGTGCGAGATGCACGTGGACCACGTCGGCGTCCTTGACGAGTTTCGTGGCCGCGCCGAGCAGGGCGGGTGAGGTGATGCCGCTGAAGCCTAGCGGGGCGAAGCGGCGCGCCGGGTAGAGCCGGGCGGGCACCCCCTCGACCTCGGTGGGCAGCTCGCCCTCGAAGCCGTCGCCGAGGGCCACCAGGGCGGCCTCGTGACCGCGTGCGGCCAGGCCCTTGGACAGGTTGAGGGCGACCCGGACGGGACCGCCGAAGGCCCCGGTGGGGCTGTGCAGGGTGACGACGTGCAGGACTCTCATACCGGCTCCGGCACGGGCCCGCGGCTGCCGTCGACGCGGTGCAGCGTCAGGTCCGGCAGATCGCGGTGCAGGACGGTGCCCGCGGACACCACGGACTGGCTGCCGACGGTGACTCCGGCGAGGACGGTGGCGCGGGCCGCGACCCAGGCTCCGTCGCGCACGGTGATCGGCGCGTTGCGGTAGCGGAAGTCGGCCGCGCGGTGGTCGTGGCTGCCGGTGCACAGCAGCGCCTCCTGCGAGACGCACACGTGGGCGCCGAGACTGATCGGCTCCAGGTTGAGCAGCCAGGCGCCCTCACCTATCCAGGTGTGGTCGCCTATCTCCAGCTTCCAGGGCCACAGGACGCGGACCCGGTGCCGGATGAGCACGCCCTCACCTATCTTCGCGCCGAAGGCGCGCAGCAGCGCGACCCGCAGCCGGGCCGGGGTGAACCACGCCATGAAGACGGTGTTCATCACGGCGAACCACAGGGCCTGGACCAGCTTGCCGCGGCCCTTGTCGTATCCGGCCAGCGTGAAGGCCGGGAGATTGCGCATGAATTCGTTACCCCCACCGGCGCCTCCCCGGGCGCCCTCGGTGCTCAGCCTAATGGTTGACTCAAGGTGACCGTCGGGCGTCGGTAGACTGCCGCGGGGGGGATCTCTTCCGGGGGCATCCGGAATGTTGTCAGGGGCACAGCTCCGGGGGCGGGGGCCAGTACATGGCGAGGGACACGCAGGACGCGGGCAGCGGGACGGCCGTGGTGCCTCCGGCGCCCCCCACGCCGCCGCGCGGGCCCGGCGGGGACGACGGGGACACGGCGTGGGGCAGGCCCACCTCCCCGCGCACGATGCTCTCGCGCGCCCTGTCGGTGCCGCTCGTCCTGGGGCTCGCGGTGTTCTTCCCGCTGTGGGTGTGCACGCAGCCGGGCAGTGGGGCGCACGACGCGGCCTTCTGGCTCCAGCTCGCGCTGACCGTGTACTCGGGCGCCCGGCTGTCGGCGATGGTGCTGACCAGTAAGCGGAAGCTGCTGCAAGGCTCGTTCTGGCTGTTCGTCTACATGGCGATGGGGGTCGCCCCGCTCGCGCAGGCCGTGCTCGGCCAGGTACCGACGCCGGTCGTCGGGGCGCGTGGCGACCTGACCGAGGCGATCGCCCTGATCCTGGCGGGCTGTATCGCCTTCGACATCGGTGTGCTGCTCGCGCGGCACCGGCCGGGCGGCCGGGGCCGGGGCGAGACCCGGCCCGCCCTCGTGCACCGCAGGCGGCTGTACGTGCTGGTCGGGCTGTCCTTCGTGGCCAGCGCCCTGTTCGTGCAGAAGCTCGGCGGTCCCGCGGTGTTCTTCAGCAGCCGCCAGGAGATCATCGCGGGCATCGAGGACGCGGGGCTCTCACAGGCCGACTCGCAGGCCGGGCAGGCGATCCTGCGCGGTTTCGGGACCGTGCCCGCGCTGCTGTCGCTGCTCGTCTACACCCGCTGGCTGGTGACCTCGCGACGGGCCCGCCGCTCGGTCGCGGTGATCGCGGTGTGGTCGGCGCTCGTGCTGCTGAACTGCGTGGTCAACAACCCCATCTCCAACCCGCGCTACTGGTTCCTCACCGTCATGTTCTCGCTGCTGTTCACGGTCTTCCCGCGCAGCGCGGCGATGTACCGCTCGGCGCTGAGTCTGGGCGTGGTGGTCGCGCTCATCGTGTTCCCCTTCGCCGACCGGTTCCGGTACGACGACAAGAACTACAAGCCGATGCAGACGACCTCGATCCTGGAGCCGCTGGCCCTCAAGGACTACGACCAAGTCGGGATGTTCGCGAACACCATCACCTTCGTGCACTCCGGGGAGGGCCACACCTTCGGCCTCCAGTTCGCGGGCGACGTGCTGTTCGCGGTGCCCCGCTCGGTGTGGTCCGGCAAGCCGAAGGACACCGGGGTCGTCGTCGCCGAGTGGATGGACACCAAGAACACCAACCTGTCCTCCCCGGTCTGGGCCGAGCTGTGGATCGACTTCGGCCCGCTCGGCGTCTTCTTCGGGCTGCTCGGCATCGGCTACGCCTCGGCCCGCGTCGACCGCCGCTACGCGCGCCGGGCGGTGCGCAGGACCCCGCCGGGCTCCCTGGTGTCCGTCCTCGTGCCCCTCGTCGCGGGTTACTCCTTCATCCTGCTGCGCGGGCCGCTGCTCCAGGCCACCGGCCGGGTCGCGATCGCCCTGGTCTGTGTCGCCCTCGTCACGACGTGGAAGCGGGACGGGCGCGCCAGGATGCAGTGAGGGGCCTCTCCGCACCTGTGGACGCCGGGGCCGAAATCCTGTCAGAGTGGCCGCCGCGGGCCGCCGCACGGGGCCGGCGGCACTTCTTCCGGGGGGTCGGCATGACTGTTCTCAGCGCGGCGGAACGCGACTTCTACACCGCTCAGAGCCCGTTCAGCGATCCGGGGGCCGCGGCCGCTGCCTACCAGGGTCTGCCGGCCGATCCCGGGCGTCTGGCCCGGCTCGTACGGGATCTGCTGATCCACCGGCTCGAGGGCCCGCTGTTCGGGCTGGAACTCGCCGAGGAGCGGCTGCGCGAGGACGCCGAGACCCGGTATCTGGACGAGGTCCTGGCGCTGGTCCTGGAGCGGGACGGGGCCGCGCTGGACGTACAGCGCCCGCCCGGTGACCGCTTCGTCGGCGTGTGCCGGGACTTCGCGCTGCTGCTGTGCTCGCTGCTGCGGCACGCGGGCGTCCCGGCCCGGACGCGCTGCGGCTTCGCGGACTACTTCCACGGCGGGGAGTTCCACGCGGACCACGTCGTGACCGAGTACTGGGACGAGCGGCGCGGCTGGCTGCTCGCGGACGCCCAGCTCACCGACCCGGCGCTCGCCGCGCGCGTCGGCGCGGACGTGGACCCCCTCGACGTGCCCCGGGACCGGTTCCTGGTCGCGGGGGCCGCCTGGCGGGCGATCAGGGCGGGCGAGGCGGACGCGGGGCGCTTCGGGCTCGCCCCCGAGGGCCCGCTGCGCGGCACGTGGTTCGTGGCGGGCGAGGTACGGCTGGACCTCGCCGCTCTCAACAGGTCCGAGATGTTGCAGTGGGACGTCTGGGGCACCGGGGCCGACAGCGACGCGGAACTCGCCGAGGCCGACCGGCTCCTGTACGACGAGGTGGCCCGGGTGACGGGCGGGCGGCGGCCCGTGTTCGGCGCGCTGCGGGAGGTCTACGCCGACCAGCGGCTGCGCGTCCCGCGTACGGTGCTGTCTCTCGCGCCGTACGCGGGGGTCCGCGAGGTCACGCTGCGCGGCTGAGCGGGGCCCGGGTCTCAGGTGGTGGCCGCGGCGGGGCTGTCCTCCGCCTCCCGCGCCGCCGGAGCGGCCGGGAGCCGGCTCACGCGGGTCCACGCGGCGACCGCCTTCAGCGCCGAGCCCAAGGCCAGTCCCCACGCGGCGCCCTGGACCCCGTCCAGTCCGTAGCCGCCGAGCATGAAGGCGACGGACAGCAGGGAGAACACCACTTGCAGGGAGAGTGTGGCGCGCGGGCTCAAAACCCGCAGGGTGACCAGCGCGCAGGTGCCGAGCGCCATCACGGCGTACTGACTGCCGGTGGCGGGCAGCAGGTGCGCGGTGGACTGCCAGGTGGCGCCCAGGAGACGGCGGCCCATCGAGTCGGGCAGGGCGTACAGCACGGCGGCCCAGCCCAGGGCCACCGCGCCGAGGACGAGGCCGAGCAGGGCGGCGGCCCGCGAGGTGGCCCGGCGTCCGCCGAAGCGGCCGAGGACCGGCGGCCCGAAGGCGTTGACCGAGGTGAACAGGACGTTCAGCGGTCCGAACAAGGTCGTCGCCCCGCGCAGCGCGCCGACGGCCAGCGGGTTCGCGAACAGGCCGAGGCCGAGCACCGCGAGCTGACTGGAGGCGTTGCCGACGGCGAACTCGACGACGAAGCGCTGCCCGAGGTGGCCCCGTTCGAGGTAGGCGCCGAGCGAGGCCCGCGCCCCCTTCACGTACGGCCGCAGCAGCACGAGGGACAGCAGCAGCGCGGGCAGCGCCGACAGGCCCCACACCACGACCAAGCGGGCGGGGCCCGCGTGGTGCGGCTGGACGAGCAGGGCGGGCACCACGCAGGCCAGCCGCAGGGCGTCGGCGGCCAGTGCGCGGTGCGGGGCCTGGAGGGCGGAGAAGCTGTAGCGCGCCCCGTCCTGGAGCAGCACGAGCGGCAGGACGGCGCCGAGCGCGAGGAAGGCGTGCCCGGAGGCGCCGCCGGCCAGGGCCCCGCCCGCGACGAGCAGCAGTCCGGCGAGGACCGAGGCGTACGCGGTGAAGGCCGTCGCGGAGCGGCAGGCGGCGCCCAGCGCGCCCGGCTCCCCGCGCTCCAGCACCACCACCTGCCCCACGTACGACATGTTGAGCCCGAGCAGCACCGTGAAGGTCACGTAGACCATCGAGAAGGCGGCGAAGCCAGCGGCGGTCGAGACCCGGGCCACGATCACCAGGACCAGAATGTTGGTCAGGCTGGACGCGGCCTGGTCGAGCACGGAGGCCGCGACCGTGGCCGAACGTCTCATCTCTTGTCGCCCGTTCGCAGGTCCTCGGGGCGCAGGGTGCGCAGGGTGACGGTCTCGCTGCCGTCCCGTACCGGGCGTACGGGGTCGGGCTCCGGGGCCGCCGGGGGCCGGCCGGGGCCGGAGGCCGGTCCCGGCCGTTCGGCGCCGCCCGCGCGGCGGCCGCCGCTGCCCTTGCGCTTCGCGGACCTGCCGCCCTCGTCGTGGGTGACGGCGCCGAGGACGGTCCCGCCCGCGCCGACGATCAGCTCGCGGATGCGGGCCAGTTCGGTGCGGTGCACGCTGCGCATGTCGCACACGATGACGACGCCGTCGACCCGGTCCACCAGGGCGAGGGCGTCCGCGTAGGCGAGGACGGGCGGGGCGAGGACGACGACGGTGGCGCCGGACTCGTCGGCCTCGTCGATGAGCCGGGTGGCGCGCGCCGAGGTCAGCGCGCGGGCCACGTTGCGCACGCGCTCCCCGGGAACGAGGTCGAAGGTGCCCGACTCCCCCGCGTCGACGGTGAGCGGCCGCGGTCCGGGCCAGCCGTTCTCGTCGGCGTCCGGCGGCAGGCTCCAGCGCGGGCGGCCCGAGCGGGTGCGCAGCCGTCCCCCGAGAGTCGGGGTGCGCAGGTCGGCCTCGACGAGCAGGACGTCCTTGCCGGTCTCCGCGAAGGAGGCGGCCAGGTTGGAGGCCACGGCCGCGGCGGCCTGGATGCTCGCGTCGCGGGCGGCGACCACCAGGAGCCTGCGGCGGTCGGCGAACCGGGAGTCGTAGGCGAGCCGGAAGGCGACCGAGCGGTACTCCTCGGCGGTGCGCGAGTCGGTCAGCTCACCGGCCAGCAACGCCTTGCCCGCGCCGTGCGGCAGGGAGCCGAGGACGGGCGCGCGCACGGCACGCGCGACGTCGCCGGTGGAGCGGGGCGAGGGGTCGAAGACGAGCCGGACCCAGGCGCCGAGCAGCCCGAGCGCGATGCCGAGGGCGCCGCCGAGGGCGAGGGACATGAACACCCCGAGGCCGTCGGCGGAGTCGGGCGGACTCGCCTTCTGGGTGATCGACCCGGCGGCCATGTCGAGGCCCTTGAGGCTGTCGATCTGGTTCTGGAGGTCGCTGATGCGGCTCTTGAGATTGACGTTCTGCGTCTGCAGGGCGTCGTAGGCGGAGGAGCCCTCGGTCATGGTGTCGAGGTCGCTCGCGAGCTGGTTCTGCTTCTTGCCGAGCGGGTTGACCTGATTGGTGAGCCGCTTGACCATGCCGTCGCGCAGGTCCGACCACTTCTTCTCGCTCGCGTCCAGATACGCCTGGGAGAGGAGGTTGGCGCGGCGGGCGGCCTCCGTGGGCGAGCCGTCGGTGTAGGTGAAGCGCAGGGTCAGGCTCTGCGGCGGGTTGGTGACCTGGAGGTTCTTCTTCAACTCGCGGGCCAGGGAGGGCTGTCCGAGCTTCTTCGCTGCGATCTCGGCGACGTTGGTGCTGAGCGCCGTCTGCCGCTCGGTGTTCATGTTGACGTTCTTGTCCGGCGCCGCCGACCCGTCGAAGGGGTTGGTGGTGGGGGTGCGCACCACGATGTCGCTGTTCGCCGCGTAGGACTCGGAGGAGGTGATTCCGAGATAGGCGCCACCGACCAGTCCGATGCCTATGCCGCCGCCTATCAGCCAGCGGTAGCGCAGGAGTTGACGGAACTGGTCCCGCAAGAGGTCCGGTTCGTCGTCCCCCGCCGCCCGGACATGCGTGTCGGTCATGTGCGCAGACCCCCCATGGCCTCTTCGATGAGTGCGTCGATGCGGGCGAGTCCCGCCTCACGCGTCAGATGGGCCGCGACATGACGCGGGCCCGCCTCCCCCAGCGCTCCGGCGTGGGCCGGATCGTCAGCGAGTCTACGCACTTCCTTGAGGAGGGCTTCGGGGTCCTCCGGCACGACCAGCACCCCGGCTCCGGAGCGCCGCACCTCCTGCGCCGTTCCGCCCTCGGCGGCGACCGAGGCGAGCACCGGACGGCCCGCGGCGAAGTACGAGGTGAGTTTGGAGGGCACGCTCATGTCGAGGACGGAGGCGCGCTGGGTGACGGCGAGCACGTCGGCGGCGGCGAGCACGTCCATGAACTGTCCGTCCTCCGCGGGCGGCAGGAAGTCCAGGTTGGGCACGCCCGCGCCGAGTTCCTCCAGGTGGGCGCGCTGGTTGCCGTCCCCCATGAGGACGAAGCGCACGGCGGGGTCCCTGCGGGCGGACTCGACCAGGACGTCGAGGCCCTGCTTGAGGCCCATGTTGCCGGAGTGCAGGACGACCGTCTGCCCGGGGGCCCAGCCGAGCCGGGCCCGGGTCGCGGCACGGTCGCCGGTGGGGCTCTCGACGTGCGACCAGTTGGGGACCAGGCGGATACGTCCGGGGGCGACGCCGAGCGCCTCGACCTTCGCCACGAAGGTCTCGTGGATGACGCCCACGAGGGTCGCGCGGCGCAGGGCGAAGGACTCGGCGCGCGCGGCGAGGCTCGCGGCGCGGTCGCCGCCGCGGATTCCGCTCTGGGCCGCGGCGGCGCCCATGAGGTCCTGGACGACGGGGACGTACGGCACCTTCCAGCGGTGCGCGAGCCGTGCCGCGAGGACCCCTCCGGCGAGGCTGGGCATCTGCGCGAGCACGGCGTCCGGGCGGCTCATCCGGGGCGGGGCCACGGCTCCGTGGAGCAGGATCGTGCCTTCGAACAGGGCGCGGCGGGCCGCGGTCTGGCGGGGCGGCACGGTGTGCCTGCGACGGTGCACGGTGACACCGTTGCGGTCCTCGACACGGCGCCAGGCACCCGTGTACGCGGGGTCCACGGACCACGCGGGATAGTGCGGCATCCCGGCCAGGACGTGGGTGTCGTGGCCGCTCGCCGCCCAGTGCTCGGCGATCTGGGTGGCGTACGGGCCGATCCCGGCGTGCTCGGGCGCGTAGTTGGTGGAGACCATCAGCAGCGTGCGCCGCCGCCCACCCGGCGTCCGCCGGCCGCTCGTCGCGCGCGCCGGCGCGGCGGCCTCGCGGCCCCCGTCCGAGGCCCTCGCGGAGTCAGTTGTTCCGGTTCCGTTTCCGGTGTGCGCCGGCCCGGAGGGCTCCGGAACCGGTATCGCCCCGGAGTTCTCATTCGCTGTCACGCAGCGTTCCCCTTCCCCCTGCATTCGCCCAGGTGCGGACTGTTTCCCCTCGCAGGCGAACCGTATATAGCCTAATCGTTCAGTCACACCAGGGGATACGCGCACGCTATCGTCGGACATCGCACCGCACGAAGGGCGCGAACGAGACCAGGGGGGTTTCCCAGATGACGACCGGCATACCGTATCGAGTCGGTTACGCACCAGGCGCGTACGATCTCTTCCATATCGGACATCTCAACATCCTCCGGCACGCCCGGAGTCAGTGCGACTACCTGATCGCCGGAGTGGTCTCGGACGAGATGTGCGAGCGCGCCAAGGGCCGCCGCCCGATGATTCCGCTTGTCGAGCGGCTGGAGATCGTACGCAGCGTCAAGTACGTCGACGCGGCCTTCGTCGAGACCGTCCCGGACAAGGTGGACACGTGGCGGCAGGTCCGCTTCGACGTGCTCTTCAAGGGCGACGACTGGCGCGGTACGCCCAAGGGCGACAAGCTGGAGCGGGACTTCGCCGAGGTCGGTGTCGACGTCGTCTACTTCCCCTACACCGTGCACACGTCCAGCACACAGCTGCGCCGCGCGCTGGACGTGCTCGCTCAGCCGGAGCCCCCGGCCGCCTTCAGCGCTGAACTGCGCTCAGTTCCCGGAACCACTTCGTGAGGAAGGCCAGCAGGAAGAGCACGGCCGCGGCGCCGAGGGCCGTGTAGGCCCAGCGGAAACCCGGCCCCGCTCCCAGGAGCAGGAAGACCAGGCAGAACACGCCGTGGTCCACGGGCAGCAGCGCGAGCGCGCGCGCCGTGGAGGGGGACTCGGCCGGTGCGCCGGGGGCGGGCCGGGGCTTCAGCTTCTCGGTGAGCAGCCCGCCGAAGAAGGTCACGACGGCGGCGAACTGGAAGGCGAGCGGCACCAGCAGCCAGGCCCGGTCCTCGGTACCGAAGTCGGCGGGGTGCCGGTAGAAGGCGATCAGGACCACGGCGTGCAGGGCCGTGATCTTGGCGCAGTCCACGACGTGGTCCAGCCACTCCCCCGCCGCGCTGCCGCCCCCGCGCAGGCGGGCCAGTTGCCCGTCCGCGGAGTCGAAGGCGAAGCCGATCGCGAGCCCGAGCCAGACCAGCAGCCCAAGACTCCAGTCCGGCGTGCCGACCGCGAGTCCGGCCACGGCGGCGAAACTGAACAGGGCACTGACGAGGGTGACCTGATTCGGGGTCAGACGCAGCCCGTGGGACACGGCGGCCAGACAGCGTCCGGCGGGCCGGTTCACGAAGCGTGAGTAGAGCGATACACCCTTGGACGACTTCTGCGCCGTTCTCAGTTCGTGCAGCGCGGTTCCGACAGTTCCCATGGCCCCCCCGGGTCATTTTCCGTTGATCTTTCGATCACATCATCGCAGGTGTGATGGCCGGACAACCCTACGGGCCTGGTCGGCGGCACCGCGGCCCCGGCCGGCGACGCTCCGGTCGCCTCGCCCCCGGTCCGTGCCGACCAGGCGCCCCACAGGGCCGCGAACCCGGCCGCACAGGGCCGCGCACCGGCCGCCCGCGGCGACGAGCGCCTCGTGCGGGCCTTCCTCCACGACGCGCTCCTCCTCCAGGACGAGGACCCGGTCGACGGCAACCGCCCGGGTCGGCCGTGGGCGACGCCGAGGGCCGCGACCTCTCCCGGGCGCAGGTCCCGGGGCACCGGCTTCCCGTGGGGCGCCGCCGCGTCCCGGGGGCGCGAGGGCTGAGAACGACGGCCGAGTACCGACGGCCGCTCACCCCGACCGTCGAGACCGAAGGATCGAACACACGCACGGTGCCCGTGGGGTCCTGGCCTCGGCATGACCGAACCCGCCCCTCCCTGACCGGCGACGCACGCGCATCTATCACGCGTGGAGTCGCCAGGGCGGGGAATCGACGGGAAACACCACCATCGTGGGGGAGCGATGCGCTGAGGTGGATCAGTCGGCTCGGGGCGTGATTAGAGTGACCGCCGAATGCGGAGCCGCGCCCCACCTCCCGCCGCTCCGTACGCCCTCCCGGTACACCACCTCCGTCCACCGCCCCCACCACTCCGACTCCGAGGGACCGCGGAATGTCAGTGTCTGCCCCCCAACGTCCGCGCCGCTCGGGCAGCCCCCGGCCCGTGTCCCCGTTGCCCGCTCTGGCCACCCTCCTCGCGGCGGCGGCCGGGGCGGGGACGGTGTGGCTGAGCGCGCCCGCCCCGGCCCGGCCGTGGGTGGGGTGGACGGGGGTGGTGGCCTGGCTGTGCCTGGCTGTGACGGCGGCCCGGACGCAGGCACTGGTCCGCGCGGACCGGCGCCGTACCGCGCGGGCCGAGGCGGAGAGCGCCGCGGCCAGGTCACGGCTGGCCGAGCACGGCGCGGAGGGCGCCCGGATCGCACACACGGTCCTCCCCCTCCTCGTCGAACGCCTGCGGGAGGGTAGCGGGGCGGACGAGGCGCTGGCCTCGGTGCCACTGCCCTCGGACCCCCAACTGGTGGCCGTGCTGCGGACGTTCACGGAGGAGTTGGCGCGCGCCCAGGAACGGGTGGCGGGCGCCCGGCTGACCGCCCAGGAGGCCGAACGGCGCTTCCACGCGCTGGACCAGGACGTCGAGCGCTACGCCGGGGAGACCGTGCCGCTCGTGGTGAGCCGCTTCCGCGACAACAAGAACCACGGGGACGCCCTGCACCGCGTGCACCTCCCGGAGGACCCCCGCCTCGCGAAGGCGCTGGACGAGTTCGCGTGGACGACCCACACCGGGGTGCGCCGGGCCAAGGTCGCCTACGGCATGGTCCGGCACGTGCTGACCAAGGTGCAGGCGCGCAACACCACGATCCTGCACCACCTGCGGGACATGCAGTTCCGCTACGGCCAGGAGGCCCTGAAGGACCTGTTCTTCCTCGACGAGACCGCCTCCCAGCTCGCCCTGTCCGCGGACCGCATCGCCTGGATGGTGGGCGGCCGGGGCAGCCGGCTGTGGACGAGGCCGATCGCGATGGAGAGCATCCTGCGCGGGGCGATCGGCAAGATCCAGTCCTACCGGCGGGTCAAGACGCACAACGACAGCAAGCTCGCGATCGTCGGCCGCTCGGCGGAGGCGATCATGCACCTGCTGGCCGAGGTGATCAACAACGCCGCCCAGTACTCCCCGCCGATGGACGAGGTACACGTCTACGTCGAGGAACGCACCGCCGGGATCATCGTGACCGTCGAGGACAGCGGGCTGAAGATCCCGCCTGCGGCCCTGCCCTACCTGGAGGACTGCATCGCGGGGCGGGTCCTGGACCTGGCCGAGTTCCGCAACCACCACTACGGACTCAACGTGGTCGGCATCCTCGCGCACCGCTTCCGGCTGACCGTCAACTTCCGTCCCTCCTCTCGCGGTGGCACCGGGGTGGTGATCCTCATCCCCTCCGAGCACATCGCCCAGCGTCAGCCTCCGCACCCGCTCGACGCGCAGAAGAGCGGACTGCCCGCCGTCACCTCCCCGGGCGCACCGCCCGTGGACCGCGCGCGGCGACGGGCCGAACGCGCCGACACCCTGGCGCGCGAGGCCGCGGGCAGGGCGACGACCGCCGGGACGCCTGACGGCGCGGGCGGCGACGTCGCAGAGCAGGAGCGGGGGCCGGGGGACACCGCGACGCCGCCCTCCCCGCCCGCCGCTCCGAGCCCCTCGCCCGGAGTCCGGCACGCGGCCGCCCCGCCCGCGAGCGGCGCGGCCCCGGCGGTGGGCGGCCGGCGGCCGGGGACGGGGACGGCGGCGGAATCCGCGCCGCCGACGGCACCGGCTGCCGCACCGGCCCCGGGCCCGGCCGGCCGGCAGGACGAGGCGCCCCCGCTCCCGGCCCGCTCCCCCGCGTCCAGGACCTACGGCGAAAGCTCCGGTGAAGCCGTCCCCCGGTCGTCCTCCGGCCAGGAAGGACACCCGCCCACCCATCCGGTGATCCCCGCGCCCGCCGGTCCCGGCCCCCGGGTCTCCACCGAGCACGGGCTGCCGGTGCGGCCTCCGGGCCGCACCATGGCGGCGGTCGACCAGGGCTTCGCCGCGACGCCGGAAGGGGAGGCGGGGCCGCCGCCCGTGCGCGACGTGGGGCGGCTGTTCGGCTCCTTCCACCGCGCGGTGCGCGCCGGGCGGAACGCGTCCGCGGCGCCGCAGGAAGGACACGCCACCGCTCCCCGCCACGGCGGCCCCCGGCCGTCCCAGACCGACGGCCGGAGCGCCGACGGCGCCGACCCCGCCCTTCCCCCCTCCGACTGAGCCGGGGGCCGGGGGCCCGCACCGGGCCCCTGGCCCCGTACGTCCTCCCCCCAGCCCGGCGAACGCGATTGGAGACAAGGGCACCCCGCCGGAGCGCCGCTCCGGCCCCGCCCGCGCACACCATGCCGACGACTGACAACAGCCTGACCTGGCTCCTGGAGAACCTGCTGGAGCGCACCCCCGGTACCCGGCACGCCCTCGTGCTGTCCCGGGACGGGCTCAAGCTCTGCTGGAGCCGCCACCTCACGCTCGACCAGGCCGACCAGCTCGCGGCCATCTGCTCGGGTATCCAGGCGCTCGCGCAGGGGGCCTCGATGGAGTTCGGCGACCACTCCGGCGGGGTGCGGCACTCGATGACGGAGTACCACGGCGGCCAGTTGCTCATCGTGGACGCGGGCGAGGGCGCGCATCTCGCGGTGGTCGCCGCCGAGGAGGCCGACCCGGGCTACGTGGGCCAGGAGATGACCCTGCTGGTCTCGGCGATCGGGACGTACCTACGGGCCGAGCCGCGCACCCCGGCCCGGAACGCCGGCTCCTCGTGACCCCGCGCGGACCGGCCGAGGTGGGCTCCCCGGACCGGATGTACCTCGTCACGAGCGGCAGGACCGAGGGCGACGCGCGCACCTTCGACCTCGTGACGCTGATCGTGCGGGAGTCGGCCCAGTGCGCGGGGCTGTCCTCGGAACACCGGCGCATCCTCGATCTGAGCCGGCATCCGATCGCGGTCGTGGAGCTCTCCGCCGAGCTGGGGCTTCCGGTGTCCGTCACCCGCATCCTGCTCGACGACCTGCTGGCCACCGGCCGGATCAGCGCCCGCAGGCCGCGGCTGCGCCAGGACGCCGCCCAACCCGACACCGCCATCCTGAGGGAGGTGCTGCATGGACTCCGCAATCTCTGAACCACCCGCGCGCACACCGCTGTCCGATACGGCCGACAACGGCCTGAAGGTCGTCGTGGTAGGCGGTTTCGGGGTGGGCAAGACCACTCTCGTGCGCTCGGTGAGCGAGATCCGTCCGCTCAACACCGAGGAGGTCATGACCCAGGCCGGGGTCGGCGTGGACGATCCGAGCGGGGTGGACCACAAGTCCACGACGACCGTCGCCTTCGACTTCGGGCGCATCACGCTGAGCGAGCGCACCGTGCTCTACCTGTTCGGGGCCCCGGGCCAGGAGCGCTTCTGGTTCCTGTGGGACCGGCTGTTCTCGGGCGCGCTGGGCGCGGTGGTGCTGGTCGACACGCGCCGGGTCGCGGACTCCTGGTACGCCGTGGACCGCCTGGAGTTCCACCGCACCCCCTTCGTCGTCGCCGTCAACCGCTTCGAGACGGACGGGCACTACTACTCCCTCGCCGAGATCCGGCAGGCGCTGTCGCTGCCCGAGCACGTCCCGATGCTCGACTGCGACGCCCGGGTGCGTTCCTCCGGCAAGAGCGTCCTGCTGAGCCTCGTCGATCACCTGTACACACGGGCTCTGGCCCGGGAGGCGGCCACCTCATGACCGATCCGGTGAACCATTCCCCCGCGTCCTTCGGCCCGGAGGGCGGCGCGGTCCCGCGGCCCGGCCGGCACCGGGGCGGAGCCCCCCGGGAAGGCGCGGCCCCGTACGACTCCCCGGGCCCCTACGCGGCCACGACGCCGTACTCCGGTGGGGACGACTGGGACGCGGAGGCGGCGTACGCCTCGGCGCCCCCTCCCGCGCAAGACGCCGCGCCGCCGCCGGGGTGCCCCGCGCACGAGGGCGAGCGGCCGTTCCGGATCGGCGGCCTGGAGTTCCAGCGGCCCCCCGCCGACCTGTACCGCGCGCTGCGCCGTCAGTACGGTCCGGTCGCGCCGGTCCTGCTCGACGACGACGTTCCGGCCTGGCTGGCGCTCGGCTATCCGGAGGTCACCTATGTCACCGCGCACGACGAGATCTTCGCGCGGGACTCCCGGCGCTGGAACCAGTGGGACGCGATCCCGGGGAACTGGCCGCTGCTGCCCTACGTCGGCTTCCAGCCGTCCCTGCTGTTCGCCGAGGGGGCCGAGCACCGGCGGCGGGCCGGGGTGGTCTCCCGGGCGCTGGAGGCGATGGACCTGTACGACGTGTCCCTCGTGTGCGAGGCGGTCGGTGACCGGCTCATCGCGCGCTTCGCGGGCGCGGGCCGGGCCGAACTCATGCGCGCGTACGTGCACTCGGTGCCCGTGCGGGTCATCGTCGAGCTGTGCGGGATGCCGGCCGGCGAGGAGGAGACCGAGGAGCTGGTGCGGGATCTGCGGATCTCGCTGGACGCCGAGGAGGGCGAGGACCCGGTGGCCGCCTACGGCAGGGTCGGCGAGCGGATTCACGCGCTGGTCGAGGACCGCAGGCAGCGGCCGGACCGGGACATCACCTCGTACATGACCTGCGATCCGGCGGGGCTGAGCGACGAGGAGATCGTGCAGGACCTCATCTCGGTGATCGCCGCCGGTCAGCAGCCGACCGCGAACTGGATCTGCAACGCGCTGCGGCTGCTGCTGCTCGACGACCGGTTCGCGGACCGGCTCGCGGGCGGCCGGGTGGGGGTGCCCGAGGCGCTCAACGAGACGCTGTGGCTGGACACGCCGACGCAGAACTTCATCGGCCGCTGGGCGGCCCGGGACGTGGAGCTGGGCGGGCGGCTGATCCGCGCGGGCGACTGCGTGGTCATGGGCCTGTCGGCCGCCAACACGGACCCGGAGGTGTGGCCGGAGGGGTACGTCGGCGAGGAGAACGCCGCCAATCTGTCGTTCAGCAACGGTGAGCACCGCTGTCCGCATCCGGCCCCGCAGATCGCCCGGGTCATCGCGCAGACCGCCATCGACACGCTGCTCGGCAGGCTGCCGGACGTGGCGATGGCGGTCGAGGGCGAGGCCCTGCGCTGGCGCCCCTCGATCTGGATGCGGGGCCTGGAGGAGCTGCCGGTGACCTTCTCCCCGACGGTGATGTGAGGAGCCGGGACCGTGGTGGCCGGTGCGCCGGGGGGCTCAGGCCGGTACCGGGGCGGCCGGGGTGAACCGTACCGGGAGCGACTGCGGTCCCCGGGTGAACACCCCTTGTTCGTGCGGGTCGAAGCCCTCGGCGAGCCGTACGTCGGGCATCGCGTCGAGCAACTGGTTCACCCCGGTCTCCACCTCGGCCTTCGCGAGCAGCGCGCCGACGCAGAAGTGCCGGCCGAGGGCGAAGGCGAGGTGGTCGGCGGCGGCGGAGAAGGCGGTCGTCGTGGTGAGGTCCTCACGGAAGAGGTCGAAGCGGTCCGGGTCGGTGTAGCGCGCCGGGTCGCGGTTGGCGGCGCCGATCAGGCAGGTCACGGTCGAACCCGCCGGTACGAGGCCCCCGGTGAGCCGTACCTCCACGGCGGTCTGCCGCATGATCATGTGGACCGGCGGGGTGTACCGCAGCGTCTCGGCGAAGGCGCGCGGTATCAGCGAACGGTCGGCGCGGACCGCCGCCAACTGCTCCGGCCGCGCGAGCAGGTTGGCGAAGATACTGGCGATCGCCTTGTCGGTGGTCTCGCCGCCGGCCGCGAGCAGCAGACTGCAGAACGCCTTGATGTCCTCGTCGCTCATCCGCACCCCGTCCACCTCGGCCGCGCACAGGGTGGAGAGCAGGTCGCCACCGGGGTTGGCCCTGCGTTCCCGGATGATCGGGAGCATGTAGGCGGCGAACTCCTCCCGGGTGCGTTCCCCCGCGGCCTGCACCTCCCGATCGCCGGAGAGGTTGCCGAGGAAGGCGATGACGGCGGTGTACCAGCGGTGGAAGCGCGCGTGGTCACCCTTGTCGAGCCCCAGCATGTCGGCGATGACGTTGACCGGGAAGCGGGTCGCGTAGGCGTCGACGAGGTCGGCCTCCCCCGACTGGCGGAAGGCGTCGATGAGTTCGCGGGAGTTGCGCTCGATCACGGGCAGGAAGGTGTCCCGCAGTTCGGAGCCCCGGAAGGCGGGAGCCACTAAGGCCCGGCGGACGGAGTGCTCGCGGCCGCTGAGCTGGAGGATGGTCCGGCCGTGCACGGGTTCGAGCTGCCAGTCGTAGTTGTCGGTGGTGAACTGACCGTCGCGGTCCTTGAAGACGCGTTCCACGTCGTCGTAGCGCGAGACGAGGTAACTGCCGGTCGGCTCGTGCCACAGCAGCGGCGCGCTCTCGCGCAGGACGGCGTACGTCGGGTAGGGGTCGGCGGCGAACTCGGGCGAGAGGATGTCGGTTACCTGCGGGGCGGTGGACATGGCGCTCCTCTGTCTGCGGCGGACCACGGTCAACGGGATCTGTGGGCCAGGTTATTGACGCTTCGGCCCGCTTTGAAGCCCACGTAGGGGTGGATCATGGGGCGGGAACGTGGTGGCGGTGTCGGCGGGCGGGCCGGAGAGGGCGGCCGGGCGGGAGGGAAGGCGGCCGGTCCGCCCGCGGTTTGAACTCCGCGCCCTCACTCGTTCGGTGCGGTTTTGTCGCCGGAACGTCCTGTCGTGGGGGTGTACGCGAGGGGGCGCCGGTAGTTTTCAGCGGGTCGATTACCGGGCGAACCGGGCGCGCCGTCACAGCGGACGCGTCGCGTGTGCCCGGTCCGCAGAACCCGGAGGACGCTTCGCGTGACGTCGAGATCCCTGCCCCTGCTGCTGGCCGCCCTGGTCGCGACGGCGCTGGCCGCCGCTCCCGCCCCCGCGGCCGGGAAGACGGTCAAGTCCGCTGGGCCGAGCACCCGTCCCGCTCCGTGCACGGGCGAGTACCGGGGTGACGCGCGGCTGGGCCCGCGCCACCTGCCCGGCCCCCGGCAGCAGCCGGTCGGTCCGCTGCTGCGGGGCTGGCAGCGGACCGGGGGGCTGTCCTCGGCCGCGTTCCTCAAGAAGTACTGGGAGGGCGACGCGGGGAGCGGCGGCTGGAAGTACCCGCCGGACGACGGTTTCACGCACACCAACGGCAAGCCGGACCGTACGGCGACCCGGTTGCGGCGCGGGGAGCGGCTCGACCGCTTCGGCTCGGTCTACGGCGGGTTCCTGGCCCCGGCCGGGGACGCGTACGCGAAGCGCGCCCTGCCGCCGCAGAACCTCAACACCCGTGAGCCGGTGTCGCCCTGCGACTACCACGTGTACGAGGTGCGGAAGCGGTTCACGGTGTGGCAGGGGCCGATCGCCCCGTGGTTCGCGCAGCCCGGCGGCGGCCGGCAGATCAAGCTGGACGCGGAGTTCCTCGACCCGGGTGAGGGGGAGCGGCTGAACGTCAAGTGGCTGCTGGACCACGGCTATCTGTCCACCGTCGCGTAGTCTGCGGGACGTGGACAGAACGGCGCTGGTGGGCGCGTTGCGGGCCGCCGGTCTCCCGGACACCGTGTACTGGGTCGAGGGCGTGCACGAACCGGCGCCGACGCCGCCCGACTTCCTGTACCTGCGTGCCGTCCGGCCGGCGGGCGGGGCGGGCGGGGCCTGGGAGACAGGGGCCTTCGAGCGGGGTGACTGGCAGCCGGTGGCCCGGCACGACACGGAGGCGGCGGGGTGCGCGCATCTGCGTCACCTGCTGCTCGGGGACTGATCCGTCCGCGCCTCCCGCTCGGGGGCGGGAGGCGCGGGCGGTTCAGTCGCGTGCGGCCGTGGCCCGGCTCTGGACGGTGCGCGCCAGGCGTGGTCCGAGCCAGCGCTTGAGGCGCCGCAGGGGCTCCAGCTGTCCCGCGGCGCGGTCCATCCGGTAGTAGAGCTGCGGCGGTACGTAGGGCAGCAGCGGGGAGTGCCGCTGACCAAGCAGGGCGAACATGCGCTCGGGGGCGAGGTTGATGTAGCGCGGCAGGTTCTCGTACCACTGCGCGCTGTACCGGGCCGCGCTCTGCACCGGCAGCAGGGCCTCGCGGCGTTCGCGGCCGTAGCGTTCGAGGGCCGGGGCGAGGGGTCCGCCCGTGCGCAGCGCCTCGGCGAGGGCCATCGCGTCCTGGAGGGCGAGGGTGGTGCCGGCGCCGATCGAGTAGTGGGTGGTGTGGGCCGCGTCCCCGAGCAGGACGAGGTTGTCCCGGTGCCAGGTGCGGTTGGTGAGGGTGCGGAAGCTGAGCCAGTGCGGGGTGGCGTGGGCGTGGGCGCGGCCGATGAGGGGGTGGCCGTCGAGCAGCCCGGCGAACAGTTTCTCCAGGGTGGCGAGCCCGGTGGCCTCGTCGGCCATGTCGAGGCCCAGGCCCCGCCAGGTGGTGGGGGCGCACTCGACGACGCAGGTGCTGCCCTCGGTGCCGAAGCCGTAGGCGTAGCACCAGATCCAGCCGTGCGGGGTCTCGACGAAGGCGAAGCTGAAGCTGTCGAAGACCTTGGGGGTGCCGAGCCACAGGTACTTGTTGCGTCCGTGGGTGACCTCGGGGCGGAAGTGGCCGGCGTGCCGCTCGCGCAGGGCGCTGCCCACACCGTCGGCGGCGACCACGAGGTCGGCCGGGGGCAGGTCGGTGGGGTCGATCTCGCTGTCGAAGCGTACGTCGACGCCGAGTTCGCGGGCGCGGGCGGTGAGCAGGGCCAGGAGGCGGTGGCGCCCGATGCCGAAGCCCTCGTCCCCGTGGTGCACGGTGACCCGGTCGCCGACCCGGGCCGTTCCGTCGCTCCACGGCACCGACGCCTCGCGTACGGCTCGCGCCGATTCGGGGTCGTGCCGCTCCAGTTCGCCGAGCAGCTCCCCCCAGTAGGTGACGCCCCAGCCGTAGGTCGAGCCGGCCGGGTTCCGCTCGTGGACGGTGATCTCGTGGCTGGGGTCCCGCCGTTTCATCAGGAGGGAGAAGTAGAGGCCGGCGGGCCCGCCACCGACTACGAGGATCTTCACGCGCGCTCCTGTCCTTGACTGCCCTTGGCTGTCCTCTGGCTGCCCGTGGCTGTCCCTGACGGCCCTTGATCAGCGAACTGCCCGAAACGGGACGCAAGGTAGCAAGTGACCTGGCGGGCCGCGGCCATGTCGGTGCGGTGTGCCGCCGAGGTCCACCCGGGCGGCGGCCGTCGGACGGGGCGCGGGCCGGAGGTGCCCTGGGGCAAGGGGCACAGGGGCCGGAAACGGCGAAGGCGGACGCCCCGGACCCCCGGACGCCTGACTGTCGCCTGACTCTCGCCTGACTGTGATCTTCGCCCGTCTTCGCCGTACGCGTAGCGAGGAGCCCCCGCGCCGTGCCATCGTCACGCCGTGACCGGGGGCGGACCGCCGCCCCGGTGTCCCGCCCGCCCGGGGTGGGACGGCACGAGGGGACGGGAGCGCGCGCATGCCGAAACTCGGACGGGACGGCGAGATCTTCGTACTGCACCTCGACGCGGACGACGAGAACCGGTTCCACCCGGACTGGCTCGGGGCCGTGGAGTCGGCGTGGGACGAGGTGGAAGCGGCGCCGGGACCACGGGCGCTGGTCACGGTGGGCAGCGGCAAGTTCTGGTCCAACGGCCTGGATCTGGACTGGCTCATGGCTCACGGCGACCAGTACGGGGCCTACCTCGACCGCGTGCACGCCCTGCTGGCCCGCACCCTGGCCTCGCCGGTGGTGACGGTGGCGGCGCTCAACGGGCACACCTTCGCGGCGGGCGCGATGTGGGCGCTCGCTCACGACCTGCGGGTGATGCGCGCGGACCGGGGCTACTTCTGTCTCCCCGAGGTCGACCTGGGCCTGCCCTTCCAGCCGGGCATGTCGGAGCTGATCCGCTCCCGCCTCACTCCGGCCGTCGCCCACGAGGCGATGACCACCGGCCGCCGCTACGGCGGCGAGCAGGCGCTCACGGCGGGCGTGGTCGACGCGGTGGCCGGCGCAGACGAGGTCCTCGCGGCCGCCGTGGCACTGGCCCGTCCTCTGGCCGCGAAGGCGAACCAGGCCAGGGGCCAGATCAAGGAGACGCTCTACACCCAGGCCCTCACGGCGCTGCGTACGCCGGTCACCGTTGCGTAGAGGTAGCCGGCGTCCACGTCGCCGGAGGCGTACCCGGCGGCCGGGTCGGAACACGTGGGCGCCCGGTGGCCGCGCCGGGCACCGGCCCCGTCGGCGCGCTCGGGCGGGCGGGCCGCCCGCCCGAGCGCGGCGCTCGCCCGGTCCGGGCACGCCCCCGAAGCGGCGCGCACCTCAGTCCCGTACCGCGTGGAACTCCCGTCGCAGCTCCACGAAACCGGTGCGTGCGCGGCTGGGGTGCACGCGGTTGGTCAGCAGGACCGCGTACCTGCCTTCCCGGGGGTCGCACCAGACGCTGGTCCCGGTGAAGCCGGTGTGGCCGAAGGAGTCCGGGCCGAAGGACGGGCCCACGGGTGAGTCGAGCGGGTCCTGTCCCTGCCAGGCCAGGGCCCGGCGGAGGTTGAGGCCGTCCGTGTGCGGGGCCGTCATGAGGGCGAAGGTGTGCGGCCGCAGTACCCCGGGCAGTCCGGCGGCGAGGCCCACGCCCAGCCGTTCGACGTCGGCGAGGGGGGCGAAGAGGCCGGCGTGCCCGGCGACGCCACCGAGCACCACGGCGTTCTCGTCGTGGACCTCGCCGCGCACGAGGTGCCCGCGCCAGGGGCAGTCCTCGGTGGCCACGCAGCGCTCGCGTTCCCGCGGCGCGGGCCGGAAACCGGTGTCGCGCATGCCCAGCGGGGAGAGCACGAGCGCGTCCAGGAGGGTGTCGAGCGGCTGTCCGCCCGCCTGCTCGGCGATCAGGCCGAGGAGCATGAAGCCCTGGGAGGAGTAGACGACCCGCTCTCCGGGCGGCGCCGACAGCGGCAGCGTGCCGAGCGCGTCGAGCAGGGAGGCCCGCGTGGGGTGAGCGCGGTACATCGGCACCTGTCCCGGCAGCCCCGAGGTGTGCGTGAGGAGCATGCGGACCGTGAGCGGTGCCTTGTCGGTGTCGCGGTAGCGGCTCAGGTGGGCGCCCACCGTGTCGTCGAGGGTCAGCGCGCCCCGGTCGGCGAGCGCGAGCACGGCGAGCCCGACGACCGGTTTCGTCACCGAGGCGAGGTCCCACAGGTCCGCGCCGTCCAGCGGCTCCCCGTCCCAGGAGCGCGTCCCCGTCCAGCCCCGGTCCGCGGGCCCGCTCGCGGTGCCCACCGACCACGCGGCGCCGGAGAACAGGCCGCGCTCCCGTCCACGCTCCAGAATCCGGGACCGCTCCCCCGCGTGTGTCAGGTGTTCCCCGGCGCGGGGGGTGTCGGCGCTCATCGTGCCTCCTCTGGCTGGAAGGTACGCCCGGACACCAGTCCCAGGCGGGGGCCGTGCTCGCCGAGCGCCGCCGACACCGAGCCGGCCGCCGCGCGCACCATCGGCCCGTACAGTTCGACGCTCGCGTCGTCGAGGGTGAAGGCGAGACCCGTGAGTACGAGGGCGCCCACGACGCGTCCCGTGCCCTCACGCACCACCGAGGCGACGGCCCGCTGGTCCTCCCGGACGTATCCGTCGTCCACGGCGTATCCGCGCCGCGCGGCCAGGTCCACGGCGGCGCGCAGGCGCTCGGAGGAGGTGGGTGGCACGGACACGGCGCCGTTCTCACCGGTGAACCGCTCCCAGGTCTCGGCCTGTTCGGCCTCGGCGCGGGCGATCTCCGCCTCCGTCTCGGCGGCGGGCGAGGCGGCCAGGACGGCGAGGCCGGCCGCCGAGCCGAGCAGCGGGGACCGGGCGCCGGGCCGGGGCCCCACGGCGTACTCGCGGGCCGGCTCGGAGACGTCCAGACAGACCGTGGCCGTCCCGTCCCGCACGGCGTAGTGGGCGCACAGCCCGGTGCGGGTGCGCAGGTCCGCCAGGACCGGGCGGGCCGCGCGCAGTTCGGGCCCCCCGTCGAGGGCGGCGGCGGCGAGCCCGAGGAGCCGGGGGCCGGGGCGGTAGCTCCCCCCTTCGGCCGGCTCGGCGAAACCCGCGTCCGCGAGACCCCGCAGCAGGCGGTGCACGGTCGGTTTGGCCAGTCCGGTACGGCGGGCGAGGTCGGCGAGACGGTGCGGCGCTCCCCCGGCGACGAGCGCCGAAAGCACCTCCATCGCCTTGTCCACTGGCCCCGGGACGGACTGACCGGCAGTCGGCCGCCCGGCCGGCTGCGCACTGGAACGGGTGTTGACCGGTTTCCCCATGTCGCCTAGCTTACCTCCACTGCATTCCATCTGCCGGAACGGGTGTGTTGTTCAATGGAACGAATACGTGGAGGGTGGAGCGGAGCCGGCGGCCGGCCCTCGCGCCGCACGATCCTGCGGTACGGCAGCGCCCTGCTGCCCGCGGTGGCCGCCCCGGGACTGCTCACCGGCTGCGGCACGGACCCCGCGACCGGCGTGGGGAACGTGCTGCGCGTCTCGCAGACGGGCGATCCGAAGACCATGGACCCGCAGAAACAGGGCGATATGGTCTCGATGAACGCCCTGGTCAACATGTTCGACACGCTCACCACGCGGGGGCGTGACGGGAAGCTGCGGCCCCGGCTCGCGCTGTCCTGGAAGGCGCTCTCGCCCCGTGTGTGGCGTTTTCGGCTGCGGCCGGGGGTCACCTTCCACAACGGCGAGCCCTGTGACGCCGAGGCCGTGCGCTTCAGCATCCGCAGGCTTCTGGACCCGAAGACCAAGTCACCCATCGTGGAGCTGCGTTACGTCGAGGACGTACGCGTCGTGGACCGGCACACGGTGGACTTCCACACCTCCGTGCACGATCCGATCCTGCCGGACAAGGTGTCGCTGTTCGGCGGTGTCGTGGTGCCGCCGCGCCACCTCGCCGAGGTCGGCGACGCGGGCTTCGCGGCGCACCCCGTCGGCACCGGCCCGTTCACCTTCGCCCGCTGGCAGCGCGACCACGAACTGCGCATGCGGGCCTGGGAGGGCCACTGGGACGGCCGGCCGTCGCCGGACGAACTCGTCTTCAGCCCCGCGCCGAACGCCTCCTCCGCGCTCGCCGCCCTGCAGAGCGGCGGCGTGGACCTCGTCGCGGGTCTCACTCCCGACGCGGCGCAACAGCTCGACGGCTACACCGGGGTGACGCTGGACCACTACCCGGGCATCCGCACCTCCTACCTGTCCCTGGACACCCTCTCCGCCGGTCCGCTGCGGGACCGGCGGGTGCGTCAGGCCCTCAACCACGCCGTCGACGTGCCCCTCCTGGTGAAGGCGGTGCTCGGCGGGAAGGCCAGTGAGGTGCCGGCGATGATCCCGCGCGGCGCCTTCGGTTTCGACCACGAGCTGGCCCCGTTCACCCGTTCGGTGCCCACCGCCCGCAGGCTGCTGGCCGAGGCCGGGCACCCCGACGGGTTCCGCACCACCCTCACCGCCTCGAACGCGGACGCCAACGTGGCCGAGGCGCTGTCCGGGCTGCTGGCCCGCGCCGGGGTCCGCGCCACGGTGAACCTGCTCGACCCCGGCACCTACGCGCAGCGGCTGACCTCCGACAACCACGGCGCGCTCGGCCCGATGTACCTGGCCGCCTCCACCGTGTGGACCCTCGACGGCGAGAGCATGCTCCAGTCCAATGTGCGCAGCGACCGCAGGCAGAGCCGCTGGCACCACAGGACGGCGGACCGCCTGGTCGACCTGGAGGAGCTGTCCGTCGACCCCGGCACCCGTCGGCGCGCCTTCTCCGACCTCCAGCGGCTCATCAAGCGGGAGGCGCCCTTCGTCCCGCTCTACCAGCTGGACAACATCTACGCCCGCAACGACCGGCCGCACTGGAAACCGGGTTCTGCCGGGGTCCTCGACATGGCGAGCGCGGAGGTGGGCCGATGAGCGCCACCACCCCCACCGAGGACGAGGCCGTGGCCGAGGAGTCCGCCGCCGCCCCCGCCGCGGCCGCTCCCCGCGACACCGCACTGGCGATCCTGCGCACGGTCGCCACCCGGGTCGGCACCGCGCTGCTCGTCCTGCTGTGCACCGCGACCGTCGCGTTCTTCCTGGTCCGGCTCTCCGGCGACCCGGTCAAGGTCCTGCTGCCGCCCGACGCGACGGCCCATCAGGAGGACGTCCTGCGGCACAGCCTGGGCCTTGACCGGTCGCTGCTGCGGCAGTACCTCGACTACCTGTGGGGCATCCCCCGTCTCGACTTCGGCGACTCCCTCTTCTACAACCAGCCGGTCCGCTCGGTCCTCGCCGACCGCGTCCCCGCCACCCTCCAGCTCGCCGCCGGGGCCCTGGTCGTCACCCTGGTCCTCGCGGTGCCTGCGGGCATCATCGCGGCGATGCGCCGGGGCCGGGCCACCGACCGCACCGTGATGACCGGCATCCTGCTCGGTCAGTCGACCCCGCCGTTCTGGGTCGGCATCCTCCTCATCCTGGTCTTCGCCGTCGGGCTGCACGCGCTGCCCGCCTCCGGGTACGGCGCCTTCCGCAATCTGGTGCTGCCCGCCGTCACCCTGGCCGTGTACTCCGTCGCCGTCGTCGCGCGGCTGCTGCGGTCCTCCCTCGTCGACGTGCTGAGCGCCGACCACATCCGCACCGCCCGCGCCAAGGGCTTCGGCCCCGTCAAGATCGTCCTCGCGCACGGCCTGCGCAACGCCTCGCTGCCGGTCGTCACCGTCGTCGGCCTGGAGGTCGGGAGCCTGCTGGGCGGCGCCATCCTCACCGAGCAGGTCTTCTCCTGGCCGGGCGTCGGCCAGCTCACCATCGAGGCCATCTCCAACCGCGACTTCCCGCTCGTCCAGGCCACCGTGCTGCTGTTCGCCGCGACCTTCGTCGTGGTCAACCTGCTCGTCGACCTCTCCTACAGCCTTCTCGACCCGAGGGTGAGGACCTCCCGATGACCACCACCTCCCCGGCGCCCGCCACGGACGAGCGGACCGTGCCCGCCCCCGCGCCGCGCGCCGCCGCGCTGCGCGTGCTGCTGCGCAACCGGCTCGCCGTGGCCGCCCTGGCCTTCCTCGCGCTCCTCGTCCTGTGCGCCCTGTTCGCGCCGCTCATCGCCCCCGCCGACCCCAACGCGCAGGACCTGCTCGACCGGCTGCGACCGCCGGTGTGGCAGGACGGCGGCAGCGCGGCCCACCTCCTGGGCACCGACCAGCTCGGCCGCGACCTGCTCTCCCGCGTCGTCTACGGCACCCGGGTGTCCCTCCTGGTGGGTGCCGGGGCCGCGCTCCTCGCCGGCCTCATCGGCACCGCCGTCGGGCTCAGCTCCGGCTACTTCGGCGGCTGGACCGACCGGGTCCTGATGCGGCTGGCCGACGTCCAGCTAGCCTTCCCCGCGATCCTGCTCGCCCTCGCCGTCGTCGGCTTCGTCGGCTCGGGCCTGTGGTACGTCGTCCTCGTGCTCGGCATCACCGGCTGGGTGTCGTACGCCCGCGTCGTACGGTCCGAGGTGCTGTCGCTGCGCTCCCGTGACTTCGTGACGGAGGCCCACGCGATCGGGGTCGGGCACGGCGCGATCATGCGCCGCCACCTGCTGCCCAACGTGATGGCCCCGCTCGCCACGATCGGGACCCTCCACGTCGCCGCCGCCGTCGTCGCCGAGGCCTCCCTCAGCTACCTGGGCCTCGGCGTGCCGAAGGAGACGGTGACCTGGGGCTCGATGCTCGCGGACGGTCAGCTCTACCTCGGCACCTCGTGGTGGGTCGCCGTCTTCCCCGGGATCGCCCTCATGCTCACCTCCCTCGCCGTCAACATCACCGGCGACGCCCTGCGCGACGTCGCGGACCCGAAGGCGTACCGCCGATGACGACCGAATCGAACACCCCCGCCGACCCGATCCTCGAAATCCGTGACCTGCGCGTCGACTTCCGCCTCGCCGCCACGACCGTGCACGCCGTCCGCGGGCTGAGCCTGTCGCTGCGCGCGGGTGAGACCCTCGCCGTGGTCGGCGAGTCCGGCAGCGGCAAGTCCGCCACCGCCCTGTCCGCGTTGCGGCTGAACCCGGAACCGCCGTGTGTGTACGCGGGCGGGCAGGTCCTGCTGGACGGCCAGGACGTCCTCACCCGAAGCGAGCGGGCCCTGCGCCGCGTCCGGGGCGCCGACATCTCCATGATCTTCCAGGACCCGATGACGAGCCTCGACCCGCTGCAACGGGTCGGCCGGCAGGTCGCCGAGGTGCTGCGCCACCATGGCACGCACACCCGGGCGCAGGCCAGGGACGCCGCGCTCGCGGCCCTGGAGGAGGTCGGCGTCCCCGACCCCGAGCGGCGCTACCGCCAGTACCCGCACGAGCTGTCCGGCGGTCTGCGCCAGCGCGTCATGATCGCCGCCGCGCTCGTCGCGCGGCCCCGCGTGCTGATCGCCGACGAGCCCACCACGGCCCTCGACGTCACCGTGCAACGGCAGATCCTCGACCTGCTCGTCACGCTCCAGGCACGGCACGGCATGGCCGTCCTCCTCATCACGCACGACCTCGGAGTCGTCGCCGAGACCGCGGACCGCGTGGTCGTCATGCACCACGGCCGGGCGGTCGAGAGCGGCGAGGTGCACGAGGTGTTCGCCCGCCCCACCGATCCGTACACCCGGCAACTGCTCGACGCCACGCCCCGATTGGAGCCGCTCTCATGACCACGCAGGCCCCGCCCCTGCTCGTGCTCGAAGGGCTGCGCAAGGAGTTCGGCGGACGGCCGGGCAGCGTCGCCGTCGACGACGTGAGTCTCAGCGTCCGCGAGGGCGAGACCCTCGCGCTCGTCGGCGAGTCCGGCTGCGGGAAGACCACGCTCACCCGGCTGCTGCTGCGCCTGCTGGAGCCCACCGCGGGCACCGTGCGCTTCGACGGCGCCGACCTGCACGCCCTCGGCCCGGCCCAACTGCGGCGGGTGAGGCGGCAGATGCAGGTGGTCCTCCAGGACCCGTACTCCAGCATGAACCCGCGGATGCGGATCGTGGACATCGTCGCCGAGCCGCTCGTGACCCACGAGCCGCAGGCCAGGGGCCGCGGTGGCCGGGCCCGCACCCGTGAGCGGGTCGGGGAACTCCTCGAAGCCGTGGGCCTGGACGCGAGCATCATGGACCGCTATCCGCACGAGTTCTCCGGCGGCCAGCGCCAGCGTGTCTCCATCGCCCGCGCCCTCGCGCTCCGTCCCCGCCTCGTCGTCCTCGACGAGCCCACCAGCGCCCTCGACGTGTCGGTCCAGGCCCGCGTCCTCGACCTGCTGGCCGATCTCCAGCGCCGCCTGGGACTGACCTATGTGTTCGTCTCGCACAACCTCGCCGTGGTCCAGCAGGTGGCCGACCGGGTCGCCGTGATGCACCGGGGCCGCGTCGTGGAGATCGGGGAGGCCGCCCAGGTCCTGACCGCGCCCGTCCACCCGTACACGCGCCGGCTCCTCGACGCGGTACCGGTACCCGATCCGGCGCGGGCCCGGCGGCCGCGGGACCCGGGCGGCCGCGCGGACCGGGGCGGCACCCCGCGTAAGGAACCGTCCCGGCGGCGGGCCCGCGGCGGCGCCTGATGAGGACCAGCCCGCCCGCGCTAGCCGCGCGACAGGACCAGGCCCGCGCCGCCGAGCAGCGCGACATCGTCCACCGCGGCCTCGCTCACCACCACGCGGGGCAGTTCGCCGCCGCCGAGCACGTCGGCGCGCAGCCGGGACTCCACGAGGGCGCGGAAGGTCTCCCCTCCCTCGCGCGCCTCGCCGTGCAGGACGAACAGGCCGCAGGCGAACAGCTGCTGGACGGTCGCGAGGCCGAGCACGAGGTTCTCCGCGTACTCCGTCACGACCTGGGCGGCCCGCTCGTCCTCGCACGCCACCAGGGCGCCGAGCGGGCCTCGGGAGGCGTCGAGTCCTTCGATGCCGAGCCCGGCCGCGCGCCGGCGCAGCCAGCGCGTCGTGGCGAGCGTCTTCCAGCAGCCGCGCCGCCCGCAGGTGCACACCTCGCCGCTCGCCGACACCGTCATGTGAGCGCCGCTGCGGCCGCCGTCGGGGGCCAGCACCTCGCCCCCGTAGAGGATGCCCACGCCCAGCACCTCACCCGTGGACACCGACGCGAAGGACTTCCGGCCGCGCCCGGGACCGAACCAGCGGTCGCCCAGCACCTGCACCCTGGCCCGGTGCTCGACCCGCACGGGGGCCCCGGTCAGCGCTTCGAGCCGCTCGGTGACCGGGTAGCCGCGCAGCGAGGGGGCGTCGTTCACCTCGACGACGCGGCCGGCCGCGGGATCGACGACGCCCGCCGCCGCGACGCCGACACCGCTGAGCCGGTGCCCCGCGAACACCCCTGCGGCGCGGGCGAGCGCCGCGTCGACCTCCCCGGGCAGGAGCGAAGCGGCGTCGAACCCCGCCTCGGCGCGTTCCAGCACGCCCCCGGAGCGCGCGACGACCGCCGCCCGGACCCGGCCGGGCACCAGTTCCACCGCCCCCAGCACCGCGGGGGCCTCCGCTCCGACCGGGCCCGTCGCGGGCTCGGGCACCAACCGCAAAGGAGAACGTTCATGCGCCATACGCCGACTCTGCCACGCCCGTGTCACCGGGAGACAGTCGCATGAGTCACCACGAGCTCACGGAATCCACCTGGCGTGAGACCCGCGAGGCGGCCACCGAGGCGATCGCGCTGCTGCCCATCGGCTCCCAGGAGCAGCACGCGGAGCACCTGCCGCTCGGCACCGACACCCTCCTGGTCGAGGCGGTGGTGGACCGGGCCCTGGCCCTCCTCGCGAACGGCGACACGGGCCGGGAAGGTCCCGGTCCGCGGGTCGTCCGCCTGCCGACGCTGCCGTACGGGCACAGCCCCCACCACCTGTTCGCCGCCGCGCTGACCCTCTCCCCGGCCACTCTGACGGCCGTGCTCGGCGAGCTGCTCGACTCCCTCGCGGCCTGTGGGCACCGGCGGGTCCTCGTCGTCAACGGGCACGGCGGCAACGACGAGATCATGCGGCTCGCCGTGAAGGCGTTCGCGCTGCGCCACGAGGTGACCGCCGCCGCCTGCTCGTACTGGAGCGTGACCGGCGGCGACGGCGACGGGGGCCGCCCGGAGGTCACCCCGGGTCACGCGGGCTGGTTCGAGACCTCCCTGATGCTCGCCGCCCACCCGGCCCTCGTCCGCACCCCGGTCCCCGCCCGCCGGCCGGTACAGCCGCCACCCCTGTTCGACCGGCCCCCGTACCCGGGGCTGACCGTCGAGCGGCACGGCGAGTGGGAGCGCGTCGGCGGGGCCACCGACGACGCCTCCGGCGCGAGCGCCGCCGCCGGTCACCGCCTGCTCGACGACCGCGCCCGGGGACTCGCCCGCGCCCTGTACGCCTTCGACACCGCCACCCGCTCCGGCCGAGGAACAACATGAAGATCACCGACATCGACGTCCGCGTCGTCAACCTTCCCCTCGTCAACCCGTTCACCAGCTCCTTCGAGACGAAGACCGGCGAGACCAGGACCGTGGTCCGCATCCGTACCGACACCGGCGTCGAGGGCTGGGGCGAGACGATGTGGGGCCGGCCCGTCGCGTCGATCGTCAGGACCCTCGCCGAGGACCTGATCGGCACGAGTCCCTTCGCGCTGGAGGCGTTCCACCGCAAGCACCACATGGTGCCGTTCTTCTACGGCTACCTCGGCTACGCGGCCCTCGCCGCGCTGGACGTCGCGTGCTGGGACGTCGTGGGCAGGGCCACTGGGCAGTCCCTGACCGATCTCCTGGGCGGCCCGGTCCGCGAGGAGGTCCCGCTGACCGCCCTCGTCACCCGCGCCGACGCCCCCGGGGCCGCCGCCGAGGACCTGCCGCGGGCCCTCGCCGAGCACACCCGGCGGGTCGTGGAGGAGGGCGGTTTCCGGGCCGTCAAGCTCAAGGGCACCAGGGACGTGGGCGGCGACGTCGCGATCCTGCGCGCCCTGCGCACCGCCCTGCCCGAGGTGAACCTGCGGGTCGACCCGAACGCCGCCTGGTCGGTGCCCGACTCGGTGCGGGCCGGGATAGCGCTGGAGGAACTGGACCTGGAGTACCTGGAGGACCCCTGCACCGGGATCGAGGGCATGAGCCAGGTCCGCGCGAGGGTCCGCATCCCGCTGTGCACCAACATGTGCGTCGTACGGTTCGAGGAGTTCGCCCCCGCGGTGCGCCTCGGCGCGGTCGACGTGATCCACGGGGACGTCTACAAGTGGGGCGGGATCGCGGCCACCAAGAACCTCGCCGCGCACTGCGAGACCTTCGGGCTCGGGATGAACCTGCACAGCGGCGGCGAACTCGGCATCGCGACCGCGGCCCACCTCGCCGTCGTCGCGTCCACACCAGTCCTCTCCCGGGCCATCGACTCGATGTACTACCTGCACGCCGACGACATCATCGAACCGCTCACCCTGCGGGACGGCAGCCTGCGCGTGCCCACGGGGCCCGGCCTCGGGGTCACCGTCGACGAGGACAAACTGCGCCACTACGCCGAGGTCAACGCGCGCGAGGGGGACCTGACCCGATGAGCGCCGAGCGGTCCCGCCAGGTCACCACCCCGCACGCCCCCGACCCCGCGGGCGCCTACAGCCAGGGGCTCCTCGCGGGCCCGTACCTCTTCACCTCGGGCTTCGGGCCGCAGGACCCGGGCACGGGGCTGGTCGCCGACACCGTGGGCGAGCAGACCGCGCAGGTCCTGCGCAATCTGAGCGCCGTTCTGCGGGCCGGTGGCGCGAGCCTGGACGACGTCGTCAAGGTCACCGTCCATCTCCAGCATCTGCACCGGGACTTCGCGGCCTTCGACGCGGCGTACCGCGCGTTCTTCGGCGCACCGCGCCCGGTCCGCACCACCGTCGGCTCCGACCTCATGGACATCCTGGTGGAGATCGACGTGGTGGCGCTCGTCCCGCGCCCCGGCGGCGGCCCGGCCTCCGGCGGCGGCCCGCACCCCTGAGGGTCCGGGCGAAGGCCCGCGGGCCCCGCCGAGCCGGGTGGGGCCCGCCGCCACGGGCCGGGAACGCGCCGGGCCGACCGGGCGTTTGAGGCCGGGGGAAACCCCACGGATCGCGCGGGACTCGCCCCTCCTGGTCCTGTGGAGGCGTCACGTCTACCGTTTGGCGTGCGCGGATCACGCGCGCCGAAGCACAGTCCCTCGCCCCCTCCGGTGGCTGAAGAGGCCCGCCGTCGACGGCCATCCCGCCCCGCGCGATCCGGAGGTGTGTCGAGCGGTGCCGCGGACCGCCCGCTGAGGCTCAGGACGGGCGGGCGTGCGTGGCCCGGGGTACGAACTCGGTGGGCAGCACGAGGCGTTCCCCGGCCGGGTCGGCCTCACCGCCGATCCGGCGCACGAGCAGACGGGCCGCCTGCCGCGAGAGTTCCGTGAGGTCGTGGCGGACCGTGGTCAGCCGGAACACCTCCCAGGCGGCCATCGGGAGATCGTCGAAGCCGATCACGCTGAGGTCCTCGGGCACCCGCAGCCCGGCGGCCAGGGCGGCGTTCAGGACGCCGATGGCGACCACGTCGTTGCCGCAGAACACCGCCGTGGGCGCCTGTGCCGCCTCCAGCAGGAAGGGCAGCGCCTCGTAGCCCGTCCGGTACTCGAAGGCGCCGCGCGCGACACGGTCCTCCTGGAGGCCGATCCCGGCCTCCGCGAGGGCGAGCCGGAAGCCGAGTTCCCGCTCCCGGCCGGTCGTCGTGTTGGCCGCGCCGAAGACCCCGGCGATCCGGCGGTGCCCGAGCCCGACGAGCACCTCGGCGACCAGGCGCCCGCCGCCCTCGTTGTCGACGACCGAGGCGTACTCGCCGTGGCCGCCGGTGTCGCGGTTGAGGAACACGTACGGGATGCCCCTGCGGTCGAGCTGGGCCGGGAGCCGGGACTCGGTGGTCGCGGTCGCCAGGACCACCCCGTCCAGGGACTGGTCGAGCAGGCTCTCCTCGGCGACCGCCTCGTCGGAGCGCTCCGTGATGAGCATCATCCGGTAGCCCAGGTGCTGGAGCTCGTCGTGCAGGGGCGCGACGACGTGCGGGTAGAAGGGGTTCGTCAGGTCGGTGACGATGACGCCGACACGGCGCGTGGAGCGGGTCGACAGGGTCCGCCCGGCCTCACTGGGCACGTAGTTCAGCGCCGCCGCGGCCCGTCTGACCTTCTCGCGGGTCGCCGCCGACACTCTCGGGTCGTCCCGCAGGGCCCGCGAGACCGTGGGCTGGGACACGCCCGCCAGCCTCGCCACGTCGTGGCTCGTGATCGCCATCGGCCCTCCGCTCCCCGCCCGGCGTGCCGCACCGGCTGGACTGTGTTCACCATACGTATGTACGTCTCTCACTATACGTAGGCGCGCGGCGGTCCGGCAGCGGGGTGGCGAATCAGGGGAGGCAGGCGCGGCCGGGGGCGTGCCCCGGACACCACCACGAGACCGACCGGGCCGAACTCGCTTCCGTTATTTCGCGCCAGACGTCCCTACCGTTCGACGCACTCAGCGCCCAGCGGCACCCGATCCCCCGCAGCATACGCCCGGACCTGGCCCCCCACGCACCCTTGACATTGCCGGCATGAGGGCCTGTCATGGGTATGCATACGTATTCCAACCGAGGGAGCAGTCATGCCCGATGTCGTCGTGTCCACCGAGGAGCTGGGGCGCCGCACGGTCCGCCGCAGCGACTTCGTCTCCTGCAACCAGGCGTTCATCGACTGCCGTACGCCGGGATCGGACCGGAAGGAGAACTACGCGATGATCGGGCCGGGCGTCTCCCAGTCCGCCGGTCAGTACGTCAACCTCCGCCTGCCGCACGGCTACAACATCGGCGCCGCCGCCATGCCGCACGGCATCACCAACAACCTCCACCTGCACTACACCGCCGAGGTGTTCGTGTGCACCGAGGGCGAGTACCTGCTGCGCTGGGGCGCCGACGGCTCCGAGGGCGAACTCCTCCTCAAGGCCGGGGACATCGCCTCGGTCCCGACATGGATCTTCCGTGGCTTCACCAACACCGGGCCGGACGACGGCTGGATGTTCACCGTGCTCGGCATGGACGACACCGGCGGCATCATCTGGGGCCCCTCGGTGCTGCGCGAGGCCGAGGGCCACGGCCTGTACCTGACCGCCGACAACGAACTGATCGACACGGTCGCCGGGGACGAGATCCCGGCCGGCGCCGAACTGACCACGCCGATGAGCCAGGAGTACATCGACCGGCTGCGTCACTACACCCCCGAACAGATGCGGCGCCGGATCGCGGCGGCCGGGGAACTGGTGTGGTCCGAGCACCCCTTCCTCGACAGCACGCTGCCGGGCGGGGGTGTGCGACTGAGCCTGGTCATCGGCTACGGGATGACCGAGGACCCGCACCAGGAGCCGCGGATCACCAACCCGCACGGCCACAACCTCGCGTGGATGCGCGCCGAGCCCGGCCAGGGCGTCTCCGCTCACCGGCAGCACGAGACCCAGACGCTGATCGTCAAGGACGGCCTGTGGGAGGTCACGCTCAACCGGACCGACCCCGTCTCGGTACGTCTCGGCCCGCGCGACATGCTCTCCGTCCCGCAGGACGCCTGGCGCTCGCTGCGCAACGTCGGTGACACCCGCGGGGACCTCCTCGTGGTCAACTCCGGGGACGGCCGGGTCCGCCTGGAGTGGGACGAGGAGGTCGCCAAGGCGGCGGCCGACGCGGGCCTGGGCGTCGACCACAACGGCTACGTCGCCCCGTACGCGCTGCTGCCCCGCTCCGCGCGCCGCTGGTGAGCGCCCCCGCCCGGAAGACGGTGCCCCGTCCGCTGCCGCTGGTGGTGGTGCCCGGAATGCTGTGCGACGAGAGCCTGTGGTCCGAGGTGGTGTTCCCCGAGGGCCACGAGGTGCACCACCTCTCCCTCACGAAACCGGACATCGGGGCGCTCGCCGAGGACCTGCTGTCCGTGGTGTCCGGCCCGTTCGCGCTGGTCGGGCTGAGTCTCGGGGCCATCGTCGGCTTCGAGGCGCTGCGCCGGGCGCCCGAGCGGATCGCGGGGCTGTGCGTCATGTCGACCAACGCGGGAGCGCCCCGCCCCGAGCAGTACGCCTCCTGGCGGGGCCTGGACGCGCTGATCGCGGCCGGACGGTTCGACGAGGCCGTCGAGCAGACCCTCCCCGGCATGTTCGCACTGCCCGCACCGCCACGCGGACAGGCAAGCCGCTACCGCGACATGGCGCACCGGGTGGGCCGTGAGGCGGCCCGCGCCCAGCTCGCCGCCCAGGCCACCCGCACGGACGCCCTCGGCGCGCTGGGCGACGCGCGCTGCCCCGGCGTCGTCCTGCACGGCACACGGGACGCGCTGTGCCCGCCGCGGTTCCACCGGGACGTGGCGCGGGCCCTGCCGGACGCCCGGCTGCGCGCGGTGCCCGGCGCCGGTCACCTGCTGCCCTGGGAGCGGCCGGAGGCCGTCTCGGAAGCGGTGCGGGACCTGCTCGACCGGACCGGGGCCGCACGCCCCGTCCCCTCGTCCGCCACACCCCCGGCCGCCTGAGCCCTCGACCGGGCAGCTCACTCCGTGAGCGGTGGCGGCCCCACCGAGCCACCCGCCCACTCACCCCCCTCATTCACCCCATCACCCACTCCTGAAACGAAGAGAGCCGTCATGCCCCGACACCTCAAGTCCCCCGTCCCCTCCGCCCAGGTCCGGGCGGGCCGCGCGGACGTGGCCGACCGCGTCCGCGCCATCCTCGAAGACATCCGTGAGCGGGGGGACGAGGCCGTCCGCCAGTACTCCGAGAAGTTCGACAACTGGAGCCCGGAGTCCTTCCGGCTCGGCCCGGACGAGATCCGCACGATCGTCTCCGGGGTGCCGGACACCGTCCTGGAGGACATCCGCTTCGTCCAGGATCAGGTGCGCACCTTCGCCCAGGCGCAGCGCGACTCCCTGCTCGACGTCGAGATCGAGACACTGCCCGGAGTACGGCTGGGGCACCGGCACGTCCCGGTGAGCGGGGCGGGCGCGTACGTGCCGGGTGGCCGCTACCCGCTGACGGCCTCGGCGCACATGACGATCGTGACCGCGAAGGTGGCGGGCGTGGACCGGGTGGCCGCGTGCACCCCGCCGATCCGGGGTGAGATCCCGGCCGCGACCGTGGCGGCGATGCATCTCGCGGGTGCCGACGAGATCTACCTGCTCGGCGGGGTCCAGGCCGTCGCCGCGCTCGCCCTGGGCACCGAGACCATCGGCCGGGTGCCGCTCATCGCCGGACCGGGCAACGCGTACGTCGCCGAAGCCAAGCGGCAGTTGTTCGGCGAGGTCGGCATCGACCTGTTCGCGGGCCCGACGGAGATCCTGGTGATCGCCGACGAGCACGCCGACCCGTTCGTGGTGGCCGTGGACCTCCTCTCGCAGGCCGAGCACGGCCCCGACTCCCCCGCCGTCCTCGTCACCACCTCCGAGGAGCTGGGCCGGGAGGTCGAGCGCCACATCGAGCGGCTGCTGCCGGGTATGTCCACGAAGGACTTCGCCGAGCCCGCCTGGCGCGATCACGGCGAGATCGTGGTGACGGACTCGCTCGCCGAGGCGTTCGAGGTCGCGGACTCCTACGCGAGCGAGCACGTCGAGGTCCTGACCGAGAACCCGCGTCAGGCCCTGGACCGGATGCGCGACTACGGCGCGCTGTTCCTCGGCGAGGGCACCTGCGTGTCGTACGGGGACAAGGTCATCGGCACCAACCACGTCCTGCCCACGCGGGGCGCCGCGCGCTACACGGGCGGCCTGTGGGTCGGGAAGTACCTGAAGACCGTGACCCACCAGGAGGTCACCGACACCGCGTCCTCGGCGCTGCTGGGCGAGGTGTGCGGACGGGCGGCGCGCGTCGAGCTGTTCGAGGGCCACGCCCGCTCCGGTGACGTGCGCGCCGCCAAGTACGGCGCCGGCACCCTGCCGTGGAACGAGGAGGCCGGCGCGTGAGCGGCACGGACCCGGGGTCGCCGCTGAGCGGCCGTACCGCGCTGGTCAGCGGGGGCGGCAGCGGTCTGGGCAGGGCGATCACCCGGGCGCTGCTGGCGGACGGCGCCCGCGTCGTGATCACCGGCCGCGACGAGCGCACCCTCAAGGAGACGGCCGCCGCACTCGGCCCGGACGTCGACCACCGGGTGTGCGACGTGTCCCGGCCCTCCGACGTCGAGGCGCTCGCCGGGTCCCTCGCGGGCGAGGAGATCTCGGTACTCGTCAACAACGCGGGGATCGCGGGCCCGGTGGCCCCGCTGACCGAGATCTCGGCGCGGGACTGGGACGAGGTCTTCGACGTGAACGTGCGGGGCGTGTTCCTGATGTGCCGGGCCTTCCTGCCGGCCATGACGGAACGCGGCGCCGGGGACGTCGTCAACATCGCCTCCGTGTCGGGGAAGCGGCCGCTGCTGCGCCGCACGCCGTACTGCGCCTCGAAGATGGCGGTGATCGGCCTGACCACGACCCTGGCGGGCGAGGTGGGGCCGCTCGGCGTCACGGTGAACTCCTTGTCCCCCGGGCCGGTGGCGGGTCCCAGGATGGAGCGCAACTTCCGGCTGGAGTCGGAGCGGACCGGTGGCACGTACGCCGAGGCCGAGGAGGCGTTCGTCTCCCGTGCGGCGCTCGGGCGCATGGTGACGGAGGAGGAGGTGGGCGCCGCCGTGAGCGCGATGCTGCGGATGCGTGGACTGTGCGGGGCGGACATCGACCTCTCGGCGGGGATGGTGGCCCGGTGACGGCCGCGGAGGGACGCCGCTCCCTCAAGCGGCGGCTGGCTGACGGGGAGAGGCTGTACGGCGCGCTGCTGCGGCTGCCCTCGGAGACGCTGGTGGAGATGGCGGGTGTCGCGGGACTCGACTACGTGGTGATCGACTGCGAGCACGGACCGGCCGACATGGGCGCGCTCCAGCACCACCTGACGGCCGCGGCGGCCCAGGGCCTGGACGTGCTGGTGCGCGTGGGCACCGCGGAGCCCGCCCTCGCCCTGCGCTGCCTCGACCTGGGCGCGGCGGGCCTGATCCACCCGCACGTGGACAGCGCGCTCCAGGCGCGGGAGGCCGTGGTCGCGGACCACTACCCGCCGCTCGGCCGGCGGGGCTTCGCGACGTACAGCAGAGCGGGCCGGTTCGGCAGCGTCTCCGCGTCCGCGCACCTGGCCGCCGCCGAGGAGACCCTGGTGGTGGTGATGGTGGAGACGGAACGGGCCTGCGCGGCCGCCGGGGAGATCGTCGCGACCGAGGGGGTGGACGCCGTCCTCGTGGGCCCCGCCGACCTGGCGGCGGACTGCGGTTTCCCGGGGCAGGAGGTGGTGGACGGCCTGATCGAGGAGGTCCACCTCGCGACGCGCGCGGCGGGCCGCAAGGTCATGACGATCGTGCCCGGTACCGAGGCGGCGCGGGCCGCGGAGGAGGCGGGCGCGCACCTCGTGCTCTACAACACGGCCCAGGTCCTCATGGACACCTTCCGTACCCTCGCGGCGCCGTCCTCTCCCGGGCGGCGCTGAGGGGTCCCGCACGGCGTACGGCACTCCCGGGCACTGCCCGGGGTGCCGTGCGTCCCGGGCTGCCCCACACGTCGTGGGGTGCCGCCTCCCCGCCTCCACCGCCACGCGGCGGGGAGGCGGGGAGGACCGCCCGTACCTCTTGACGACCCCGGCCGGCCTCCCTCGTCTCCAGCGGTGTTCCCCCGTATCACGCGTATCACGCGCGGGTGCGTACGCACACTCCCCACCCCACGTCTCGCCCGGTGGCGGAGCGGTACGACCCGATGGCCGTCTCCGGACGCCCCGTCGCGACGCTCACGGCCCACCACCCGCGGCCCTGGCGGCAAGGGACGCCTCCGCGGGTGCATACGCATACGCACAGCGACAGCAGCACTGAGAGCAGCAGTACTCAGAAAGGAAGACCCCATGGCCCTCGACCCCGTCGCCTACGCCCCCTACGAGGACCCGGACGACTTCATCCGTGAGGTGACCGACCGCATCTGGGTCGGCCGCGACATCTCCTACATCGTGGACAACTACGAGCCGGACTCGATCGTCCACACGAGTCTCGGCACGGTCGTGGGGCGCGACGGCGTCATCGAGGGCAGCACGATGCGCATGGGCGGCACGCCCGGCCATATCGGACAGGCCGAGGACGTGGTGTGGGAGGCGCGTGGGGACGACGCGTTCCTCAGTTCGCATCTGGTCTTCTCAGCGGACGAGCACCTCGTAGGCGGCCAGAACATCCGTATCCGCAAGCGGACGGTGGCCAACTGCCTCTACCGGCGCGGTCGCATGGCCGAGGAATGGGTGGTGCGGGACGAGCTGGCCGACTGCCTGCAGCGCGGCGTGGACCCGGACGCGGCGGCGCGCGCACTGCGTTTCCAGGGCTACAGCGGTTCGATGACCGAAGAGGCGCCGAAGGACGTCCTGCTGCACGGGGTGAGCGGCCCGCGCCCCGACGAGTTCCGCCCCGAGTGCGAGATGGTGCTGGAGTTCATCGAAGAGGTGTGGACGCGTCGCCGGCTCCAGAGGGTCGACGACTTCATGGTGCGCGACCTGTTCCTGCACACCGTCGGCGACCGCACGGTCATCCGCCCGGAGCGCTACCAGGCCGATCTGCTGTCCCTGGTCGGCTCGTTCCCCGACGCGCGGTTCTCCGTCCGGGACGTGCAGACCAACCACTCGCAGCGGTACGCGGGTCTGCGGGTGGCCGTGCTGTGGACGATGCACGGCACCTACCGGGGCACACCGGCCTTCGGCCCGCTGACCGACCGGCCGGTGACCGTGCTGGGTGTGTCCCAGTTCCTGATCCAAGGCGGCAGGATCGTCAGGGAGTTCCGCGTCTACGACGAGATCTCCCTGCGCGCCCAGATCAACAGCACCCGGGGCGACGGCCCGGAGGTGGAGGCCAACATCTACTGAACTTCCCGGCTCCGCGGCAGGCGCACGCGCACGCTCGGCGGCGGGGAGGGCGAGCGCGTTGACCGCGCGAAACCCGGGGTTCGCGAAGTACGCGGCCGAGCCGGACCAGACGGAACGGTGCGTGCTCAGGCCGTTCCGTCACGGCGTTCCGCCTCGGCCTTTTGTCACGGCCTTTTGTCACGGCCTTTTGTCACGGCGTTCCGTCACGGCCTTCGGTCACGGGTCGCCGGCTCAGCGCCTCCCCGCCGCGCGGGACGCCGGCAGGGTCCGCCGCGTCCGCCCCGGGCCGACGCCCCCGCTTGTCAGGGCGTCGGCCCGGGGGCCGGTGGAGTGGGCGCCGCCGGGGCAAGGCGCGCGACCTCGGCGCGGACCGCGCTGGTCCGGCGGGTCAGCGGGCCGGCGGGAACGTCGACGATCCGGTACCCGAACAGGCGGTAGCTCTCCTCGTGGACGCGCTCGAACTCCAGCGACTCCCGGAAGCTGATACGTCGCGCCGCACTGGGTTCGCAGAACCCGAGATGGCGGACGAAGAAGACCTCTCGCTCGTAGACCGCCTCCCGGGCGACCCGTTCGAGCTCGGACCCGAGGGCCGGGGAGAGGGGCAGGTCCAGGTACACGGCCAGCGCGTGCGTGCAGACCGGGGACCTGTCGAAGAACTGCACGTCGTCGGCCGGAGAGGGCGCCGCCCGCTGCCGTCGGCACTGCACGGCGACGACGTCGTCGAGGAAGGAGGCCCGGGTCCACGGCTCGTCCTCGCCGTGTGCCTGCGCCTGGGCGATGACGCTGGTCGCCGCCTCCTCGACGACACTGTGGCCGAGCCACGCCAGGTGGCGCAGGATCGATGTCTTACCGGCGCCCGGTGTGCCGGTGAGGATGTAGCGTCGCATGATCATGGTCCTCCGTGACGGGGGTGGCGTGAGGGGGCTGGGTGAGAGGACTGAGGCCGCTCACCGGCGGAGCTGCTGGGAGTGGGCGGAAGAGCCGAGGCGGCCGGACCGGTACGGGGTCCGCCTGAGCGGCGAAGAGGCCGGGGGCGCGGCCCGGCGGGCCGGACCAGATGCGGGCCCCCGGCACGCGGCACCGCATGCCGGGGCATCGCGGCACCGCATGCCGGGGCATCGCGGCACCGGATGCCGGATCATCGGCGGGCGGTGCGGGTGTTCCCGGTCGCGAGCCCGGCGGCTCCCGCCGATCAGGGCCCGGTGCGGGCGTGCCGCCAGGGGGCGCGCCGGGGCCGGCTGTGGCCCCGGCGATCCGACCTTACGCCGAATCAGGCTTGTGGGACCGCTCCCACGCATCCATAATCCCCGCCATGACATCTACCGCGGTTCTCCGCCCCTACCGCCCCGAGGACCGGGAAGCGCTTTTCGACATCTGTGTGCGAACCGCGCACGAGGGCGGCGACTCGCGTGCCCTCTACCCGGACCTGGAGCTGCTGCCGAACATCTTCGCCGCGCCGTACGCCGTCCTCGAACCCGATCTGGCCTTCGTCGTGGAGGACGAGGGGCGGGCCGTCGGCTACATCGTGGGCACGGCCGACACGGCGTCCTTCGTGTCGCGTTTCCGTACGGAGTGGCTGCCCGGGGTGTCGACGCGCTACCCCGCCCCCGTGGGCCCGCCGACCACCCCGACCGAGGTGATGGTCGACCTGATGCACCGCCCCGAGCGGATGCTGCTGCCCGAACTGTCGGAGTATCCGGCGCACCTTCACATCGACCTGCTGCCCACCCACCAGCGCGAGGGGCACGGGCGGCGGTTGCTTCAGGCGTTCCTCGGCGCCCTGCACCGGAAAGGGGTGGCGGCCGTGCACCTGGGCATGGTCACCAGCAACACTCCTGCCCGCGCCTTCTACGACCGGGTCGGGTTCCACGAGATCCCGGTCCCGGACCCGGGCCCGCTGACTTACCTGGGGCGCGGCACCGCCTGAGCACCCCGGTCAGCGCGGCAACTCCCGGGCCGGGCAGGCCCGAAACCGGGGCCGCGCTTCCCGTCGGGGAAGAAACCGGCCCGCAGCGCGGAGGGTTGATGATCCTCTGCCCCGGAGTCCCTCGCGGGTGAAGGGGACAGTGGTGCCCCTGACGGCCGGGCAGCGTGCGCGTCCGGGCGACGTCGGGGTGCGCGGAGTTCCCGCCGCCGGACGGGTCTCCCGCCGTGGTCTCGGCGGGCCTCCGGGTTCGCCGGCCCGGCGGGCCGCCATCAGTTCCGCGGTGGTACAGCGGGAGGCGGCTCCCTGAAAGTATGATCAAGCAATGTCTGACATGACCGAAACCACGCCCGGTTGGCTGTCGGCCGACGAACTCGAATCGGCGCGCGCCCGTATGCCGATCCTTTACGTCGAGGCCGTGCCGGTGCGGGTGGACGACAGTGGCGAAGTCACCAGCGTCGGCCTCCTGCTGCGTATGGGCCCCGACGGAACGGTCAGCCGCACGCTGGTCTCCGGCCGGGTGCTGCACCACGAACGCGTCCGCGACGCCCTGCTGCGCCATCTGGAGAAGGACCTCGGCCCGGTGGCCCTCCCCCGGGTCCCCACCTCTCTGCAACCGTTCACGGTCGCGGAGTACTTCCCGACGCAGGGCGTCACCCCCTTCCATGACCCGCGTCAGCACGCGGTGTCCCTGGCGTACGTCGTGCCGGTGGCCGGCGACTGCCGGCCGCGCCAGGACGCGCTCGACCTCGTCTGGTTCAGCCCCGAGGACGCGCTGTCCCCGGCGCTGCGCAGCGAGATGCCGGGCGGCCACGGTGTCCTGCTGAAGCAGGCCCTGGCGCATGTGGGATGCGTGAGCTGAGGGCCGGCTCGACCGAGCGGCCACCCGGCCCCCGCGGCCGAGTCGCCGGTGAAGGGCCCTCGCGGGCTTCCCCTCGCGAGGGCCCTTCGCCGTGCCGGGCGCGTGGGGGCGGGGGTGTCCGCACTCCTGTCCACTCCAAGTGACGCGCATGGGCCTCGTCGAGGCGGCAACCCGCAGGACATGGAGCGAGGCGGGGCCGCCACCGCGGTACGGGGTGGGCGCGCGGGGGACGGGAACGGCGCCGTCCGGCCCGGTGCACCGGCGATTCCCGCGAAGTGTTTTCCCGTCAGACGGGTGGCGGGGCGGTTGCCGGGTACCCCCGGCAGGGGACGGCGGGCCTGTCTCGACGGGGAACTTCCGTCGCCGCGGCCCGCTTCGGTGGAACGGACGGCCGTCGCGCGGCGGGCGCCTCGCCGGTGGAGAACCCGACGGATCTGGGAAGGAAGGTAATCGCGTCATGAGCACAACAGAGCGGCGAGCCCCGGGCGACGACGACTCCGTGAGCGTGCTGGTCTCGCGGGCGTCACAGCAGATGTCGGATCTGGTACGCGACGAGATGCGGCTGGCCCGAGCCGAGATGACGCAGAAGGGCAAGCGCTTCGGCAAGGGCGGCGGTCTCTTCGGCGCCGCGGGCCTGCTCGGCGTCCTGACGGCCCAGGCCCTGGTGGCGGCCTGCGTGGCCGCTCTCGCCTTGGCCCTGCCGGTGTGGGCGGCGGCTCTCGTTGTCACGGGCGTACTGGCCGTGGCGACCGCCGTGGCCGCCCTGGCCGGGAAGAAGCAGATCGCCGAGGGCGGCACCCCCGCCCCCGAGCAGACCATCGAGAGCGTCAAGGCCGATCTGGCCGAGATCAAGGAGAAGGCACACTGATGAGCGACGAATCCCGTACCAACATCGGCAACCCCGCCCCCGAGGCGCCCACGCCCGAGGAGTTGCGCGAGCAGGTCGAGAGCACCCGCGACGAACTCGGACAGACCGTCGAAGCCCTGGCGGCGAAGGCCGACGTCAAGGCCCAGGCACAGGAGAGGGCGGCCGCGGTGAAGGCACAGGTGTCCGAGAAGGCCGCCGCGGTCTCCGGGCAGATTCGCGACAGGGCGGAGCAGGCCCAGCGGCTGGTCCAGGACCGGACGCCCGATCCCGTCCTGGAGCGCACGGCGCAGACCGCGGCGCAGGTGCGTGACACGGCGAGCCGGGCGGGACGGTACGCGGCGGACAAGACCCCCGATCCGCTGCTCAGGAAGGCCGGTCAGGCCGCCCAGGCCGCCCGTGCCAACCGGACGCCGCTGCTCGCGGGAGGTGCCGCGCTCCTCGTCTTCCTGCTCGTGCGTCGCGGCCGCGGAGCCCGCCGATGAAGGCGGTCAAGATCGCGTACAAGCCGGTCGGGCTGGTCCTCGGCGCCGTCAGCGGCATGATCGCGGGCGCCGCGTTCAAGCAGACGTGGAAGGTCGTCGAGGGCGACGACGACGCCCCCGACGCCACGGACGAGGACCGTTCCTGGCGGCAGATACTTCTGGCCGCGGCCATCCAGGGCGCGATCTACGCCGTGGTCAAGGCCACGGTCGACCGTTCGGGCGCCGTGGCCACGCGGCGCCTGACCGGCACCTGGCCGGGCTGACCCGCCGCGCCCCTGGGAAGTCCGCGACGGACGCGCCCCGTCCGCATTGCCCTGTGAGGTTGGGGACGCGGCTGGCGGGTGGTTTGCCTGCGAGCGCGGTGTGTCCGCGGTGGTGATTGTAGGAGTGCAGCCAGCGGGGGAACGCGTTGCGTCGTTCCTGCTCTGAGCGGTAGGGCTTTGCGTATGCCCATTCGTCGAGCAGGGTGCGGTTGAGTCGTTCGACCTTGCCGTTGGTCTGCGGCCGGTAGGGCCGTGTTCGCTTGTGGGCGATCCCGGCCTTGGCCAGGGTCTCGCGCCAGAGATAGGACTTGTAGCACGCCCCGTTGTCGGTCAGGACCCGCTCGACGGTGATCCCGACGCCGCTGAAGTAGGCGTGTGCGCGTGTCCAGAAGGCGGTGGCGGTCTCTTTCCTCTCGT
>NZ_JBIAFO010000026.1:0-78411 GCF_042869355.1 Streptomyces sp. NPDC007088
GGCGCGAAGCGTGAAGGTCATGACGACGTCCTCGAAGATTGTGCGGGCAACAGAGCACCGGAGCGGGGCGGGCGGGGCGCGGCGGCCAGGAGGGGGCTCCCCTCTCGCGAGGGGAGCCGGGTGATCACGTCGCGGTCCTGGCGTCTGCGGCCGGGAGGACCTCCCCCTTCACCCGGTCAGGGGCAAGGGCGGTCACGGAGGCGTAGGGTGCCCGGTCCCAGGGATAAGCTAGAACGTACGTGTCCTCGTGGAACAGCTCGGCGGCTTCGGCTTCGTCCACCGAGACCGTGGTGAACCCGCGGGCCTGCCGGTCGTAGCGCCAGGCGTAGGCGTCGTCCAGGTCGTAGCCGGGGACATCGGCGTGAACGGCGACGATCAGTGTGCTGCCGGTGTCGGCCAGGACGCGGTCGAAGGCGGCTGTGAACTCGGCCAGGTCGACCGTGGGATACAGGCCCGAGGGCCAACCGTCGAAGGCGTAGAGGGGAAGTTCGAGTTCCGGCCAGCCGGGGGCGGGGACACTCGCTCCGGTCGGGCGGACCGCGAGCGCAACGGGCTCCTCACCGGTGTGCAGGACGACGGTCAGAGACCCGGGTGCGAAGTTCCGCTCACACCGACTTGCGATCATGACCGCACGGTCGACGACAGTACGGGCGATGGACATGACAATTCCTCTCGATGCGGGCACGGGCAGGTGCTGGTGAGCGTGCGAGCCCAGTGAGTAATCGCCGCAACTGCTGCGCGGCGCCGGTGCCCGCCGCGTCCGGCCGGCAGCACTGCACACCGACGGCGGTGCGCCCCAAGAGTGAGAAGGGAGCGGGCCGCCGACGGTGCGCAGTGCTGTCAGGCGACGAGAGAAGACCGTCCTCGGTGGTCAGGCGCAGAGCGCCGGGGCGACGGGATGGAAGAACACGTCACCGACCAGCCGGGAGTGGAGGGTGACGATGCCGGTGGGCAGTTCCAGGTGGACGCTCACGGTGCGGGTACGGGCGGCCTGCCAGGCCAGTGAGCGCAGCCACAGGCCGGAGACCGCCTCGGTGTACGTGAACGCGCCGTCACGCACGCTCAGTAGGCGGCTGCGGCTGGTGTAGCAGTCGCCGGTGATCAGGCTCGTCTCGGTGGGAGTGAGCCGGTGGACCAGGGCGAACTGGCTGCCCGGCCGGTGCCGGGTGCGCCACCAGCCGGCGACCGTCCGGTCGGTCAGGGTCAGGCCGCCCGGCTGGCCCGGGACGATCCACCGGCCGTCGTGGCGCATCCACTCGACGCCCACGGGGCAGCTGACGCTGTCGCCGTCGCGGAAGGGCGGCAGCGTGGTCTGTGCCCGGCCGGTGCGGGCGAGGGTGAAGAAGTCGGCGGCTGCGGCGCGAGGACCGTCGTAGAGGGCCGGGTGAGCGGGCACGGCCGGAACGCTGCCCAGGGCGACGTTCGGGTTGGCGGCCATCGGGTGGGCGGGTGCGGGCATGGCAACTCCATTGCAGGGTGGCGGGAGAGTGCGAGAACGCGTCCGGCCCGGCGTTCCACCGGCCTGGGGCTCCACCACCCCCGACGGAGTGGGAACCGCGTTCTCGATGCCCGCACACTCACCCGGGAGCAACCAACCCCAGCAACCCCCGGCAACTCCCCGGGGACGGCGGAGAGCAGCAACCCGGCAGGGGGCAGGAACAACAACCCGCAGAGACCGTTGGAAGAGCGGTTGGAGGGGCGAACACCCGCGAGAAACGCGGCAACGGGGATGGCCCGCCCCCGTACGCGGGAACGGGCCATCCGGTAGTGATGCGGGTCAGACTCGCGACTTGGTCGCCGCGGGCTCGCTCTTGTTCTTGCAGACGCTCTTCCGGCTACCGGGCGGTAGCTGGCCGCCAGTTCGCTGGCTGCTCGGGATTTCTCCCGTCCGCTCAGAGGTCGGTCAGGTCCGCGTGTTGCATCTCTCGGGCCTGGTGCTCGAACGGCCAGTCGGTCTGGGGGTTTTGGAGCCGGGCAAGGACGGCTCCGGCGAATAGGTCGAGCATCTTCAGCTCGTCCGGGCCCGCCCCCATGAGTCGGGGACGGGCCGTCTGTGAGGTGAAGGGTGGGGCAAGCAGCGCGGGAGGGGTCAGAGGCGGCAGGTGGCCTGGACGTTTCAGCGGGTGCCGATCACGGTTCACTCAGGTGCGGTGGCCGGATGGGGGGCTCGTCTGGGTGGGATCTGCGGGGCGTAGGTCCGCGAGCAGGGGCGCGCCGCAGTCCGGTACGGGAGGGGCGTTCACCGCGGGCCCGATGTACGGGCGCGGTCAGCGGCAGCCTGGGCGCAGCACTGCGCGCGCCAGCACACGCACCGATGGCAGTCGAGGCAAGTCTGGGCCTAGTCGCAGCCGCACCGGCAGTGGAAGGGGCGGCAATAGGCGGCGTGTTCCGTCTTGGCGGTAGAGTGGACGGCGGCCAGGGAGCGGGTCAGCTCAGTGATGTCGCGGTCTTCTTCCACGAGGTTGGCGGCCAGGATTTTCCCGTCGTCGCGGAGCATCACGGCGCGCCGGTCGCAGGTCTGTCGGTGGACCGCGAAGGCGAACGTCTCGACCTGGGCGCTGATGAGCAGTGGGAAGGAATCCGAGTCGTCAAGGGTCATGTCGGGTTCGTTGTCGTGGTTGTCTCCGGTCGGGGGTCGGCGGTCATGGTGATGCAGGGGTGGGGAGGGCGGGCTCCCGGTCGTAGACGGCGCCGAGGGCGGCGGGCGGGTAAAGCCAGGTGCCGTGATCGGGGTAGGTGACGCGAGCGTTGAAGGCGGGGGTCCAGGTCGCTCCGCCGTCGTCGCTGCGCATGGTGGGGCCGAGGTAGGTTGCCGTGTGCCCGGAGGGATCGGTGACCGTGTCGCCCGGCTTGATCTCCTCTCCGGTGGCCGCGTGGCGCAAGCGGCGGATGGGCTCGTCGGACTGGTGAAGTTCTGCGCGGAGCGGCTGCGCGTCAAGGTGTAGGGCAGGGCGTCGGCGGCGGCACGTCGGCGCCGGTAGTCGGTCAGAGCGGTGCGGCCTTCGGCCGTGATGGCGATACGGTCACCGTCGCGCGTCAGCCAGCCTGCGGTGAACAGCTCAGGCCGGGGTGGAGCGAGGTAGCCGGTGTGCGGTCCGGAGCGGTCTTCGCAGTAGCGCGGGGCGCCGTACTGGGTCACCAGGGTCAGGGCTCCGCGGCCGGCTGCCGCGAGGTAGCGGGCGTCGCGGTCACAGACCGGGCGCGGGAACGGGTACGCGGGTGGTGTGGGGGGGGCGTCGGCAGCATCAAAGCTCTCAGGCGGGGCGAATTTGGGGGCGCGGCAGGTGCTATGCCCCTCCTGGGCCGCGTCCCGCCGCACTTGGCGGCGGTACGCGGCCCAGGCATCTGTCAGGCGAGGGAGGCGGCGGCCAGGACCAGCGAGTTCAGGGCGGCGAACAGGTGGGCGTCCCCGTGGCTGTATCCGGCCTTCAGACCGTGGGCGCGGGCGTTCGCCAGGTGTGCCATGCCGCGGATGCTGTCGTCGTCGTCCACGTCGCCGTACTTCGCCTCCCCGGCTCCGATCACGTCCGCCAAGAGGTCCGACAGATCGGCGGCGGCATGCAGCTCCCACCGTTCGGGCAGCTGCACGATGGTCCCGAACGTGTGCGGCACCCAGGTGGTGAGCTGGACGCGGGCGGTCTCGACCAGCGCGCTGTCGTCGACGGCGGGCCGGTGGCTGCCGAACGGGTCCAGCTCGATGCGTCCTTCGTAGTGGTCCCGGATGTGGGCGCGGGCGGCGATGAGCGAGTAGAGGGCTCCCAGGAGGTAGGCGTCGCCGCGGCCGCGTGCGGCGTACAGGCCGTCGGCGTGGGCGTGGAACAGGTGTGCCAGGCCCCACGGTTCGGCGTACACGCCGGTGTCCGCGCCGTAGAGCTGAACGTGTTTGGTGATTTTGCCGAGGAGCCGGGCGATGCTGTCGGCGGGCTTGGTCGTGAGCATCTCGGGGGCGGGTACGGTGAACCCCAGCTCGGCGGTCACCCAGGTGCGGAGCTGCACGCGGATAGCTTCGGCCAGTGCGCCCGTGTCCAGGACCGGCTTCGGGTGGGGGAAGGTGCTCAGGCCGGCGGCGGTCGCGTCGGAAGTGAAAGTGCTGATGGTGTGGTTCATCGCGTCGTCTTCCTGAGTGGGGTGTGGGTGGTGTCGCCTCCCCCCGTCGAGAGGAGGCGGAGGCCCGGCGGCAGCCGCACGGTGGTGTGGGGCGCTCTTCCGGGGCCGGGCCAACGCTCCCCCGGGCAGGAGCAAGCCGCGCAAGGCCGACTTGTCGTACGGAGGGGCGGGCGGCAGCCCCGCCCCCCAGGGCGGGTGCCGGGGCGGCGGGGCCGTCAGGGGGCCAGCTCGGCCAGGAGCAGTGCGGGGGTGGGGCAGGCCATTTTCACTCGGCCGCAGTGACGGCCGCGTTCGCGGCGGCCAGCTGCTGGGCCAGCGAGCGCACTTGGGTGAGCTGTTCGGGAGTGAGGTGGTACCTGCTGGTCTCCCTGCCGGCTGCCCGGCCGGTGGCGTCCGTCGAAGTGATGCTCACGGACTTGAGACCCGCCAGGCGCTCGCGCTCGATTGCCCTGGCCTTGTCCTTCTCCAACGCATCCCACAGGAACTGGGCGATCTCGGCGGTCTTGCCTACGTTCCAGCCGTCGGCGCGACGGACCTGATGACCCTCCGGGTCCGTGATGACGATGGCCCCGACATGCCCGCCCCACATGCCGGTGAGGAGGACGGTGTACCCGTTCTTCGTGACTGCCTCGACTCGTTCGAGGCCCTTGTGCTTCCTGGCAAGGCGGGCGATCTCTGAGCCGAATGCGCTGCGCTGGTCGGTGGCCATGCGATCCTCTTTCTCGTGTCGCTGGTGCTGCCCGGCAGGCAGCAGCTCGGGGTGGCAGCACGCTGACCCGGCAAGGGCCAAGCGCGGCAACCGGAGGAGCCCTGCGCCAGGGGGCTGGCGGGAAGCGGACACGGGAGTGCCCCGGTACCGCGAGCGCGAGACCGGGGCCGGGAGGGTGCGGGTTGAGCCGTCAGGCGGCGGGCGGGCTGAGGCGGACGAGGCCGCTGCGGACGAGGGGGTGCGTGCACGTCCCTCCACCGTCAAGGCGGGGGTGCGTGATGTGGGCGGTGTGCAGCCGACTCAAGGAGGTCCAGAACCGGTACAGGTGCGGCTTGTCCGGCAGTGAGCGCTGCGCCTGCGGCACGCGCGGGGTGCCGTTTCGCTCGGCGGCGGGGTTCGGGATCATCTCGGCCTCCAACTCGACCCATAGGCGCTGGTGTTCCAGGTCGACGCCGAACACCCGGTACTTCGCATAGACACCGCGCTCGTCGGGGTGGTCGTGTGCGTGGCCGATCGCGTCGGCGGCACTCTGGTCGTGGCCTTCGGCTTTGAACGGCCAGTCAGTGTGCGTGCAGTGAAGGGCGCAGGCGGGAGTGCCGGGCTGGTCGGCACTCGTAGGGCGCAGGTCGATGCCCTGACGGCCGCGGCAGCTGACCGGCGCGATGGCGCACTTGAAGCGCTCCCGCACGGTGCTGTCACCATCGCGCGTGGGGAGCTGAAGTCGGTAGAAGAGCGTGCAGGTCCCGCAGTCAGTGCCGGAAGCTTCGGCGAGGGGCTGTCGGCTGGCGGGGTGGACACCTTGGGCGAGTAGTGCCCGGACGTTCGCGTTCCCGGCAACGGCCGGGATCTGCGGGTAGCGGGGCTTCTTGCGAGCGCGGGTGCCGGCGGACGCTGTCGTGGCCGACCTCGCGGTGACGGTGGGGGCGAGCTGCGCGGGTACGGCGGCGGGCGTGGGGGACGGGGAAGCAGCGGACGCGACCGGGTACGGCGAGGCAGCGGGAGGGGCTATGGACATCCGGGGTTCTCTCCTTCAACGGAAGTGAGCAGGACAGGGGGTTGATGGTGGTGGGCAGACCATGGCGGCGGGATCTGGTGGTTGCCGCTCGCCTCGGCCCGGCATGCCGCACCATGACCCCTGGCGTACCAACACCCGCAACCCGCCGACCTGTGGTGGAAGTACAGCGGGCGGGGGTCGCGGACACGGGGCGGAAGACGGTCTTCGGGGGCGCAGATGCGCCGGGCCGGGCGCGTTGCACGCGGTCTCTCCCTCCTCGGCGCGGTGAACGGCGGGATTGAGGCGGCCCCGGCCCCGCGTTCGCGGGGCCGGGGCCGGGGGTGGACGGTGCGTGTCAGGGGCGCTCGGGGACGATCCGTACCGTGCGGCGGGGGTCGACGTCGCGGCCCTTGGGCCCGTTGACGTGCGCCTTGACGGGGACCAGGACCGGCTTGCACTCCCCGCCCGCCTCGATGATGGCGCGGTGTTGGTGCGGGTTCGGGCAGCGGTTCTGGTACTTCATCGACACCTCCCAGCGGAGCGTGTCGTCCCGCCAGTTCGGCTCCGGGATGTGCTCGGCGGCCAGGCCAGGAGAGGCGGCGTCCGTCAGCCGAGGCTGGGGGGGCGGGGTGGGGATGTGGGCGGGTTCGCGGACGATGCGGATACGCCGCTTGCGCGGGGACTGCTTACCGCGCTTGCCCTTGCGCCCGCGGGCAGACTTCTTCGTGCCGTGGCCCGGCCCAGCGTGCTGGAGGACCGTCAGGGTGTCCTCTACGGCATCGGCGTCGCAGGGCTCCTCGGCGTCACGTGCGATGGGGGCGCGCAGCTCCCAGAACGCCAGCACCAGTGCCAGGGCGGTGGCCGGATCAGGCGCGCCGAATGTGTCCGGGTTGCCGTAGCCGGCAAGGACCCCGTCGACGAGGGTGGAGACGCCGTTGGGGCAGTACGGGGAGAGAGGCAGCTTCGTGGACGCGGCCACCATCGGCGGCAGTCGGGTGGGGATCAACTGGGTGGCAGTGATCGTTTCGACGGTGAACGCGAGGTCATTGCCGGTGCCTTCCATGTGCCAGGCCAGGGCGTGGACCGGGTGTAGCTGGCCGAGCTGGATCGGGGTCGGGAAGTAGACCAGTCCGTCTCGGGCTGGCGCGGCATCCTCCAGGCTCCCTACGATCACGCTGGCCTGGTTCACCAGTGGGTGGCGGGCGATGCGGTCAGCCATGCTGTGAGGGGCGACCCACACGTCGCTGGTGCGGTAGGCGGCGGCGAAGTTGTCGCACATGTTGAAGCACAAGCCGATCGCGTGCGGGTCCTCGATGAGATCGCGGCCGGTCGCGGTGAGGTACATGGACGTCATCAGGTCAACGGCCCGGGGCAGGCCGCGTACGGGCTTGCCCCAGAAGTCGGCGAGTTGCGCACGCAGCCGCTCGGCGCGGTCAGCGAAGGGGGTGTAGTCCCTCACGGTACGGAGCGGGAGCGGGGCGGGTATCGAGGCGGGACGGGGCAGGGTGTGGGGCTGGAGCATGGTGGGTTCCTTCAGGGGGCGGTCAGCCCGAACTCGGGTGGGACCAGCGGTGGTTGATGACGGGAACCCTGGAGCTGGGCAGGTCAAGGCGCGCAACCCCAACCCCGGCTCCCACAACCCTGGCGGTCGCCGGACGCGCCGGTGGCCCGTCCCGGGAGGATGGGGACGGGCCACCAGTAGGCAGAGGCAGCAGTGAAGGGTCAGGCGGGTCCCGACTCGCCGCACCGGCTGGAGTCCACTTGCAGGGTGGACTCAACACACAGGCCCACGGTCTTGCTGTTGATCTCCTCGCCGTCGGTGAGATAGCGCTCCTCAGCGTCCAGCGCGGACAGGGCGGGCAGTCGGAAGGTGATCATCTCGGTGCGGGTCACGGTCACTTCGAAGGAATGCATCAGAGGAGCCTCGGAGGGAGCTGAAGGGACAGGAGGAGGCGGGGGCGCTCCACCGTGCGCCGGCGCTCAGGCAACCGCGAGGGGGTGCGCTGCCGGCGAGGAAGTCGCCGCGGCGAGCCCAGGCGGTGGACCGGCGGCGAGGATGGGCATCAGTTGATTGCGAACTTGAGCCACGGGGGCACGTAGAGCGGGCGCGGGACACCCTGAGCGGCTGACAGCCGCAACGCCTCCGTCAACTCCCCCAGCAGCTCCGCACCCGGGCGTGCGTGTTCGTCGTGGCCGCCCACGAGCGAAATGCCGGTGGGGTGCCGGTCGGTGTCGAACGGGGAGACGGTGAAGACCCGGAAGCGGATCGCGGTGTTCGCCCAGCCGCCGGGCTGCGCGGGACCGATGTCGGCCGTGCTGCCTAAGACGATCCGGTCGCCCCAGTGCAGTTCGGTACCGGCGGGCGGGTTCCATTCGGTGCTGTAGCGGGGCGGATCCTCGATCAAGCGGCGGTGCAGTCCCTCGTCATTGCGGGGGATGTGGAAGGCGTAGACGCGGGGAAAGTCGTGCAGTGGCACAGAGGGCTCCTGTCAGGCTGTTGCGGGTCGGACGGCCGGGCGGGGATAGGGCAGGAGGGGCTGCGAGGGGACAGCCGCGGTGATGGCCGTGGGGTCCAGACGTGCGGCGCCGCCGGCGAGCTGGCCGAGTGCGGTCAGGACTTCGTCGCGGGTGCGCAGGCCGGAGAAGAGCCACTCGGCGTCGATCGTGCTCAGGCCGAGTTCCGCACGTGCGACCTGGACGACGAGGCCGGAGACCTTGCCCGGCTGGTAGGCCAGGACGGTGTCCTCGTGTGGGGTCTTGCCGAGTCGAACGATGGTGTAGCCGGTGAGGTGAGCGGCGAATCCGGCGACGCACAGGGTGGTGCCGCAGTCGGGTCGGGTGCCGTTGGTGAGGCTGTCGCCCGGCGCGAGGACGTCGACGCCGTCGATGTAGAACTGCTGGTCGTGATGGTGGGGGCGTTCCACGATTTCGGAACGGATGCGGGCGGCGAGCGCGGCGTTCGGCACGGTCATGAAGGTGGACCTCCGGTTCGGAAGGGGTGGGGATGGGGCGGCTTGATGGAGTGGGGAATGGGCATCGCACCCCGGGCCGCTGTCCCGCGCACCATGCCTGGGGCCGGGGCAACGACCGCAACCCGGGCAGCGCGCCCATGCACGGGGGGGTGTGCCTGGGGCACCAAACGGATCCCAGGTCCAGCACGGATGCTTAGTCGGCGGCCGAGCTCCGACGCCAAGACCGACAGCAACGGCCGGCAAGGCCCGTAACCCTGCGGCGTGTCGGGACGCCGAGCATGAGGGCGGCCCCCTGGTCCCGCACGGTGGCGGGGCCAGGGGGCCGGGGAGGGCGCGTCGGGGTCAGGGGGTGAGTTCGCCGCGCTGGCGCATGACGTCGGTCAGGGCGGACAGCCGCAGTCCGTCGTCGTCGCTGTGGATCGAGAAGCGGCTCTCCTCCTCCCGCTCGGCGGGCGTGAGGGTCTCAGCGCGGGCGCGGGCCTCGGCGTAGATGACGTCCGGGGCGGTGCGGGAGACGGCGCCGGGTTCGCTGTGGGCGAGGCGGGCGTGCAGGAGGGTCAGGTGGCGGGTGGCCATCCGCAGCGCGGAGTCCGGGCCGGGAGCGTAGATGGTGATCTTGGTGGGGTTGTGCGGGTTGTCGGTGACCGGCTCCTGGGCTCCGCTGGTGGTGGGCGCGGCGGTGAGGGGCGCGTGCTGGGCGGTGAACTCGCGGACGGGCAGGGTGTATTTGAACATGAGTTGGCAGGCCCTTTCGGGGGCTTGGAGTTGAGGAGCGGCAGAGGTTGCCGCAGTGCGGGAACCGTGACGGCTGGCCTGGTTAGTCGGGCAGCCGGCGCTGCTGACGGCCGCCGTACACGGACCCGCCCCGGCCCTCTCTATGGCGGGACAGTGCGATGCGGTGCCGGGTGCGGGGACGTGGCAGGCCCCGGCACCACACGGGTGTCGGGGCCTGGGCAAGAGGAGGCGGAAGGTCAGACAGGGTCGGCGATCGGGTCGGGGTAGGGCCATACCGGCATGTCGCGGGCGCCCTCGCAGGTGAGGAGGTCGATGTGGTCGCCGTCCTCGAGCCGGCCGCCGGTCCAACCTTCTGGACAGGGGGTGCCTTGCCACCAGGCGCGCGCCATGTCGCTTGCGTTGGTCTGGGAGGGGGCGCGGACCAGGAACCGGTGGGTGTGGCCCTCGGCGGTCTGCATCCAGAATCGGTACACGCGGCGGGAGGCGGGAACACCTCGGTCTCCCCCGGCGGTGAACGCCGACTTGATGGCGTGACGGCAGTGGCCCGTGTGCAGGGCGGTGGAGTCGTCGCGTGTCCGCTGATGGATCAGGCGCAGGTCATCGAGGTCGTCCAGGGAGATAGTGCGGGGCCGGTCGCGGTCGGGTGCGGGACGCACCACGCCGGCACGGTTCTCCTTCACGTAGGGCGAGACCGTGACGGAACCTGCCTGCGGGTCGTACGCGGTGACCTTGTATCGGATTGTCAGCCCAGTACGCGGCTCCGCGGTCGCGGCCGTGCCGATTCCGAACGGGGTTGTGGCGGCGACTGGCTGGTCGGCCCAGGTACAGCCGGGGTACATGTCCGGTGGCGGGGTCAGCATGGGAACGGGGATCCCTTCCGTTGGGCGAGGCGCGGCCGGGCAGCCAGGCGCCTGGGGTTCCTGGTGTCACCGTGGTGGTGCGGCGGATAAGAGGCGCAAGCGTCTGGGGAGCGGCCAACCGCGGTTCGGGGCCGTGGCAGCGTGGAAACGGCGGCGGCCCCCGGCCCGTTCAGGAGACGGGGCCGGGGGCCGGGTGGGGGCAGGGTCAGGAGTTGGTGGGGCGTTCCTGCGATGCGGCGGCGTCGACGGCCTTCTTCCAGCCCTGCTGGACGGCGTGCGCCTGCCGGAAGTAGTCGGTCGTGCTGACGCGGCTCTTGGTGTCGTAGAAGCCACGGAGTCCGAAGTGCTCTGGCGGGCTCCAGACCGGAACGCGGTCGATGACGAGCATCGCGACGACGGTACCGGCAGGAACGGTGCGCCGCGTGCCGTCGAAGAAGATGCTGTGCGCGCCCTCCTGCTCGAAGAGGTGCTCGCCGAAGTTGAAATTGGGGAGCAGCAGATCTGCGTGATCGTCTCCGTAGAGGGCGCGTCGGCCGGTGTCTTCGGCCAGGAGCGTGTGCCAGGAGCGCAGTCCCTCGGCCGCCACGGCGGCGAACAGCTCGGGGGTGTCGATCAGCGGTGTCAGCGAGGGGGCGACGATGCCACCGTTCATGAACCGGATGGCACCGAGGGTTGCTTGGGCGGGGTTGGTGTACTGCCACCACATGGCGGCGATCGCCTCCACGTGGCGGATCATCTCGGACAGGCCACAGATCTTCCCGGCACGGCCCATCTGGTGGTCTCGGAGATAGGAGTTGAGGGGGCTGTTCCACATGTCCTGGTCGGTCTCGGAGGGGTTCGTGCGGTCGCGGTAGAGGAAGTAGCCCACGGGGCTGCCTTTCAGTCGGAACGAGGCGGGAGCGGTGCGGAGGAGCCGGGAGTGGCTTTGCACCCAGGACGTTGGTCGCAGTCGGTGTTAGTGCCGCAAGAGGGGGTCTTCAGGTGGTCGGGGACGGCTCTGTGCTGGCCGGTGTGCTGTGGCCCCGGCAGTCCGGGTCGCTGACGGTGTGCGCGTCCAGCCAGTTGGTGAGGGTCGTGCTCGTCGCGCCGGCGGCGCGCAGTAGGTCGACCAGGACGTCGATCTCGACGCATTGCAGAGCAGGTGCCGCCTCGTAGGCGGTGTCCTGGGAACTCCACACGGCGGCGAACTGGTCGGCGGCATCGTGCAGGTTGGTTGACATCGCAGACTCCGGCAGGTGAGCGGTGGCAGTGGAGGATTCGGGTCGCCCGGTGCGTGACGAAGAGGTGGGTGCACTCGGCCCGGCTTGCCGGTCGCGCTCGGCTTCGAAATGGGGCTTCGCGGAGGCGTCCCGGCCGAAGTCACCATCACTCGGCGGACGGTAAGCTCCGCAACTCTCCGTTGCAGCGGTAACGGGGACGGTGGGGCGGCGGCCACCTGCTCCAAGCATGGAGAACAGGGCCTTGGCCCTGGCCGAGAGCGGGAGCCGGTTACCTCCCGGGGCGCGAGCCGGGCTTTCGTGACCGAGTGCCTGACACGTACGAAGCCGCCCTCGGCTGGTTGCCGAGGGCGGCGTGGCGGGTCAGGGTGCTGGGATGCCTGTTGCGGATTTCGGGGCCCGCGCGCGGAGGTCACACCTGGCGATCACTGATGCGTTCGCTTGTCAGGCACTCCCATTCAGCCAACCGTCGCTTTCGCCCGGCCGGGAGCGGGTGACGGCGGCGGTGGGGTTCTCGATCCCGCTGTTCTACTGCGGGCCGTCGGAGACGGGCCGGGGGCGCTGCCCTCCGTCGAGCTGGTCAGCGTACTGAGCGAGGTGCTCGGCCGCGGCATGCATGCCCGGCCCGGCCTCGTAGTCGTAGGTGTTCGCACCGTGGAGCCCTGCCTTGGCGCGTAGTAGGTCGGCGAGTTCGCGGGCATGGTGCGCGAGCAGGTAACGGGCCGCTGCCGTGGCCTGCCGCTCGTCGGTGGGCCGGTCCTCCTCGAGCAGGGCGTCGGCGAGGACGGTGACCGCGATCGAGTTGGCGTTCTCGACGGGGAGCTGGGCGGCAACATGTGCGAGAAGGAGGGAAAAGTCCATCGGGTATGCCGCCTGATCAACGGGACCGTGGTCGCAGAAGCCGGTCTCGTAGTGGTCGATCGCAGCGCCGTCACAGTACTGTGCCCGGATCTCGGCAGCGTGCTGCTTGCGCTCGGCGAGCTCTGCCTGAGCCCTCAGCGCCCGGGCTACTTCGGGGAGCCGGCTCGTGAGTACAACAACCGGCACGGTGCCGGATGGCCCGTCCTCCTCACGCGTGTCGCCGACGAACGTGAGCCGGGTCCAGGCGTGCGTTGGCTCGGCCCTGAGCATGTTGCCGGACGTGTCGATGAACTCGTAGAAGGCGAGCTTGTCGAGGTGGTCGGCCAGGGCGCGGGCCTTGACGGCGGGCACGGTCACGGTCACCGTGTCTCCGCCCAGAGCCAGGTTCTCGGCCTCGCAGGATACGTACGGCCCGCGAGGGCGTGTGATGGCGCGAAGCAGCAGTTGGTGCCGCTGCGGGTCGGTGTAGCTGTACGGGTTCACTGAAGGTCTTCCTGTCTGGAGGCAGGGCGGTCAGGGCCGCGAGAGGCGGCCGCTCGGGCTGTTCGCACTGGGTGCGCGCGGTCTGGCTGCCCGAGCGTGGGGTGGGGCCGGGTTACCTGCGCAACCTCTGTTCTTGCCGAAGGTGGGCGGGGTTCGGCGATGGTTGCCGGGCGCGAGAGGCAAGGAAGCCGCCCCTGGCCGGCTGACCGGGGGCGGCGTGGGGTCTCCTGGTTGTGCCGCCCGCTGCGGAGGGCCTACCGCTAGTTGGTGGGACAGAGGAAGACGGCGGGCACGACGTCGTCGGGACGTGGGTCTTGGGTGGGGTAGTGCTCCCCGCTGTATTCCGTCTCCGCGTGGTACATCGCGATCTCAGCCTCGTCGAGCGGCGAGTAGCCGTTCCCTTCGGAGTCTTTGGCGATGATCACGGGGGTGTCGTCGGGTAGTGGCTCCAGCTCGGCGAGATAGGCGCGGAGTTGGCCAAGAGTCATCGGGACGTCCCTTCAGCAGTGGTCGCTGGGGCACGGCGGTTCGTGCAGCTCGTGCGGGGGCAGCGAGTCGGGCACGGGGGACGGCTGTCAGCGGTATGTGGGCGGTCGGTCGTGGCTGAGCCGGGCCCGCGCGGTGCACGGCGAGGGGAGTTCCTACGCGGAGCCTGCGGCTCTCGGCTGCTGGAGCCGGTCGGATGCGACACACGGGGGTGGGCTGGCGTGTTCCGGCTGCCTCACTGTGAGGGACGGCAGGGTTAGGCCCGCGACCACTACGGGTCTCGCGCCTTCCGCCGGGGTCGGGTAGGACTTCCAGCACTCGGATCACCCGAGTTCTGGCGACGGCACGACGGGTGCAGGGATCGGGGGCTTGGCCGGGACGTGCCGACGGTCGGGCCGGTCGGGCTGCTGCGCGCCGCCGGGTAGGAAGGAAGCACTGCCCCGGCCGGTGGCCGGGGCAGTGCGCAGTGCTCTGGTGGGGGCGGGTCAGGTCAGCGGGGAAGGACGGCCTGGACGCGCTGGGCCAGCCAGAACGCGACGTTGACCGGGACGGCGTTGCCGACCTGAAGACGCTGGTCCTTCTCCGTCCCGGCGAACTCGTGGTCGTCGGGGAAGCCCTGGCAGCGGGCCTTCTCGCGGATCGTCAGGGGCCGGTACTCGCACTCGTCGATGGTCAGGTCAGAGGTGGGGCGTACGAGGTAGTGGTGGCCTCCGCCTTGAGCGGACAGAGTGCCGATGGGCTCGTCCAGTGAGCTGGCTGAGCAGTGGTTGCGCAGGGTGACGATGAACGGCTTGCCCCGGTAGTTCTCCAGACCGGCGGCGACTCGGTCGCGTGTGGCCTGTTCGTAGGCGGTGCGGGTGGTGCGCTGCTTGCCCTTGAAGTAGCCGTCGCCGAACCGCTCTCCTGCCACGGTGGGATCGATGACGTCGCCGATGCCCCGGGTGATGGGTTCGACGCGGGCGCCGCAGCGGCGCTCGGGGCACACGTAGTGGTACTGGCGGTTGCGGCCGTACTCCCCTACCGGGAAGTCGGGGTTCTTCTTCCAGTGCTGTACGCCCTCGACGGGGCCGCAGGTGGGGCACATCGCGTCACAGGTCGGCCGCAGGTCGGGCAGTCCGTTCGCGGCGACGACGTCGTTGCGTAGGAAGCACCAGACCAGGCGGTCGCGGGATTGCGGCAGCGGGCGCATGCCGTCGACCTTGAGATGAGCGGCGTTGACCGAGGCGAGGGTGGGCGTGTAGCCGAGTGCGTCCCACACGTGCAGCCATGCCATGAAGAGCTGGGAGTTGCCGAAGGCGGGCACGTTCTCCCCGACGTAGGCCAGGGGGCGGTGGACCTCGGCGTAACGGATCGGCTCCCACATGGTGATGCGTGTCTGCGGCCAGTCCGGGCCCGGCTTGGGGCGGCCGTTCTCGTCGAGCTCGACCGGCGTCCGGGGGGCGGCCTTGCCGCTGTTCGGGGAAGCCTCGGTGCAGATCGGGGACGCGACCAGGACTTGCGCGGAGGGCACGCTGCGCATGTCGACGCTCTGCATGTCCGCTTCCTTGACGAACAGGCCTGGCCAGTTGACCCGGGCAGTCGTCACGGACGCGGGATGGTGGTTCGCGGCGTACAGAGACAGGAACCCGGCCAGGGTGAAGCCGCGCATGTCACCGCAGCCGCCGGTGAAGAAGTGGGTGGAGGTGTAGGAGGGGACGATGCCGAACTGAGCAGCCATCGCAGAGGCCCCTTTCCGGGCTCGGGGGCGCCGGGCGGGAAGGGGTGCCCGGCGATGTCCCGGACAGTGCGGCTCGGCCGGGCAAGTCCCACAACCCCGAGGTGCGCGGTCGCGGTGGCTCGGTTCTGCCTCAGTAGTGGGTGCGGGCAGCGCTCGGCCCTCGGCCCCGCGTGGGTGCGGGGCCGAGGGCCGGAAGGGGGGCCAGCCCCTCTTCGTGAGGGCAGGCGGCGCTTGTCAGGGCTGGCAGGCAGGGCAGTGTTCTTGGCTGTCGCGGTCGTGCTCGCCCTGATCGTGGTCGTCGGCGAGGTCTGCGCAGGCGACGCAGTAGGTGTCAGGGGTGTCTTCAGGGCGGGGTTTGAGCCGGCCACCGCAGTGCGGGTTGCGGCACAGGGAGGTGGAGGGGGTGGGCGGCATGTCGTGGCTCCGTTCGGTCGTAGCCGGGCCGGTGGCCCGGTGGGGAGACCATGCGGAGGGGGACGGTTAGCCCGGCCACCTGCGTGTTACGTCGTACGGTCGGGTGCTGCCGTTCAGCTCAGAGGCACTGCTGCGGCCCGAAGTAGCGGCGCGCGCAGTCTGCGCGGCGGAGGCTCGGCGCCCACCCCGGTTCGGCGGCCGCCAGGCATCACAGCGGCCGGGGAGGAGAACCGCCCTGTCGGGGTCGGCCACCGGCGAGCGGACCGTGGCGTCCGATCGCTCGCTCGGGCTCGGCAGCGCCGCTGGTGAGTGCGCCCAGGAAGCGCAGTCCCTGGCCCATGCGCGTTCGCAGTGCTCACGGGCGGCCGGGGTGATGGTGAGGCTGACAGGTACGGCGCGCCGGTGCCTTGGGCGGCATGCGCGCCGGGCCCGGCTTGAAGGGGCCGGGCGCTGGCGGTGGCCCTGGTTCGGCGGGGCCAGGAGGACCGTGGCGGGGCGAAGAGTTAGTGACGCAACCGCGACCGCGCTGGGCCGACCCGCCCCGGCGCCTGTCTCCCCTGAAGCAGTTTGTACAGGTCATCGGGCGTTCACATGTGCTGGCTGACGGGCGTCCCAGGGAGCGGGAGAGACTCCCTGGAGCGTTGCCGGACTGGTCCGTCCTACGGGACCTGTCGAAGCCCCACGGATGTCGCGCACCGACGCAGGAGCCTTCGGCGGCACTCTCCGCCGGGCCGACGAGTAACGAAGAGACCCGCCTGGCCGACGTCGGCGAGGCGGGTCCGGGAGGCCCGTCGTGAGGCGGGCCGGGGTGGATCAGCGACGGCCCCTTGGCGCGGTCGGCGCCTTGGGCGCGGCCGGAACCGTTCTAGGTGCGGTGGTTGCCTTCGGTCCGGGGCCTCGGGTCGGCTTCGTCTTGGCGTCCGCAGGCTGACGTGTTCCCGACGTGCGTACGTGGCTGGGGATACCCGGCCCGCTGCGTGAAGGGCACGTGCGGGCGCTCGGCGCCGGCTTCGCGGTGGTGGCTCGCGCCGGTGTGGTGGAGCAGTGGCGCGGAGTCGAGTGGCCGGCACTGTGGGAGCCGGGTAGCACCGCGAGCAGCACCAGCAGGAATGCGAGGAACAGCACGACAGCGACGAGCGCGAGAACGGTCAGGGACGGGGCGGGGCGCGGGCGGGACATGGACGCAGGAGCCCTTTCGCAGATGCATGTCGGATGGAGACCAGGTCGCTCGGCACGAAAGTCCTGCCTTGTGACGCCTGGTACGAGGACCATCCGGGGAAAGGAGGTAAGCCACGCAACTGGTGCTCCCCGGCGTGCTGTCTCGGACTGGTCGTGTTCCTCCGGGCGGCCCGAAGGAACAGGGAGAGGGCCCGCTCCCCGTGCCGGTAACGGCGACGGGAAGCGGGCCCAAGAGGAGGGGGCGCGTGCGGTGGCTCAGACGCGGATAACCGCGTGGCGCCGGGCACGCACGGAATTGCTCACCGTGGCCTGGCGGGCGTGGCCGGTCTGGCCGGGCACATCAGGTGCGGCGCTGATGCCGAACATGTCCGCCAGTGCGACCATCAGGTTTCCGGCGAACTTCTTGGTGCTGTCCATGCCGTTCAAGTCGAACATGGCGAACCCGTTGCGCGGGGCCAGGACCCAGCTCTCGTAGGCGCGTCGTGCGGGCCTGTAGTGCAGGTGCAGAGTTCCCTTGGGCCCAGCGAGCTGGATGGTGTATCCGGTGTCGGTCGCTGCGGCGAACGCGCGGACGTTGCCCTCGCCTGCCTTGCGCTGTGCGGATTTCCGCATCCGGTCGAGCGGCTGTCGCACCGTGTCGGGGAGCTGCGTTTCATCTTCGACGGGCGTCAGCGCCGGGATCTCGGAGCGTCCGTCGGGGCGGGACAGCACGTCCGGGTCCTTCCAGATGTGCACGAAGTCGTCGAAGTCGCGGGCGAGTTCGCGGGGGGTGCCGTCGACGGTGAGGGTCGAGTTGTTCCACTTCCAGAAGCCGCGGTAGTTGCGACGCCAGGTGATGGTGAGTTCGACTCGCTCGCTCGTCAGCACCAGCAGGTAGTGCAGTGGTGAGGTACGGCGGACGTCGGCGTTCTGGCCGGTCGCCTCCCGCAGCTCGTCTCGCAGTGCGGTGATCCAGTGGGGCAGGATCTCCGCCTCGGTCAGATACTCAGGCATGTGTGCTCCAGTGCGGCGTTGTTCAGATCGGTGAGGTTGGCGGCGGCACCGGCTCGGACCAGGAGTCCGCAGCGGGTACAGCGCAGGGTGTCGATGGGGTCCCAGTCATCGCCGTGCTCACCTGGCAGGCAGTACACGGCCTGGAAGGAGGCAAGGCGGTCCGTGGGCGCGGTTGTGGGTGGACCAGACAAGGGCTTCTCCGGGTCAGGGGCGCCGCGCGATGGAGTGCGTTCAGCGCTCGGTTCGGTGGTGGGCCGGCGTGGCCAGCAGCGTGCGGTGGACCGCGGCGCGAGGCGTTTGAGCGGGCGGAGGAGCGGGCCGGTCCGGTTGCGCACGTGATAGGCGTGCGGTCGGCCCGGCGGTAGAGACAGTGGCGCGGCAGGGAGTTAGCCGCGCAAGCGGCCGCGTACGGCTCACGCCGGGCCCGACTACGCCGCAGGACCCGCTTCCGCGTGGGTCACGGCGCGGAAGCGGGTCCAGGAGGTGAGCGGTATGCAGTGCTCGACAGCCGGGTGCGTGCGCTGCGGCGGCGAGCCGGGATCAGGTGGCCTGCGTCGCAAGAAGGTCGAGCGTGGCCCGGACGAGCGCACCCAGATGTTTCGTCGAACCAGTGGAGGGCGTCAATTGAGCCTCCGCAGCTCGGAGAGCCTGCTCGACCTGGGCGCGAGTGTAGGTCGGCTCCGCGGGGTGCGCCGGGGTGGTGTGGCCGCATGGGTCGGGCACGCCGTCGGTGCGCACGAGGCTTTCCCATTCCTCGCCCTGGGGCCAGTGGCCGACGCTGACGGTTCCGTCCCCGTACAGGTCTGCGCCGACGTAGAGCAGGTCCGGCCGGTCGGCGCGTTCGATGCCGATGTTGGCCGCTTCTCCGTCGGGTGTTTCGGGGACGTCGATGGCGGCCAGGATGCGGCGGTGGTCGTCAGTGATCAGGAACTGCACAGGGAGTCCTCTTTGGTCAGAGCGCGTCGCGGTTGCTTGCGCTGCGGAGGCTGACGCTGGCCGCGGTGAGGGTTAGTCAGGCAACCGATGTCGGGGTTGCCCGGCGCCTCGGCGGGGGAAGCAGTTGGCCCGCCCTGGCCGGAGTAGCGGCGCAGGGCGGGCCTGTGGTGGGTCGGGTGTTGACCTCGAATCAGCGGGAGGCGCGGGCCTTGGACTGCTGGCTGGCGCGTCGGGCGGCAGTCTCGGCATCCTGTCGTCGCTGTAGCTCGCCGAAGGACGCGGTCAGGTCCTTGCGGTAGCGGTTGGCCGCCATGCCGACGCGGGGCGGGCCGTGTACGGCCAGGAGGTCGGAGGCGGCCTGGGAGGAGTATCCGGCCGCATCCAGGTCCGCGAGGGTGGGGAACACGTCCGCGTCGCGGTCCCGGCTGGGGTCGATCAGGAAGTCTTCCTTTCCGCCTCGGGTGTAGACGAACTTGAAGTTGGCGTGAAGTTGGCGGGCGGGTTCGGTTCGACCAGGCGACGGAATCCGGCGTTCTGCGAGAGGAGCCAGTCGGTGGCCATGATGGGGCACTCCACGAGTCCAGGGATTTCGGAGGGGGTGGTGTGCGGTGCAGGAGGCAGTCGGTGAGACAGCCCGGCCGCGGGCCACGGTGCTGTCTCGGTGCCATGCCAGCGCCCGAGCCCTTCGCGGACGCCGGACGGCGGGATCAGGGATCCGGTCTCGGCGGTGAGAAGGCGGTGGGGTGGGCTGCGCAACGATCTGGACCGAATCCCGCTGAGAGGGAGGAGAGGTGCCACGCGGCGCGGGGCCGGTCCAGCTCCGCCACACTCACTCGCTGGGCGTCTAGCCCCGCAACCCTGCTCGAGGTGAGGCTGGCAAGGGCCAACGGGGCACAGGTTCGCGGGCCCGGCTGGGACGCCGTCAGGGCCCGCTCCCGGCAGGTTCGACGGCACGGGGGCGGGCCCTGGGTGGGGTGCGCGGGGTGTCCGTATCGGACGGGGTTGAGGTCTACCGCTCGCTGCTGTGGCTCGGCGACTGGGTGCGCGCGAACAGGTAGTGGTCCAGCGGCCAGATCGCGGCTACGTTCGCCTGCTGCAACAGATCGGCCAGATCGGTGTCCGGCTCGCTGGGCAGCAGCACGGCACGATCGGGACGCGGGTCCATGAACCGCTTCAGGTCCTGGAGTTCTCCCAGGGCGGCCCAGATGGCGCCGCGAGCGAGCGTCGGGCGGACCGCGACGAGTTCGTTGCGGGCGGTGTCGTGATGGGCGGAGAGTTCTGTCAGGGCACCCGCCGGCCGTACGCGGTAGTGGACCAGATCGGTGCCTTGGACCGCTCGAAGGTACCGCCCGTAGGCGGCGAGCAGATTGGCTGCGGCTCGCTGCGCGGGGCTCGGGTCCGGAAGGAGAGGCGGGGCAGACTCCCTGCTGACCTGCGGGGTCGAGGCGATCGAGGGGGCGGCGGGCAGCGCGGCGGGTGGCAGGCTGAACACGGGGCGGAGGCGGAATACGAGGCGGCGGGCGATCTCGAGGGGTCTGCGAGAGTCGCAGGGTGCGTCGGCCCATACGTAGGGGCGATCGCTGTCCAGGTGGAGGTGTCCCAGGTAGGTCACGGCCATGGAGTCGGGCCGCTGACGGAACAGCCGCAGGGTGCGGTCTTCGGTGCGATGGTGCAGGACGGACTTGTTGCCGTTGGTGGGTACCTGATCTGTTCCTGTGCTGCCCCCCTCTCCGGTGAAGTGCACGTGTTCGCCGGTCCAGCCGTCGAAGATGCCGGCGGGCGTCGTGAACAGGAAGACGTTCTGGGTCGTTCGCGAGGGGCTGATGCGCGGGTGGATTCTTCCGCCGTAGCGGTCGTGGAGTTCGGCGCGGTCGATGGTCTCGCCGAGGGCGAGGTGCCAGGTGAAGGCGGGCTCGTCGCTTCGTCGGTTTTCTGTGGCAGGCATGGCCATTGCTCCTTCGTCTGTCGGGACCTGGACCCTGGACGAGAGGGGAATAACCGGGTCAATTCACCAAGCGGCTCTGCCTGGCCGGGGGCCTGACCTATCGTGGTTGAACCGCGAAGGCCTCGGCGCCCCGGTCCGGAGACCGGGGCGCCGAGGCCGGATCGCGGCTGGTCTAGGCGGCGCGGGTCAGGCTGCCCTTGGGGGCCTTCTTCACCGCGAGGGTGTTCTTCTTGAGCTTCTTCGAGCCCGAGACCAGATCCTTGAAGCCCTGACCCGCGCGGAAGCGGGGCACGGAGGTCTTCTTGACGCGCACCCGCTCGCCAGTCTGCGGGTTCCTGGCGTATCGGGCCGGGCGGTCGACCTTCTCGAACGAGCCGAAGCCAGTGACCGAGACGCGCTCGCCGTTGACGACGGCTCGGACGATCGCGTCGAGCACGTTGTCGACGGCGTCGGTGGCCTGCTGGCGGCCACCCAACTTCTCTGCGACGGCTTCGATCAGCTGCGCCTTGTTCATGGAGTGTTCCCCTCATGGCGGTATCAACGTGACTGCACCGCACGGACCTTGTGTGCGGCTGGTGAGGTGGATCGTGCGACCGGGCCGGGCTAGCCCCGCAACTCCCTGGTGACTGGTGATGGCCCGCCCAGCGCGGGACGCTGGGCGGGCCATCGGTCAGGGGGGAGCGGTCAGGCGCTGCGCCGTGCGGCAGCGTGCAGTTCAGCGAAGGTGCTGGGGATCTCGCTGCTGCGCAGACGGCGGTATAGGAAACCACCGGTGCTCTGGGAGCGGGCCCTGGCATCCGGAACCTGAGCGGCGGCTCGGCGGGCGGCGCTGTGGGTATCGCCCTCCACGATGAGCAGCCAGGTGCCCCGCTGGTCCATGACTGCCCACGCGTTGGTGAGCTCTCCCGGTGCCACTGCCGTGGGGGGTGCGGGCAGGAGGTCCGTGAGTGCGACGGTGATCAGCCTGCGGTGCTGGCTACTGAGCACCTCTACGCTGCCGTCGGCGTCGGGCCGGCTCTGGACGGCGACGATGTCCTTGTGGTGCCTGGTGGAGGCAGGCCGGTAGGCGGCGATCGTGCCGACAGCATGGGTTCTGGTGAGCTGGATCCTCTGGTACTTCCTCGCTGTGCGGATGCCCAGGTGAGAGAGGCGGAAGTGGGTGAACCCGGTGTGTCCGGTGCTGGTGCCCAGGAGGCGGCCGTCGGCTCGGTGTTCGCGAATCCACTGCCGGCGGCGCATGAGGTCGAGCGTCGCGCCCTTGGCGTCGGCCGGCAGCCGACGAGCGTGGTCCTGCAGTGCGGCGATCAGCAGATCGCGCTGGTAGGGCGAAGGAGAGGCGTTCGCGGAGATGTCGGTCATCGTTGTCGTCCTCGTGATGTGGCGCGCAGGCGGCCCGTGCGGTCGGGCGCGGGCCGTCGGCGCGGTGGGTGAACGCGGAATCGGGTGGCCGTTCATGCGGCGGGGCCGAATCGGTCCGGGTGAAGGAGGCGGATCGCGGTGACCAGCGTTTTGGTCTCGTCCGGGCGCAGCGGCCCGTGAGCCAGGAGGTAGTCCAAGGCCTCCGGTTCGCTTCGGGCGTGGATCTGGTGGGCGGCGCCGGACTGCCATTCCTCGGATTCGGAGACGAGATAGCTGAAGAGGGCCTCGGCCGTCTCGTCTTCGAGGAGTGGACCGTCCTGCTCGTCGTAGTCGGCGTTCTCGGCCGCGACCTCATCGGGGTCACTGGGCTCGACCAGCAACAGTCCGAGAGCCTCGCGCAGATCCTCGTCGAGGCCGAGTGCGTAGGCGTGTCCGAGCGAGTCGGTGAGGCGGACGACCGTCGGGCCGGGCTGCTTGCCGGGAAGGGAGACCTCGCCGGTCCAGGACAGGTGCTGCTCCTCGGGTGCCTCCAGCTCGGCCAAGGTGGCTTCCATCTGGTCGCGCAGGATGCCGAGGAGCGACTCCTCGCTGCGCTGGCAGGTCGTGACGGTGGTGCAGCGGTTGATGAAGTCGGTGAGCAGTGCTCGGTTGTGGGCGGCCAGCGCTGTTCCGCTGGTGCGGGGGGTGTTGGGTGCCATGGCTGTCTCTTCCGAGAGGCGGCGGGGTGGGCCGGGCCGGGTGTGGCCGGTGGTCGGACCGTGCCGTGGCAGCTGGTTAGGCGGGCAACTCCCTGTTACGCCGCTGCGGGACCTCGTTGCGCCGGGGTTGCCGCCGCGGTGGCGTGACGGCGGTCGGCTGCGGCGAGGATGCGTGCGCTCTCGTCGGGGTTGGCCTCGGCGGTGGGATTGAACCAGTAGTAGTGGGCGATTCCTGCGGCCAGTGGGTAGACCTGTGCCCAGGGCGGGAGGCCGCTCTGTGTCTGGGGGACGGTGTTCGGCGGGTAGAGGAGGGTATCGATCACCACCTGAAACGCTGCGGCGCGGAAGTCGCGCGCGTGCGCTTGGCGTTGGCGCGGTGGCATGCCGGCCAGGTAGGGGCGCGCGTTGGAGTGTCGTTCCCAGCGTCCGTACAGGCGAGCGGCCTCGGACGCGCGTACCTCGGCCTTGTCGAGTGCGCGTGGGAAGGCGAGCAGGTTTGAGGAATCCAGGACGCCTGGCCACAGGAACCCGTACGCCAGGCCCCGAATCGTGAGGTCTCGCGTACGGGTTTGCGGCTGTCGATCAATCGTCACGGACGGGGTACAACGCCTCCTGCGGAAGGGCGTCCGTCCAGCGCCACGACATGCTCGCTCAGCTCGGCGAGCAGCGACGGGTTGACAATGCGGACGATCGCCTCGATGTCATCGGGGCGCGCATTCGGCCACAACTGGGCCCTCGCGGAACGGTACTTCGCGGCGAGACGCTCCCGCTTGTCCGATGGCAGCTGCGCGGCCCGATCTGGGCGGGAGTTGTGCGCATTATCGGCGATCTTCACCAGGGCCGCCTGCGGATCGGCAGCGATGCGTCCGATCTTTTCCTCATATGGCATTCCGGGCACGTTGGTCACCGCCTCGACGATCTCGACAACCCGTGCCGGGATCCCGGCCTCATGGAGCCTTTCAGCGGTCCAGTCGGTGTCTTCCAGGATGTCGTGCAGCAAGCCCGCCTTAACCAGCTCGTCCCCCAACGGGGCGAGCCCAGCGGCCACTGCGCGGACGTGCTCGATGTAGGGCACGCCGATCTTGTCGACCTGGCCGGCGTGCGCGCGGTCGGCCAGGAAATCGACCTCGCTGACAGACTTCATTCCTACTCCCTTCTCGGCGGCCTTCGCCCCGCTACTGGGCACCGGGCCGATGACTCTCCAGGGCGGTGCGCGGGCGCGGACCCTGCGAGGCGGCACGGTCGCTGCGAACGTAGCAAGCGGCGCAAGAGACGGCGAGTGGAACGCGCCAGGCCCGCGAATGGGGCGCGGGCCGAGCGCGGGCGCACCGTACTGTCGGCTACGCGGCCGGGGTACGGGGTTGGGATAGGAGCCGACGCAGCATCCGGCCGTCGCTCCGCAGTCGTCCGGTCATTTGGGGTGGCAGGCTGCACGCAGGTACGCCGCGACCACGTAGGCGGTCAGCCGCTCGGGACGGGTGGGGTCCGGGATGTGCGGGAGGTACAGGACGTTGGCAGGGGGGACCAGGCCGAGCCGGACGTACGCCTCGATCAGGGACCAGCCGTCATCGCTCGCCCCGGGCTGCGGCTCGGTGCGGGCGAGTCCGTCCTCCATTCCGTCGTAGAGACCGCTGGGCAGCACCACCGGCAGGTGGGCGATGGTGTCCGCCGCGCGATCCAGGGCACGGCCGTCGTCGGGATCGAACAGGTCCCCGGGAAAGGCCGAAGTATTCGTTCGCGACCGGTTCCTTGCCTCCGTGGGCGGTGTAGGCCGTGCGCTAGTCGGTGACCCTTTCGGTTCCGGCCTGAACCTCACAGGGGTCGGTGTGCTCCCGGAGATACGGACCTGGCCCAGCCAGCCGGGCCGCCGCAGTCGCGGCACCGGCGGTAGTCCTTCTTCCGGACGCCCCTGCCAGGTGGCTCGGGCGACAGCTCCCCCGCCCCTCAGCAGGCGGCCGAGCTCGGGGGACAGTCCGGGGACGGGGCGGCGAGTGGCAGCGGGTTTCGTCATGGCATCTCATTCCTCACAGGCGGGCCCCGGCACGGGTGGTGGCGGGGGCGCCGGGCGGGCCATGGCCCTGGTGCGGGCCCGGCTCGGTCGGCTGTCGGGAATGGTCTGCCGCCCGGGTCCGAGCGGCGCAACTACGCGCTCCAGCTCCCGGGCGCAAGGAGGGCCCACCCGCGCACCGAGCAGGCTCGGAGGGCGGGTGGGCCGGTGATCCAGGCCGGATCTCCGCTTCGCGGAGCGCGCGGCGCGGTTGCCGTGGCGGCGCCGCGCGGTCGGCCGGCCGTGCGATGTCGGGCGGGTTACTGAGCTTTTCGGGTTGTGGTCGGGGTGGTGACGGTTCATGATCCCTGCGGTATGCCGGTGGGATGCGGTATCCGGATGGTGGGCGCCTGACCGCTGAGCGTCGGGCGTTTCGGGAGAGGATCCGGCTCCAGGCCGGCGAGCGGTTCGCGGCGGGTGAGAAAACCGCGGTGATCGCGAAGGACCTGCGGGTGAGTGTGCGGTCGGTGGAACGCTGGCGCCGCGCCTGGCACGAGGGCGGCATGGATGCCTTGCGCTCCGCTGGCCCGGCCAACTCCCCGACGGTTACCGATGCCCAGTTCGCGGTGCTCGAGGAGGAACTCGGCAAGGGCCCGTCAGCGCACGGCTTCGACGATGAGCGTTGGACTCTGGCCCGGGTCCAGACGGTGATCCGCCGTCGTCTGCGGCTGAGCCTGTCGGTGGCGACGGTATGGCGGCTGCTGAAACGACACGGCTGGTCCTGGCAGACACCCGCCCGCAGAGCACTCGAACGCGACGAACACGCGGTGGAACTCTGGAAGAAGGAGGAGGTGTGGCCCCGGGTAAAAGGCTCGCGGCGGCGTCCGGGGCGTGGATCGTCTTCGAGGACGAAGCCGGATTCGCGATGACGCCGCCCCGTGCCCGCACCTGGGGACGACGCGGGCACACACCCGTCATCCGCGTGCGCGGCCGCTCCCGCCGCCGGACCTCGGTCGCCGCACTGTGCTGCTACAAACCCGGCGAGTCCGCCAGACTCATCTACCGACCCCGTCAGCATCTGCTCCTGAAAGGAGCACGAAAGAGCTTCTCCTGGCAGGACTACTGGGACCTGCTGGTGAGGGCCCACATTCAGCTCGGCGGTCCCATCGTGGTGATCTGGGACAATCTCAATACCCACCTGGCCGCGGGGCTGAAGCGGTACGAGACTGAGCACAAGTGGCTCACCAGCGTCCGGCTTCCGCCGTATACACCCGACCTGAACCCCGTCGAGGCCGTCTGGTCCCTCGTGCGCAGGGCCATGGCCAACACCGCCTTCGACACACCCGACGACCTCGACCGCACACTCCGCCGCGAGTTACGCAGGATCCAACTCCGACCCCACCTGACCGACGGATGCCTCACCGCCACCGGCCTGGCCATCAACCCACCGACCCCACCTTGGAAACCTCAGTAGGTCAACGGGTGACAGCGCGGAACCGGAGGCACACGCCCGAGGGCGCGTGGGCGGGGTGGTGCTGGCCGCAGTGGCAGGGGGCGATCGGCTGTTCGCCCCCGGTGTCGCAGTCGGTCAACTGGCACACCGGGCAGCGGCCGGCCGACAGGTCGGCGAGGGCCCGCAGTGCGGGCAGGGCGTCCTTCTCGTAGGGGCGGATGGCGTCGTCGAGGAAGGAGGCGTCCTCCGGCTGCTCGTCGGCATCCAGGCCCTCGTCGTTCATGAGCTGGGCGCGCTCGTTCTCCCAGGCGGTGATGGACGCAGCTGCCTCGGCTCCCAGGCGCTGGAGGGCGAGAGCGGTTCGGGCCAGGCATTCCCGCTCGCGAATGGCGAACAGGCTCCAGATGATCACGTCTCCCCAGGTGGCACGGTCCGTGGGAGGGCGGAAGAACTCCACGTCCTCGGACAGCGAGGCGCGGCGTGAACCGTCGGGGAGGTCATTGCGCGGCGGGTGCGGGCGAGACTGGAGGCGTTGGGTGCTAGTAAGCAAGCGCGCCACTGCGCGATCTACCGGGGCGTTTGTGTGCCGCTGAACGCGACGAGCCCCTGGACCCGGTCCATGCGTGGGACCGGGTCCAGGGGCTAACCGAGGAGATCTCGGATACGGGCGGGGCCGTGCCGGGTCCTGCCAGGTCCGCTATTTGTACGAGTTGCGCGGGCCTTCGTCCATCGTGACTTCGATGGCCTCGGCTCCCTTGCGCAGCAGGCCGCTGCGCCGGAGTTGCACGGTCGGCCGGTTCTCGGAGCCGCGCCGGGAGTACTGTTCCAGCGCGTGGATGATCACGGCGTCCTGGGCGTTCTCGATCATTCCCGGGACGCAGGAGTAGACCCGGTCGTCGTTGTTGGCGTTCTCGGCCGCGATCACGACCATATCACCTGCCACACCGTTGTCGATCTCGAGCGTGACGCGGTAGCGGTAGAAGGAGCCGGTGCCGTTGGACTGGGCAGAGTAGGCGACCGGCACCACGGCGCGGATCGACTCGTTGAGGGTGACTTCGATGGTCTCCTCAGCCACGCCCTGTGCCTCTCGGCCGACGTCGCCGAGGTGCTTGACGGCGCCGTCGGCGGTGCTCAACCGGGCGGGGACGCCGCGGGCGCCGAAGGTAGCGACGTACTCCACGTCGCCGTTGGTCCGGAGCACCATGGCCAGCAGGTCGTAGTCGGTGTGGCTGCTCCACGTCATGCGGGCGGTCACGCCAGCGGTCTTGCGCAGGGCGACGGGGGCGTCGCCCTTCTTCATGTTGATCATGGGAGTCCTGTTCTGGTGGACGGGTGCCGCAGTCGCACCGGTGGGTGCCTGGTTGCGGCCTGGCTCCGGAACCGTGGGACAGGGGCGGGTTAGCCCCGCAACTCGCTGCTCAAGGCCGTGCTGCGCCGCGCTGTCTCCGACCGTACGAACGGGAAGGCCCAGGTGAGGGCGGGTATGTGCGTACATCCCTCGGGGTGGCACGTCCTTCTGGTCGGGCAGTTCGCGAGGCGGGACGCTGGGTGCGGAAGGCGTTGTTCTACCGCCTGACGGGCGTGCCGACTGGGCGCATGAGAACGGCCCGCCTGCGGGTGCAGGCGGGCCGGATCGTTGGGTTGTGGCCGCGCGAGTTCCATTGAGTGGGGCCCGAAAGGGGGCAAGTTTGGCTGAGGGCTAAGCGCTGTTTCTTGGATCTCCTGACGTGGGTCGGGTGTTGGGTCCAGGGTGGACGTATGGGCCGTGGGAGACCGTCTATAAGCGTCATCGCCGCTGGTCAGCGGATGGAACGTGGCAGATGTTGCTTTCGAAGGTGCAGGCCGCCGAAGATGCCGCCGGCCGGATCGACTGGGACGTGTCGGTGGACTCCACCGTGGTGCGGGCTCATCAGCACGCCGCCGGTGCGAGAAAGGCGCCCCCGGCCGCGGTTCCTCAAAAGGAGGCCGAGCGGGGGACGAATCAGGTCACCGTGGAGGGGCCGGAGCGGTAGTTCCACGCGTTCTTGCCCACGGTCGCCCCGAAGTTGGAACAGTTGTGGGTGCACTGGCTGTTCTCGCCGACGGCGTGGGCGGCAGGGGTGGTGGTGACGGTCAGGGCGACGGCCGCGGCCACTGCCATGACAGCGGGGACGGCGGCCGAGCGAATCGCGAGACGGCGGATCATCATGGAGCCCTTTCGAAGAACGTGGTGCGCAAGCGGTCTGGCAGGCTCGCTGCTGCGCACCTCGGGGCGGGCTACGCCCCGCTCAGCCGTAGGGCTCCCACGGCCTGCGGCGGCGACTTGGGGCCTTCTCCCGCGCGCCGGGAGGCGTCGGCCGACTGCGCGTGTGAACGGCAGCCGGCCGCCCCGGTTCGGCATTCCGGGCGCCGGGGCTACTTCGGGATCGGCGGGGTCGGCGCGGGCCAGGCGTTGTACGGGTTGGCGCACTGGTAGACGACGTAGCCTCTGATCTTGGCGTGGTCGGACTTGCGGGTGACCGTGCCGTGCACCCACCATTTCTTGGTCGCGCGCTGGTACACCCACTGACTGTAGTTGATCTTGTCGCCCTTGTAGGCGATGCCGACCGTGGTCGAGCCCGTGGAATAGGACTTGTGGACCTTGACGGCCGAGCAGGAGAAGGCGCGCAGGTTTCAGGAATCCTGGGCCCCGGGGGGGCGGAAACCCGCACGCGAGCCTCCGGATCATAGGGTTACACATACGGGTTGACGGTTGCGCTTCAGACATCACGAAGGGCCCGCGGAGCGGTGGAGGATCATCGCCGCTGAGATCAGCCGGGCATGTAGGGCAGTTTGGGCGGTTCGAGATCGGTGCGAGGCGTCACGTCCTCGGGCCACACAGGCGGCGAGAGGATGGGCGAGCCGGGTTCGTGGGGCGGCATTGGGCCGTCGTCCGGGTTGGGTGCGTCCGAGCACTCCCGACCGTCGAACGCGTCGACCCACGCCGTGTCGGGAGCGTCCTGACGCAGTGTGTGGTCGCCGTGCTTGCAGCGCGCGGCACGCTTGGGGTATCCGGGAATGGTCATTGCGGCTTCTCCTTGATGGCGTGCGATCTGTCGGATTGGGCTGGTTAGTCGGTGACGCGGTAGGGGTGGCCCACCTGCGGCTCGTCTCCGTCGGCGTGGACGTTGTGTGGCCACCGGCACGCGACGGTTTCGATGTGCACTCCGGGGTGCTCTTCGCAGCGGACCTGATTGTTCGGGGTGACCTTGGGAGCCGGGACCGGAATGACCATGGTCGATGGGGACCCGAGTTCCGCTTCGTCGTTCGCGTGCTGCTCCAGGGCAGTAGAGAGCGCGGTGTCGCGGATGTTGAGGGTCTGGGTCTCGCCATCGTGGTGGGTAACGAGGGCTGTGCCTACGTAGCTGATCCAGCCTGAGTCGTCCCTGATGGTCTCGACCGTGACGGAGGTGACGGCCTTGCCCGTGGACTCACGGTCGGCGAGGGCCTCGGCCGCGGCGGAGGCGAGCTCGCTGATGTTCATGGTCAGATCTCCTGGTTTGGTGTGAGGGTGCGAATCGTGGCGTTATGGAATTGCGAGGCGCTCATGACTCTCACCAGCCGGGCTCCTCGGCGGTGAGCGGTTCGCCCTCGGCGACCAGCCACTCGATCTCTTCGAGACCGAGTCCATCCAGGCCGGCGGCTTCGACCATGTACGGAAGTCGGTCGCGTACACGGCGCATGGCGGCCTTGTCGTGGTCCCTGTAGGCGTTGAGGTCGAAGACGGCGCCGAGTGTGGCCGGGTGGTCGTAGCGGGAGAGCGCGTACACCAGCCGGTACTCCTCCCCGTAGCGGTCGAAGGCTGCAGCGTGAGCAGCGTCCTCCCGGGCCTGGCGCTCGTTGACGCGGGCCTGCTCGCGGGCGAGGCGGGCATCCTCGGCGGCCTGCTGGCGGCGGAGGAAGGCGGCGGCGTCGCCGACGGGGATGACGCCGTAGCCGTCGCACTCGTAGCAGAGGCCGCCAACGCGCTTGTGGGGGACGTGGCGGTAGATGTCGAAGCCCTGCTTGCCGTCGCACTTGGGGCAGATGACGTACTCCTGGTCCCGCTGCTCCACTCTCGTCACCCCCTGATCGGACCTTTGGGTCCACAGAGGGCGAATCAACCTTCGTCATGCGGTAGGAGCGGAGTTCGTCCCATACTCGGCGCTTGCGCCCGTTGAATTCCAGGCGCCCCATCGGCATCCGCCTTGCGAGAGTTGGTACTCAACAACCAGATCTCTCGGCGTCCCGGCCCGGCCAGGGTGACCGCACAGTTTACGGTCAGCAGGGTTCCTCTATCACCACACTCGCCCGGGGCTTCGCCACTGTGTCTGGGTCTACGGGTCAATTCCCGGTACGCCTCTCGACGCCCCTACCCCGGTTCTAATTCGCCCTCTGTGGAGTTATTTCGCCGTTCTGCTTGGCGATGCCCTCATCATGCAGTCCACACTAGAGGACTGTCAAGAGTCCTCAACTAAGGACTGGTTAGGCGCGCTAGAGTGCTCATTCGAGGACTACTGATTGGACTACGGCGCATGTCACAATGCCTACATGAGCAGCGACTGGACCCCCACGGAGGAAGAGGCCCGCACCCTGGCCCGCTACAAGAAGGCCAAGGAGACAGAGCGGGAGCTCAAGCCTGTCGTGCGCGCCATCGGGCTTAAGGGCCTGCGTAGCGGCGCCACACCGGCCCAACTCGGCGAACTCACCGGCGAATCCGACGAGACGTTCCGTCGCATCCGTGTCGCTCACGACCTCCCCGTCGACCCGCGCTACGAGAGCCGGGCACAGCTCGCCCGCGCTAGGAAGGCGGCCGTCCCTGACGGGTGACCCGAGCGCGACTCACCGTCGCCCGTGAATGCGGACGCGCGTGCCCTGATGTCGGTCGACAGCTCAGCCTGGATCCGCCGACCACCCAGCGTGCTTAAGCTGACGTCCAGAAGCTAGCCGCGGCAGTCGGGCCGGAGTGCACACTGACCCCCAGACTTCGACCACCGGAGGTGGGTATGGAGGGGAAGACGCTCGTTGACTTCTTCGCAAAGCCGGGTCGGTATCCCCACAACATCGTCCGAGGAGACAGCTCGCTCGCCCCGGTCCATACCGGAGATCTCAACGACGCCTGCGGTCGGGTGAGCCAACTCATCGCACAGTTGGAGCTCGATGAGTTCTGCCTGCGGACGGAGAACTGGACCGGCCTAGTCGTGGTGTACGCCATGGACAAGCCAGAGCGACGGGGTCGGCTGCGCGCCGCCCTGGAGAAGGATGGGTTCGAGGTGAGGGAACGACTCAACGAGTACGGCACCTCCCTGGAGGTTCACCTCCAAGACCGGCATCTGATCCACACCAGATACACCTTCATCGTGAACACGATCGCCGAAGTCATGCCGGAAGCGGGGACCATTGCCGACCTTCAGGACGGCATCACGCAGCGACTTGGCCACCCGGTGCCGACCGGGCTGCTTCGCACACAGATCACCATCTACAACATGTCCCTGATGATGAAGCGGAAGGGCACCGAGCCGAGCGAGTCAACGGTCCCCGAGGGCCTGGAGGCCCTGGTAACTACTGCTTTCCAGAGCGGCGTGATCCCGCCGCTGTGCACGTTGTTGCCGATCGACTAGCGGGCGATGTCTCCCGCTGGGTTGCTCGACGCTGAGCGCGAGTACGTGGGTTTGTCCGCTGGGCGTGGTGCAGATGCAGATCTCGCACCAGGCCGCGACCTTCCCCGCTCTCCCCGCACACGGGATCAGCCGGCCGCGGGCTTAGCTTGTTCTTTATCTACCAGATTCTTCCGGGCTTGCCGATGGCCTTGAGGTTCTCGGGGCGTTTGACGGTTTTGCCGACGTCGTAGCGGGGTGCCCGGTGTTTGTTCTTGGCCCCGGGTGGCCGTCCGGGCCCGGTGCCGCGGGGTTTGGGAACTCGGGTCGGGCAGGCGAGGTGTGCGCGGATGTTCCGGAACCCCCGGCGGACCCGGGCTGGGGTGAGCCGGTCGGGTGTGGTGGGTTTCTCCCAGGGCCGGCGGAGGTCGGTGGCGAGGGATCGGGCGAGCCGGAGCTGGGTGTGGGCGACGATCAGGATCCAGGTCCATCGGTCCGCCGCCTCGGGAGTGCGGAGTTTCGGACTGGTCCAGCCGAGGGTCTGCTTCGCGAAGCGGAAGGTGTGCTCCAGGTCGAATCTGCGGAGGAATGCCTGCCAGAAGCGGTCCACGTCCTCGGGGGTGGCGCCGGTCTTGGAGGACCATAACCACACGGGCGGGGCGTCCCGGTCCTTGGACAGGTGCTCGACCTTCAACCGGATCAACATGCCTTCGACCAATGGCAGTTCGCCGTCGTGGTCGAGCCAGGAGGAGCGGTGGGTGAGCCGGGGATGCACCCGGTCCCACGCCTGGGTCTCGGCCTTGCCGTAGTTGGTGGTGTCGGTGACGGTGGTGATTGCGGGCTCGGGCCAGGTCTCCGGCTTGGTGAAGCGGAACTCCGGGCCGTGCTTGGGCGGTCGGCCGTTGACGCCCGGCATCCGCGGTGGCTTCGGCAGGCGCATCACGCGGTCGGAGCGGACACGGCCGACCAGCTCGACGGGCAGGTCGCGCAGGACCCAGGCCAGGCGGGTGACGTCGTAGCCGGCATCGCTGACGATCACGATGTCCGGGTTCCCGGCCTGCCACTGGCCAGCGGTGATGAGCCGTTCAACGACTCCTCGGAGCTGGGCGGCGGTGACGGCGGTCGCGTCGTCCGCAGGGCCGAGCCGGACCGCGTCCAGGATCGCAGTCCAAGACGTGGCGCCCGGCTCCAGAGCGGCCACAAAGGAGTACGGCCAGCCAGGGATGAACTGCGACGCGGTCTTCGCCCGGCCGTAGACATGGCAGAACAGGCGCTCCGCCGAGCACGGCGCGTCCGACCGCAGCCACGGCGACACATCGACCGCCAGGACCAGGCGCCCGCTGTCGAAACGCGGCAGCGGCAGGCCGGCCAGCACCGTCCGCAGACGGCCAGTGTCGATCCGGCCGTGGTTCAGGCCGCCGTACATCGCTCCGTGCCCACGACGGTGCTCGGGCAGCAGCGTCAAGTCCACCGGGGACTTCACCGCACCGTCCGCACACAGCACCGCGTCCGCGAGCTCGAACAACTCATCGCGCCGAGCGGCCACGCACTCGTAGAACTCACCCCGGAAGCGTGACGCTTCCGCGAACGCTTCCCTCCGGGCAGCATCAGGCAGCAGACTCATCCTCACGGCCTTCGTCTTGATCGGTGCACCTTGGTCGGAGCACAGGATCAGACGAAGGCCGCCCCCACGTCCGGCGAACCCCCAGGTGAGGACTCAGTTCGAGACGCCGTTCGAGGCCAGAAGAAAAAGAACAAGCTTAGTGTCTGTCTGAGATCTCTGGTCGTATGGCCCGAGGGTGGTGAAGCTGGCGTGCATGAGTTCGGGTGGGATGGTGCGCCGGTATTGCCCGGAGTGTGGGGTGCCGCTGCCGCCGACGAAATCGGCGGCAGCGGTGTTCTGTTCGAATAGGTGCAGGTCAAGACGCTGGAGAACCTTGCAGGACGCCCGCCGGAGGGTGGCGGAGATTCAGCGGGGCCAAAGAGTGCTCTGTCCGGTTTGCGGGCGCGGGTGGACGGTCGGGGTCGAGCTGCGTCGCTCGGCGGTGTTCTGTTCGTCGCGGTGTCGGACGCGAGCCTGGCGGGCGAAGGCGTCACCGGATTCCGTCACCGTGACGCCATAGCCGAACGCCGCAGGTGAACCGGTTGCCACAGGGCTTTCGTAGAGGAGCGCGGCCAGCTGTCGATGGGCCCCGCACGCCTCCGGCTCGCGCCTGTCATGAGCAGGTCGCAGGGCTTCATTCTGGTCATGAACTGGGCTGGGGGAGCCGCTGAGTCGGCCACCGCCGGTGGTCGGCCCGGCCCGGGACAGGAGGGCGGTGACGCCATTTCGGATCGGGTCGGGAACGTCTCACGGACGCGCTACGAAGAGCTCGTCGCGGAAGCACGCGAGCTGATCGCTCAGGTCACGAAGGCCCAGTTCGCGCTGGGTGACAAGGCTCTGGTAATCGAACCGATGCGACCGCTGGGAGGGTCGGTGGCCAAGGGGACGGACGATCTGTTCACGGTCGAGGAGGCACTGCAGCTGTTCGCCGACGACATCGGCGTCTCCCGCAAGACCGTTGAGGACTGGCGGTGGGTGTCCTCGCGCTGGCCGAAGGAGAAGCGCAAGGACGGCGTCTCCCACACCGTCCATAAGATCCTCGCCTCGATCCAGGACGATGAAGAACGGTGGGTGTCGGTCGAGGACGCCCCTTTCAACCCGCGTTCCCGTGGCAAGCAGTGGACCACGGACGGGGCGAAGCGCCTGGTCGGACAGCAGGTCGACAATCCGGTCTCGGTCGAGGAGAAGGTCCGGGCGGCCGTGGACCTGACTCGCGATGACGACGTCGCAGTCCAGGTGGCCGCGTCCCTGCTCTCCCGCCCCGAAACCGCGAAGAGCATGCCCGCGGCCGAGCGGGTCAGGGTCGTCAAGGAGCTCACCCGCGACGACGAGGTCGCGACTTCGGTAACCTCCGAGTTGCTGCAACGTCCCCGGGTCGCCCGGCAGGCGATGCGCAACGATGACGTCCGCTTCACCGTCAACCGGGCCCAGTTCGACAACTCCGAGCAGGCCCGCGAGCAGATCCGCGAGCGCATGCCCGCCATCCGCAAGATCGAGCACACCATGGAATACCTCGACTTGGTCGGCTCCGCCCATCAATATGTCGCGACTCTGGGCCGGCTCGTTCCACGCATGCGCGATCAGGAGTTCAGCGACGACGAACGCGAGACGATCCGCCGTTTGATCGCCAAGGTCCGCGGCGCCGCTGATTGGTTGGAAGCTGCGCTGGAGACAGGCACGTTCACCCTGGACGAGCAGCTCACCCAGCTCCTCAAGGGCGAGTGAAGCGATGCCTCGCCGCCTCCGAGGCGCCGGTCAGGCCCGGCCATTGTCGGAGCACTACGGCGACCTGGTCCGGGTCTCCCTCATGGAGGCCAGACCGTCAGGGCTCCAGACCAAACAGCTGGTCGCAGCCACCCGCCTCTACCCGTCCCAGGTCGCCCGCGGGGTCCGGCACTTGCGCGACGTCGGAGCCTCGGAGCATCTCACCCCGATCATCTGGCGCCGCAAGGACGGCTACCTCTTCTCTGAGGAACCGGCCGACTGGATCGAATACGAGAAGAAGCAGTTCCGCCTCGTCCTGGTCCGCCTCACCCGGTTGATCACGGGGACGCTCGACCCGCACCTGATGCGTCACCCCGACGATGAGTGGGCCCAGCTCGCATCCGCCCAGCTCACCGGTGTCCGCGCCACTCTCGCCCAGCTCTCCAAATGACTCCGGACCTCCTCCCATGCCAACTTCAACCACCCGCCGGCGCCGCTATCCCTCCGACACCACAGTCGCGGAGTGGGCGCTGATCGAACCGCTGCTTCCCCTGCCGGCCTGCCAGACCAAGATGGGCGGCCGGCCGGATAAATGGCCACGCCGCGACATCGTCGACGCCATCCGCTATCTCGTCGACAATGGCGTCAAGTGGCGGGCTCTACCCGTTGACTATCCGCCCTGGCAGACCGTCTACTACCACTTCGCCGCCTGGCACCGCCGCGGCGTCATCGGCTTTCTCCGTGATCAACTCCGTCGACAGATCCGCACTGGCCAGGGGCGATGCCCCTGGCCAGTGACGTTGATCGTCGACTCGCAGTCGGTCAAAGGCGCCGAGACCGTTTCCAAAGCCACCCGCGGGTTCGATGCCGGGAAGATGATCAACGGACGCAAGAGACACATCGCCGTCGACACCCTCGGCCTCCCGGTGATGATCACGGTTACACCCGCCGACACCAGCGACCGGGACGCCGCCCGCGAACTCCTCTGGCGGCTGCGGGTCATGCAACCGCAGATAACGCAGGTCTGGGCCGACTCCGCCTACGGCGGCCAGCTCATCAACTGGTCGGGCAGCTTCCTCAACATGACCCTCAAAACGGTCTCCCGTCCTCGCGGCACGAAGGGCTTCGTCGTCCTGCCCAGGCGCTGGAAAGTCGAACGGACCCTGGGATGGATCATGAAAGCCCGCCGTAACGTCCGCGACTACGAACGTCTCCCACAGCACTCAGAAGCACATCTGACCTGGGCACTCATCACACTGATGACCCGCAGGATCACCCGCAAAGGACCCCACCCGCAGTGGGCCAGGATGAGCTGACCATCCGGTGGCTCCGCCGCCTGGAAAGCATGCCCACACGCCTCTGCCGACCCTCAGCTACACGGAGTCCAACCGGGCGCCGTGCAGCGAACAGAGAGAAGCAAAGTGAGCATCGCGCCGAGGTGCGGCCGACACACGCCGCAGCGAGTGCAGTCCCGATCAGCCATGCTCTCTGCCCACAGGGACGTGCCGAAGCATTGGGTATGTGTGACAGCAACTCAAATCTACCAAGAACACAAAGCAGAGGCCAGAAACCGTACGCTCTCCGTTCCTAAGAGGCGACGACTAGGGATTCCAGACAGACACTTAGCTTGTTCTTTATCTACCAGGTTCTTCCGGGCTTGCCGATGGCCTTGAGGTTCTCGGGGCGTTTGACGGTTTTGCCGACGTCGTAGCGGGGTGCCCGGTGTTTGTTCTTGGCCCCGGGTGGCCGTCCGGGCCCGGTGCCGCGGGGTTTGGGAACTCGGGTCGGGCAGGCGAGGTGTGCGCGGATGTTCCGGAACCCCCGGCGGACCCGGGCTGGGGTGAGCCGGTCGGGTGTGGTGGGTTTCTCCCAGGGCCGGCGGAGGTCGGTGGCGAGGGATCGGGCGAGCCGGAGCTGGGTGTGGGCGACGATCAGGATCCAGGTCCATCGGTCCGCCGCCTCGGGAGTGCGGAGTTTCGGACTGGTCCAGCCGAGGGTCTGCTTCGCGAAGCGGAAGGTGTGCTCCAGGTCGAATCTGCGGAGGAATGCCTGCCAGAAGCGGTCCACGTCCTCGGGGGTGGCGCCGGTCTTGGAGGACCATAACCACACGGGCGGGGCGTCCCGGTCCTTGGACAGGTGCTCGACCTTCAACCGGATCAACATGCCTTCGACCAATGGCAGTTCGCCGTCGTGGTCGAGCCAGGAGGAGCGGTGGGTGAGCCGGGGATGCACCCGGTCCCACGCCTGGGTCTCGGCCTTGCCGTAGTTGGTGGTGTCGGTGACGGTGGTGATTGCGGGCTCGGGCCAGGTCTCCGGCTTGGTGAAGCGGAACTCCGGGCCGTGCTTGGGCGGTCGGCCGTTGACGCCCGGCATCCGCGGTGGCTTCGGCAGGCGCATCACGCGGTCGGAGCGGACACGGCCGACCAGCTCGACGGGCAGGTCGCGCAGGACCCAGGCCAGGCGGGTGACGTCGTAGCCGGCATCGCTGACGATCACGATGTCCGGGTTCCCGGCCTGCCACTGGCCAGCGGTGATGAGCCGTTCAACGACTCCTCGGAGCTGGGCGGCGGTGACGGCGGTCGCGTCGTCCGCAGGGCCGAGCCGGACCGCGTCCAGGATCGCAGTCCAAGACGTGGCGCCCGGCTCCAGAGCGGCCACAAAGGAGTACGGCCAGCCAGGGATGAACTGCGACGCGGTCTTCGCCCGGCCGTAGACATGGCAGAACAGGCGCTCCGCCGAGCACGGCGCGTCCGACCGCAGCCACGGCGACACATCGACCGCCAGGACCAGGCGCCCGCTGTCGAAACGCGGCAGCGGCAGGCCGGCCAGCACCGTCCGCAGACGGCCAGTGTCGATCCGGCCGTGGTTCAGGCCGCCGTACATCGCTCCGTGCCCACGACGGTGCTCGGGCAGCAGCGTCAAGTCCACCGGGGACTTCACCGCACCGTCCGCACACAGCACCGCGTCCGCGAGCTCGAACAACTCATCGCGCCGAGCGGCCACGCACTCGTAGAACTCACCCCGGAAGCGTGACGCTTCCGCGAACGCTTCCCTCCGGGCAGCATCAGGCAGCAGACTCATCCTCACGGCCTTCGTCTTGATCGGTGCACCTTGGTCGGAGCACAGGATCAGACGAAGGCCGCCCCCACGTCCGGCGAACCCCCAGGTGAGGACTCAGTTCGAGACGCCGTTCGAGGCCAGAAGAAAAAGAACAAGCTTAGGAACAGCGTCGGACCTCCGCAAACGGCACCGTCCGCAGCGCGGGAGGCACAGTCCGGTTGTGCGGCGCATCGTCCCACCCGGCGGGGCGTTCCCGCGACGGGCGGCCAAAGGCGGCCTCGGATGCGCGTACATGGGGTGGTACCTGCCGCCCGAGTGACTCGCATGGAGCCGATGACGTGAGCCCCCGCCCTGCCCCGAATCCGCCCGACGAGGGTCTGGCCATCGGCTACCAGCCGTCCGAGCCCGAGGCCGACGTCTCCCATCTGGACCGGCTGTTGCCCACCCTGGTCCGGGGCGGCGAGCGCCCGTTCCTGAGTTTTCCCGACCACCTCTCCCATCAGGTGACCGCAGAACTCGCGCCGCTGCTGGCGCTGTTCGTCGACCACCGGCAGGGCTCCTACGCCGCCACCCCCTTCGATCACGGCGCCCGGGAGTACGAGGCGGCGGTGCTCCGGTACTTCGCCGCGCTCGCCGGCGCGCCGATCGAGGAGGTCGACGGCCATGTGGCGGCCTCGCCCCAGACCGCTCTCCTGCACGGTCTGGCCGTGGCCCGCCGCGGCCTGCCCGCCCCGTCCGTGTACGTCTCCGAGCAGGCTCACTACGACGTGGTGCCGGCCTGCGAACTGCCGGGGATGAACCACGTGGGTGTCCGGGCGCTGCCGGACGGCTCGATGGATCCCAACGACCTGCGCGTGCAGACGCGGCTGCGGCACGAGGCGGGCGCGCTCGTGGTGGCCACGTGCGGTACTCCCCTGCGCGGCGCCGTCGACGACGTGAGCGAGCTGAGCGCCGCGGCGGCGGCCGGACGCGTGCACGTTCATGTCGATGCCACCGCGGGCGCGCTGGTGGCCGCACACAGCACACCGGTTCCCGCGTGGTCCCTCGCGCACGGCGCGCACTCCGTCACCCTGTCCGGGCACCGCCTGCTGGGACTGCCCGTTCCGGCGGCGGTCTCCCTGGTACGCCGCGGGCAGCGGGCGCCCGTGCGGCCCGGGACAGCCCCCGATCGCCTGCTGGCCAGCTCGGGTAGCGGGCTGGCCGCGGTGCTGCTGTGGACGCGGCTGCGCTCCCTGGGGCGCGGCGGCGTGGCCGCCATGGTCGCCCGGTGCCAGGGCGTGGCGGCCTACGCCGTCGAGCAGTTCGGGCGCGCCGGAGCAGGGCCCGGGCGCTTTCCCGGATCGCTGTCCGTCACTTTCGACCGGCCGCCGAGCTGGGTGGTCGACAAGTGGCGCCTTGAGTGCTTCGGCGACCTGGCGCAGATCACCGCCACCGGGCCCGTCACGCACACGGCCGTCGATGAGCTGGCCGCCGACCTGTCCCTCGGCCGAGGGGGAGCGGCCGCGTGACTCCGGCCGTGCCGCTGCCCCGCCCGCTGCTCACCCTGCCCGCCGAAGTCGGTGATCTGATGGACCACACCCCCGAGTCCGCGTATGCGCATCTTCGAGACACTCACCCCCGGTGGTTCCTCAGCCCGCCTGGCGACGGCGCGATCGGCATCATGCGCTGGCCGATGGCCGAAGGGCGGGTCCTGCACCGTGACGAGGAGCGGATGGTGCTCAAGGACCCGGTGGTCCTGCCCGACGGCCGGCACGCCCGCCGTCTGAGACTGATTGGTGCGCGGCCGGAGCCGCCGGTGGCGGTGCTCCCGCTGCTTGACGGCGATGTCGTGCTCGTCGACCGTTTCCGGCATGCTGTCCGCACCTGGCAGTGGGAGATCCTGAGGGCCTCGGGAATCAGGGACGTCGCCGACACCGACAACGCGGCCCGGCAGCTGCACGACCAGCTCGGCACCGCGGCGACGGAACTGATCGGCCTGGGCGAGGTTCACCTCGACCCGGCGATCTTGGCCGAGGCGGTGTCGCTGTACGCCGCGCGTATCGGCGCGGTGGGTGACCCCGAGCACGGCAGCGGCATCCGCAGGGTGTGCACCGTCGCCTTCGCCGAGGCGGAGCAGATGGCCCTGGCCGGCGGGATCACCGACGCGGTGACCATCACCACGCTGTTCCGGGCCCGTCAGGCAGGTCTTCCCGGCGGGGTCTGACGGCGGCGCCCGAGCCCCCGGGGGGCCGTGGGTGTCTATCAGGTGTGGCCGTCGCCTGCGACGAGTCCCAGGGTGCGCAGGGCCTCTTTCCAGACCGGTTCGCCTGCGGGATATCCGGAGGACGGCGGACCGTCGATGAGGATCGGGATGTAGGCCTGCCCGCTGCCGCCCCACGTCTCGGCAGAGCGCAGCGCTGGGAGCCGACGTCGGTGAGGAGGATCCGGTCGTCGGCACGCTGGGCCAGGCGCAGAGCCGGTGCGAGCGGGACGCTGGTCTTGCCCCCGCACCGCAAGGTCCGCGCCGCGCGGCGGTTGGCGACGACGCGCACGGCCGGTTCCTCGGTGCTGGTCAGCTCGGGCGCGGCCCGTCTTGGATCGGCACTTCGAGCTCCAGGCAGCAGCGGATCCGGTCGGTATTACGGTACTGGCTCGCACCGGCACCCATGCCGGCCAGCCGCCGCCCCTATGCACCTACGGGAGCGTCGTGGGGTGCTCGTCCCGTCTGGCGCCCGGCCGCCGGTTCAGGCAGTCGGCCGTGACGACCAGCGGCATGAGCAGAACCACCGCCGCCAGGCCGACGAGGGCGGCCAGGCGGATCAACGCCCCAGCAGCCCGACGAGAACAGCAGCCAGCGGACCCGCTTGAGCCGGCAGCCACAGCGCGGCCAAGACGAGGCCATGTCCGGCGGCGAGGGCGCTCACGCACACCAGCGCGGCCATGGCAGCCATGGCCAGGTGGGGCAGTCCGCGGCGGATGAGCGGGGCGGCCGCGCGCAGCAGCAGGGAGATGGAGGCGCTCAGCAATCAGGTCACCGGTGGACTCCGGACGTACCGGGGTCGGCTTCCAGAGCCCGGGTGTGGGGCTCGTCCTGGGTGGCGGGCACCGCGGGGATCGGGTCGGCCGGCACAGCTGGGCGGGCCATGACCGGCTGCAGGCGGGCCAGGATGTGCCCCTCGTCGAAGGGGACTTCGGCCGCCGTGCTGTGCTCCAGCGCGGCACGCGTGCGGGACAGCAGGTCGGTCTCGGCGCCGCTGACGGTCCGCCGGTGAGCGGGGACCGACTGCTGGAGCTGGTAGTGGATCTGGCCGTCCAGCGCCTGAGTCGCGCGCTCCATCGTGCCGAAGGCCTCGATGACACGGCGCTGGGTCTGCGCGGCGGCGACCGGGGCGAGCGCCTCGGGCAGGTCACGTGGGGCCGGGGCGGGAAAGGCCAGGCGGCCGAGAGCGTCGTGCATGAGGTGCAGTTGCCCCTCCCGCGCGGCCAGGTAGGAGGTCTCGGCGTGCAGCAGTTCCGGGTCGGTGAAGTAGTCGGTGCCGTCCTCGGCCATGGCCGCGGCGCGCTGCGCGGTCAGGTCCTCGACGGCGTCCTGCGCGGTGGCCGAGTTCTGCCGCCAGGCGGCGGCCGGGCCGCTGGTGGCCAGGGGCCGGACCGGGGTCGGGAAGGCGTCCTGGAGCTGCTGCGCCTCCTGCTCGCGCCCCGCGTACGCGGCGGCGGTATAGGCGCGGACGGTCTCGCGGGCCTCGGCGAACTGCGCGGCGCGCGGCGCATCGAGGGCAGGGAGGGCGACACACAGGGGATAGCCGTCGGCGCCGCGCCGGTCGCGCAGGTAGTCGGTGAGGTCCGGCTCAAGGACAGCCCGCAACTGCTGTGCAGGCGCATCCCGCAGGAAGATCTGGTCGAGCAGCCAGTCGGCCATGTCGTTGAGCGCTGGCACGTCGGCGGACAGGGATTCCACGGCGTGCCAGTCCTCGATCAGCTCGGCACGGGGGCGGTAGGCGCGCTTCAGACGGTCGAGGAGTTCGATGATCTTCAACCCGGTGCCAGCCACCAAGTCCTCGGTAAACTCGTCCTGTTCGCCCGCACGCTCCAGGCTCAGGGCGAGGACGGAGGGCGGCGGGTAGCTGGCCAGGGTGCGCACGTGACAGGTCCAGGCCGCGGCCGCGGCGATCCACCCGAGTTCAAGGCCTTGCACCGCTTCCGCGTTGCGGCGGTAGAACCAGCTGGCCAGCAGGTCGGTGAGCCGGGCCTCGTCGCTGGCCGAGCCGCGCATCAGCTGGGCGGCCAGTTCGCCGGGGGTATGCTCGTGCAGGCCTCCGGGATCGCCGGGATCGCCGGGATCGCCGGTGATGATGGCCAGGTGCCGCACTCCGTCGTCCAGCTGGAGCCAACGGCGCAGGGTCTCCTGCCGCCCGCGGGTGACTTCCTGCAGCGTGATGCGCGCCAGATCGGCGCCCGCGCGGGCGATCCCGCTCTCCCCCACCCGCGGTGCCTCATCGGTCCAGGCAGCCGGCTGGCTCGCCCTGGCTACCCACGCCAGGGCGTACGCGTCCTCTCCCCGCTCGGCCAGCCAGGTACGGAACTCGTCGGAGAGGGGGGTGCGCTGCTCGCTCATCGAGGGGACCTGGACCTTCGCTCGGCGGTGGGGCGCCGCGCGGCCCGGGGCGGCGGCTGGCGGCAGCTTGCCCGGACCGAGGAGGGCCGCCGCCCCCGGCCGCCGTCCGGGTTCCGCCACACGGGAGGCGGCAGCCAAGCATCAGCAGCAGCGTCCCGTGGGACGGGACGGGCACAGTGAAAGGGGCCGATGCGGAACAGCCCGGGGACGGAGCGCGGGGATCCGGCGACGCAGGGGCCTGCGAGGACGGGCTGTGCCGGTCCGCCGCCGAGAACCGCCGTCCCGGGCTCTCCGACCCGGGCCGTTGCCTGTCCGGCTGATACTCGTTGGACGCAGGCGTGACGGTCCTTGCGCCCCCACCCCCTGCATGATGCGTCCGCTGCCGGTCCCTTCATGGCGGCCCTGAGGGAACCCGCCGAGCGTGATCCTCAGCAGGCGTCCCAGTTGATCGACGACCTGACCCTCCGGTTGATCACCGAACTGCCCGGGGCGACCGGGGCGTGGGAAAGGATCGAGCTGCGCGACTACGGACGAGCCCACACCCTGCTGGACGACCCGGAATTCTGATCAAGCAGGCGGCCCGAGTCCTCCCTGGGCCTTCCCGCGGCCGGGCTACGGGCGGAACGGGAGACGGTGGCGCAGGCCTTCGCTCCGCCGGACATGGGCCCGGTCGATCACCCCTTTGGCGCACCCGCGCAAGCGGAGCAACGAGGCGGTGCCGCTCTCCCGGCAGACGACGGCGTGTGGGACCGGGCGGTGCTGCGGTTCCGCCAAGGCCGCCCCACACACTGGAGTTAGTCCCGCGCCCCGGCCCCCGGTTCCGCAAACCTCAGCGTCCCCGCCCGGACCGTCGGCGGCGCGGCCGCTGCGATGCGCGGCGAGCGCTCCGTACCGGCGCCGCATCATCGGTCGCGGCCGGCGGGCGAGGAGAAGCCGCCCGCGACGCCCGACCGCGCGGGTGCCGGCACCTGCGCGGTCTTCGCGGCGGGCCGCTCGGTGGTGCGGGCCGGCCGGGCGGCGCGGGCCAGGACGGTGGCGTAGGGGATCAGCGGGGCGCAGCTCTCGCAGACCTCTTCGACGCTCCATACCCGGCGTACGGTCGGGTCGTCGCGCAGGATCATCACCACGGCGCCGGCGCAGTGCGCCTTGGCGTCGGGGTGGGCGCCACACCGCTGGGAGCCGCAGTGGCACCAGGCGTTCGGGCGGATGGTGGCCACCTTCGCGTGCGCCGCGGCGTGCTGCGCTGCGAAGGTCCGCATCCCGGCGAGGTCCTTGGAGCGGGGCGGCATTCGGCAGGCCTCGGTGCTGCAGGTGACCGTGACAGATCGGTCGCTGTGCCCGTGGAGTCGGACTGTCCAGGCCCGTCCGGGGACGCGCTCGGTGGAGGATTCGCTGTGCACGGTCGTCACGGCCGTCCGTTCTGGTTGCTCAGTTACTCGCTGGTGTCGCTCTACTATGTGCTACCCACCGGCGCGTTGGGCAGCATGTTGCGCCCTAAGGGCGGCACGGGTTCCAGGCGGTGAGTCGGCCACTTGGCCCGGCGTCCCACCAGGCGGCCGACTGCGCGGGACGGTCCACCGCACCCTTCCGTACGGAGGTCCGAGGCAACCTCGACTGGCCGGGAGGGGGTTGGGGAGAAGACGAGGCGTCCGAAGTCGGCGTCGCAAGGAACCGGTCGCACTGCCGCCCAAGAAGGGCACCGGCGGGCCGGGGCGGGTTCGCCGTGAGGGACCGCGCCGCGAACGGCGACGCGCCCTCAGCGACGTCACCGCGCCGTCGCGCAGTCAGTAGGCTGTGACGGCTCGGAGAGCATCCGCAGGCTGTGCGCGACGTGGTCGGGCAGGACGAGGCGGCCGGGCGGTGTGCCCATCCGGTCCCTGACTCCGACTCCCCGGCCGGAAGCGTCGAAGCGGGCGGCCACCTGGCGCAAGTTTTTAGAGCGCCTCGATCAGCTCGCCATATCCGGCAGCGTCTGGAGAGCCTCAAACTCGACCTGCGCACAGACAAGCAGCTCGCCCAGGACTGGGCGCGCGAGGTGCAGCGGCCTGAGCAGCGCCGGAAAGTCGCCGCCCGGCGCGGCGTGGAGGACGCCGGTCCGGTACTGGACGCCATCAGGGCGTTCGGAGAGCAGTACGGGCACACCGGCATCCCCGTCGGCGCGCGCACCGAGGACGGTGTGGAGTTCGGCCGTCATGCCGACTGGTGGCGGCGGCAGTACGCGAGAGGCACCCTCGACAAGAACCTGCGCCGGGGCCTGGAACGGCAGCCCGCGTGGACGTGGACACGGACTCCGCAGGCAGACAGCATCTCGTGCCCGGCGCCCGTGCCGATCCCCGCCGACACCACACAGATGCGGCGGCCGGGGTTGTGGCAGTTCCTGCCCTCCGAATGAGGATGGTGGCCCCGGCTCCCCCACGGCCGGGGCCACCGCCCTCAGTGAAATGCTGCCATGCCTACGGACTACCGCGAGCCTCTCCTCACCTGCGACAACTGCGGTGCGACTGCTCTCAGGCCGCGCGGGCCGGCGCCTTCCGGCCGGTTGGAGCGGGGTGGGGGACTCTTACGAGCGGCCCCTGCGGGTTCGTGCCGCACAGGTTCATTCATTCGTGCCGGCACTGCCCGGTGGTGTGCATGTGTGACGGACAGCTGACGTGGGGTCCACACAGCATCATCGGAACGAGATCAACTGGTTCGTAAAACTACTTTACATAGATTAAGTGAGTACGTAAAGTCTCTTTACATGAGGATCTACTTCGCCCCGGCTCCCGAATCCACGCCCACCCTGCGGTTCAGTGCGGCCGTCAACAAGATCTCCCACACGCTGAAGCCCGCCTACGACAAGTGGGGCACCAAGCTGCGCGTCTCCGCCCTGCGTACCGACCTCTCCGACAACGGCGTCAGCGCCGAGCGCTGGTATGACCTCGACTGGGTGATCCCCGCCTACTGCCGCCACGGCGGCAACGGCCTCTCCGTCAACCACAACGACACGTGCTCCGAGATCTCCCCGTACGCCGACACCGACATCGACGTCACCGGCTACCCGCCCCAGGACGCCGAGGGCCGCCCGATGTTCGGGCCCTATGGACACCACATCCTCAAGCCGAACGGCAAAATCGGCCCGCTGCGCGCCCCCCGCCGCCGCTCTGACGCGGAACTGCTTGCCGAACTGCCCACCGCCGAGGAGATGTACCAAGAGATGGGCGAGGAGAAGGCGACCCACTGGTACGGCACACGCGACCGGGCCCTGGACGCCCTGGAGACCGAAAGACGCCTCTCGGTCCGGCGCAACACACGGGCTGAGGTCTACGACTGGGACGAACTCGCCCACACGCTCGTCGACATGGCCAACACCCTCCAGCCCCCGAAGGTCACCCCCGCCCAGCGCGTCGAGATGGCCATCGCGCGCCGCGAGGCCGCGCTGGAGGAGGTCCACAACGCCGAGAAGTCGATCTACGGCCTCCTGAACAACGTGATCAAGCAGGACCCCAGCCAGCATGGCACCCAGCAGCAGTGGGCGCAGATCGCAAACGTCAGTCGCCCCACCCTCAACTCCTGGGCCAACAGGTGGTGAACACCCCCACCCGCCACGAAACCACGCCGCCGTTCGCGGTGAAGAAGTGGCAGACGTACGTCCCGTGCAGCACGCTGCACTGGCAACCTGCTAAGCCGTTCGTCGTGATGAGGGTGGTCGGTGACAAGGTCGAGGTGTACGACCCCACCGGCGGACACCGTATGGGCGGGCGCCGGTGGGTAGCGTTGCGCAACCTGCACGAGACCGACAGGACGAAAGCAGGAAAGCAGCGCAAGACCGGCTGGCGCCTGCACTGCGAACGGCTGCTCAGCAAGCACCAGGAGCTGTGCGGCACGTGCATGAACTGGCTCGACCCCCAGCACTTCGGCGTACTCGCCTGGGGATTCGGGCATAACACTTGCACCTCTTGCCGAGCCGAGATCGAGGCAAGGTACGGAAAGCTGCCGACACGCCGTTAGCGGCCCCAGGACCTTCTGCGAAAAGGACCCCGTCATGAAGACCAAGATCACCGTCAGCAACCTCAGCCTCCTCCTCGATGCCCCCCACGAGGACCCCGTGCTGTACCTGGAACGCGACGAAGACACCGGCGAGATCACGGGCCTCGGCGTGTGGGCCGAGGCCCTCGTACCGAACGCCGACATCTTCCTCCGGCACGAGGAACTCGCTGACCAGCTGTCTGACAACCCCACGGGCGAGGTGCTCACCGGGGCACTGGATCACCTCGCGGAGGTATATCAGTTCGACCTCGACCGGATGCTGGGGGAGGAGCGATACAAGCCCCGGATCGCCCTGAGGAATTCCGCGAAGGGCACCTCGATGGCCATGTCCCGAAGCCGCGCTTCGACCGAGGAGGGAACGCCCGCTTCCGCCCCCGCGCCCCGAACGGAGCCGACCATCCACATTTCGAATTCGTCCGCGCGGCTACGCAGCTCCCTGGAGTCGGCCCCGTAGGAGGAATAGGCCAGGGCCGTGGCCTGCTGGACGATGCCGAACCGTACGGCCCTCACCCGCCGGACGGCGAAGACGGCCCAGTTCGCCATCGCGGCGGCGCAGCCGAGGTAGAGCAGTCCGGTCACGTACCAGAGAGCGGCCCGGTCGGTCACCGCCCACACGGCGGTTCCGAGCGCGGCACAGGAGCCCAGGGCCGCGAGGAGCGCCGGGCCCCAGGCCTCGAACGCGAAGCGACGGCGCAGCCGGGCGGCTTCCATCCAGACCGGGATGGTAGGGGGTGCCCTCAACGCTCTTGCTCATGGGGACGACGCTAGCGCACGGCACCGACAGCGCTGTCACCGCCGCCCCTGGGGCCGACCTCCGCCGAGGCCGCCCGACGAAGCCAGAACTGAGCACGAAGGCCTCGCGGGTACCCGGCAAGCATCGTGGCCGGAACCCGAGGGGATCCGGCCACGGGCAGGACTCGACCCCTGCCTCCGGACAGCCCGGGACTCGACTCCCGACCGCCGGACCGTTAGCGTACCAACGGACCCTGGTCAGCTGCCCGTTACGGCGCGTCCGGTGCGTCCCGGGTCCGGCTGTCAGGCGACGGACCGTGGTTTCCTTCGGCGCGGGGGATCACCGGTTACTGCGGGGGCTGCTGCGTCAGCGCCCGGGCCCGCACATCCGCGGCGGCGGCCTGGTCGAGATCGTCGTCCGATTCCTCGGTCCGCTCAGCGAACTCCCGGCAGTCGGGAGAGGTGCACAGGACCCTCATGAGGGCGAACAGTCCGCCGTGCAGCCCCTCCTCCGTCATCAGGTTCTCCGGGTGGGCGGCCTCCCGCACGGCGGGGCAGCCCTTCAGCATGCCCTCGATCTCGACGAGGTGCAGCGCCTCGGCCGTGAGACGGTCCCGGGTCAGGGACGATCCGGCCCGGCCGGGATACCCGCCGGTGCCTACGGTGTGTGCCGCTGCCGGCGTGCCGTCGGCCAGTGTGACGGCGGTCAGGCCACGAGGAGGTGTCCTTTCGGGCGGGCTGGGCGCTTTCGACGGGTGCGTGTCTTGCGCCGGGCACGTCAGGCCGCCAGGCCGAGGTCCGCGGTCGGGTTGTTGCTCCAGGTGCGTTTCCGGGGCCGGTAGGCGTCGAACGCCGCGGACCTGGGCGAATGCCGGGAGTGCACGGCGACCGCCTCGGCGGGGTTCCCGGCGTTCAGCATGGCCTCGATGCAGCCGCGGCGCATGGAGTGCCCGGTGATCCGGCGGACCGCCGCCCGCGCCGCTCGCCGGGCGGCGCGCCAGGCCTTCATGATGGCGTTGGACTCCTCGGCGGTGGCCGCCCGTCCGGCGGCCTCCTTCGCCTCCCGGGCAGCCAGGGCCTCGGCGGCCCGCTTTTCCGGGGTCGGAGTGGGAGTGAGCTTCGCCTTCTGGGCGGTGGTCTCGATGATGTCGTTGACGGTGTCGGCGGTGATCCCGCCGCGCCGCTTCTCGTCCTTGGTGTGGCGGCCGGCGGCCTTGGCGCCGATGTTGCCGTGCCGGTCGATGCGGCGCAGCAGCGGCCCCGGGGTGAGCTGCCCGTCGTCGGCCAGCACGTCCATCCACTCCCGCAGCGCGAACAGCGGGCACAGCTCCTGGTCGTCGGGGGCGAGGATGCGCACCTCCTGCCCGCGGGCCTGCTGGTCGGCCTTGGAGCGGCAAATCTTCACGATCAGCGCTGGGCGCCGGGTCTTCTTCCCGGTCCGCTTGTCGGTGACCGTGACCTCGGTGAGCTTTACGTCGTACAGGTTGAGGCGGGCCGGCTCGCTCGCGCGGCCGGCCATCCACCAGTCCAGCAGCAGCACCGCGGCGTCCCGCTTCCCGCGCACCGTCGTACGGTCCAGCTTGCGCACCATGCGCTGCAGCTCGTCGGGGTCGACGCCGTCGGCCTGGAGCGGTCCGGGCTCCACCAGCGGGACGTCGGCCTCCTCGCCGCGGCGCTGGGAGATGACCGCGAGGCAAAGCTTGATCTCCGCCTTGTCGAGCGCGCTGCGGTGCATGGAGCGCAGCATCCGCAGGGTGCCGAAGTGGGCGTCGAGCGTGGTGGCGGGGTGACCGGCGCCCGCGAGGTCGTCGAGGAAACACAGCACGGCGTTGGGCTCGTCGATCTCCCAGCCGTAGGTGTCGCACCACTTCTCGTACGCGTCCCAGCGCGACTGGCGGGCGCTGCGCGAGTTGCGCGGCACCGGGTCCTGCAGCCGACGGGCGGCGGAGGCGGTGACGCGGCCGCCGCCGGGCAGCTGCACGTCGGCCTCGGCGCGGGCGCGGCGGGCCACGGCCCGCGCGGGCGTCGGGGGGACGAGATCGGTCGACGTCACGGTCGCGGCTCCTGGTGCGGGACGGTCACGGTGGCGGGCGTGGGGCGGGGCGCGGGCGGCCGCTCCCAGGGGTGGTCGGAGAGCCGGCCCCCGGTGGCGACCGGCACGAAGCCGTGGCGGCGGAAGAAGTTCTCCAGGCGGGCCCGGTCGGCGCCGAACTCGTCGGTGGGCGTGCACGCCACGGTCAGGTTCCGGGCGTCGGCGGCCGCGCAGATCCGGGTCAGGACCCGGGCGGCGTGGCCGTGGCCGCGGACGGCGGCCGGGACGCGCAGTAGTTGCAGCTCCAGCACGCGATCGCCGGCTTCCAGGACCAGCCCGAGCAGGGCGCCGGGCGGCATCGACCGGCGCAGCTCGCGCTCCAGCTCCCCGGTCCAGCCGGTGGCCGCCTCGGGCCGGTGCGGGCTCATGCGAGGCTCCGCTCGGACGCGTTGAGGGAGGCGGCCTCCGCCGTGCAGACCTCGACGACCGGGCCGGTGAGCCGCCCCGCCTGCCAGGACTTGCGCAGTCCCGCGTCGAGGAGGTCGGCGCGGGTGGCGAGCAGCCGCAGCTCGCCCGTCAGGCAGCCGGCCATCGCGGTGTCCGGGGTGACCACGGTCAGCTTCCCGGCGCGGTCGGCGACGAGCACGGAGCGGTCGCGGCCCTCGTCGTCGACGAGCGGGGTCAGCGCCCGCAGGTGCTCCGGCGTCACGACGGCAGGCGTCCATGTCCTAGGCGGCGTCTCGTCGCCGGGCGGCAGCGGGGGGCGTTCACGCGGTGGTACCTCCGTCGTCGGTACGGGCGGGCGGCTGCCGCCGGGCCAGGTTCTCCAGCGGCGGGCGCGTCACGCGAACCCACGCGGGGATTCCGGCGTCGAGGCCGAGGGCCGTCACCTCGTCGACGAACGGGTTCACGGGCGGCGGCGTCCGCCGGGCGGGCGGCCGGTCGCTGTTCACCGCTCCCCCTGACCCGGTGCCGTCGCAGCTGCGTGAGGTTCCCGCCCGGCGGTAGGCGGCCAGGAGCCGTTCCAGGGCAGCGAAGTCGCCGTCGGTGAGCGGCCCGCCGTCATCACGCCGCCAGGTCACCTCGGTGCGCACGGTCGGGGCGGACGAAAACGGCGGAGCGGGGCGCTTACCGGCCTGGGCCTCGTCGGGCGTGACACCGTCGGACGCCATGTCCGGCCGACAGGCCCTGCACCAGCGCTGCCTCGGCTCGGAGAGGACGTCGGGTACCTCGCGCAGGCCGCCGGGCACGCTGATGCCCGGGTCGCCGCACGCGATGGGGTGGTAGTCGCAGTCTCCGTCGCACGCGGCGGGGTCGGCGGGCCGGTGCCAGATGGTCTCCACCGGCCCGAAGGGCCCCTCGCGGTGGATGTGTTCGGCGGTCGCGAGCATGCTCAGTCCTCCGGGCGGGTCGGTGCGGCAGCGGACGGGTGCGGCGCCAGGGCGGTGCTGGGCAGCCCGGTGGCCAGCACCTCGTTCAGCTGCGAGCGGATCGGGTCGTGGCCGTAGGTCAGCACGGCGTCGTCACCGCGCACCCGGCGGTGTTCGGCGCGGAAGTCATCGGCCAGCGGCAGGCCCCAGTACAGGGTGGCGTAGCCGTCCGGCAGTGCGGGGTCGGCGACCTGTCCGTCGGCGGTCAGGCACCAGGCGTGCTCGCCCACCCCGTGCGGGACGGGCCCGGCGGAGGAGGGAATGAGCGCGAACCCTTCGCAGTAGGTCCAGCCGGTCCGATCGGCGAGGGCATGCGCGGCGGCGAAGCACTCGCCCGGGCGCTGGGGTCCGCCGGGCCACGGGGCCGGTGCGTACAGGCGGCCGTGCGCGAGGATCAGGTCCGCGAAGGTCGGGTAAGCCCAGTGCCGGAAGCTGTCGGGCGCCAGCGGGCGGTAGAAGTCCAGGCCCGCCCGCAGCTGCCGCACCGTGCCCGCGCCGATCCCCTCCGGCGGCCGCGTGTGCGCGGCCGCCGGACCAGCCGGCATCGGGTAGTGAAAGGCATCCGTCAACGGGATCCCTCCCCGGCCCCGGGGGCTTCGACGTAGAACTCGACGTACGCCACGCCGTCGCGGGTCACGTCCCGTTCGCGGTACCAGGCGCCGTGGGCGTCCAGCCCCTGCCGCAGCAGGAAGGCGGCAGCCTGCTTGCCCCTACCCGGCGTCCCGAAGACGGCGGTGGTCTTCTCCACGCCGCCGCGCCGGTGGTTCCAGGCGGTGGCGCCGGGCTGCAGGTCGGGGTCGTAGGCCACGGGGTGGTGGCGGGCGGCGCGGGCCAGGGTGTCGATGAGGGCGTCGACGGTGACGCCGCGGCGTTCGGCCTCCTCGGTCAGCAGCCGCTCCGTCTCGGCGGCCTCCGGCTGCTCGGTCTGCGGGTCGAGGCCGAGGAGCAGCGAGCGTTGATAATCGCGGATGAGGGTCTCGGCGATCCTGTCGGTGTCCAGGCCCTGGCGCGCGGCCTCGGCCTCGGGGGTCCGCAGCAGCCGCCGGACTGTCTCCTCGAACGACGACACGGCGTTCTCGCCGCCCTCCCCCTGCGGAATCTCCTCGGTCATCCTGCTCCCCCGGTGCTCTCGGGCCGTCCTGCGAAGTCGTTGCGCGAGCCAGTTACCCGCGTAAGCATGTTGTCGTGTCCGCGCCGGTTTCCGAGTCCAGGTAAGGCTTATCGCCGATCAAGACTAAGCGCCCCACGCGCAATGCCCGCGTTCGAATGGGTTCGATTCTGTTGTGAGCGCGAGGATCGACGCCTCCCACCGCCGCGATCATGGGGCCATGGTAGTGACGACCCGGAAGGGCATCCTGTTGACGTGCTCCTCGACCCGGTCGGCGAGTACAGCGACTGGACCGCCGCCAACATGCCCACCGTAAACGAGAAGTGAGAACACAGCCATGAGCAGCATCCGCCTCGCCGGCCTGACCGCCAACTGGTCCGGCGTCGACAGCACCACTCCAGACACACCCTCGTCACCGGCCTCGACTCCGCAGGACATCTCCGTGTCTGCCTCTACCGAGGCGGCACTCCCAGCGACAGCGGATTCCGGGGCTCCCTCCTCATCCCCCCGGACGGTCACGACCAGCGGTTCCTGCCGACCCGGACCACGGCCTACGGGCCTGGCGGGGCATTCGTCACCAGCGTCGGCGATCACACTTCGATGCTCGCCCGGCTAGCCGACCGCACCACCGAGAAGTGAGGACACGGTGAGCGAGCCCAACTGGCCCCCGGCCTACATCGACCACGACGGTCAGTCGCACGCCTGGGATGACCCGTATCAGGATGACGACGGCGAGGTATTCGATCCGGGCTACAGCTACCGGGAATGGGCTTACGACATGGCTGAGGCCCATTCCGGAGGCGAAATCGAAACCTGGCTTGCCCGCCGAGGAATTGCGCACCGGGGCCTGGATCGACGAGGAGGAGAACCGCTGATGATGACGCCGCTCGGCAAGGTCGTCGGGTATCGGATGCCCGACCGCCTCGTACAGACCTTCTAGACCGCCATCAAGAACACCGAGAAGTGAGGACACCCGCATGGTACGCGTAGTACGCCGTGTACCACTCGACTTCGATTGGCCGCTCGAAAAGGTCTGGAAAGGCTTCGTCATGCCCGACCGACTGGACGAAACTCCCTGTCCGGACTGCGACGGCGGATACTCTGCACGCTACAAGCAGCTCGAAAACCGCTGGCAAAGGAGCCCTGCTTCCCGGCTCTGGTTCCGAGGCCGACGGCCGGGAGGGCTCCTTGCGCGGACACCTGCATGCCAGAAGTAGCACACGTTAAGAGCGTCCACAGGAGCGATCCTGCGGGGCTCGCCCCCAGTGCGGGGGAAGCTGGGGGTCGCAGTCGGGGATCACTTGCCTTCCTGCATCCGGAGAACGGCTTCGATTTCCGCACGGTGATATAGATCCCAACTCCGCTGGCCGACATGCCCGGTGGCCGCTGATTGGATCTTGTGACGCTTCAAGAAGTTCCCTCCGGTCACTTCCGGCTTCCGGGCCTGCGACCCGAGCATGTCCCGGCCTACCTCGTACACCGTCAGGAGCGGTGAGAAAACCCGAGCGTGCAGACTCCCGGCCTCGGCGTCGGCGAAGCGTTCCATCCCCCCTTCGACGGACCACCCCAGCGTCACGGGTTTCGCCCACCCATCAGGACCGACCGTCCACCCCTTATCGCGCAGGCGCTCCTCGGCCACGTTCGCGGACGGCCCGGGAAGCGGTGCGTACAGCAGCATGCGGTGACTGCCCAGCTGCGGAACCCCGGGGTACTGGGTCACGCGCAGACCCCACTGGCCGTCCACCACGACGACGTAGGCAATCCGGCCGATGTGATCGGTAATGCTCATTTCCGCGACAGGCGGCGGGGCGGGCGACGTCTCCACCCGGCGCTTGACCACCGGTAGCGGCGGATGCCCGGGATCACCCGTGCCCTTGTGCGGGCAGGCGCGCAGCCTCTCCACGGGCATGTGCCAGATCCGGTCGCAAAATTTGCACTGCACCCACCAGCGTTTGCCCTCGCCGGGGTAGCCCTCCAAGGGGCGCAGATTTTTGGTGGCCAGCGTGGCCAGGCGTTTCGGGCGAAGGCTGGGGGCGGGAAGGGGCCGCTTGGCCGCTTTTCCCTCTCTGACGCGAGCGATTTTGTCGGCCTTTGCCTTTGCCTTGGTCGCTTCACTGAGCTGCGCGTACAGCTGCCGTTCTACCTGCTCCGCCCTGGCGACCTCATCGCGGGAAGGGGGGCGCCTGAACGTCTCCTCCACTACCTCCCGCTGCTCCGCGAGGTAGGTTTCGACCGTCAGCTCATCGATTTCCAGCACCTCGGCCAGGCGCGCCCTTGGCACCCCGCGTGCCCAGTGGTCGTGCACGGCTGCCCTCAACGCGCCGTGGTCCCCCTCCGCCTCCGCCGCCACGACGAGCAGCCCCTCGACCTGCCCCGGCTTCAGCTCTGCTGCCGGCCGTCTCTTCGAATGAGGGCGCGGGTTTCGTGGTGGGAGGGCCGGAACCGGGAAGGCAGTGCCCGTGTGGTTCTTACGCACGATCTGCATGATCCGGTTGCCGGTAAGGCCGATCGCGCTCCCGAGGATCCGGTACGTCCAGCCCGCCTCGTGGGCAGCGGCCAGGGTCGGCGCGAGCTGGCTGTCACCGGCCCTGTACAGGGCGCGGAGCGTGGCGACGAACTCCAGCGGCAAGCGAAAACCGCCACTCTGGTAGCACATGCAGAGTCTCCTCCGGGCCGCCCCGCCGGATTTCCTTGGGGCAGCCCACGTAGTCGGGGCTACTAGACAGCGCTGTCCAGACGGTGGTGAACCGCCTCGGCCTGCTCGTAGGTGCGGTCGAGCGGGCCGAAGCCACGGGTGACGAGACCCCAGAAGGCGGCCCCGACGACCTTGAAGCCGAGCAGAAAAAGCTGTGCGTGAGGGCGAGTTGAGTTCATGCAGATGACGCTACGCACCGTAAAGAACCTTGTCAATCCTTGGAAGTCCAAGAATTTCAAGAGTTGCCAAGGGTTTCTTGGGTAGCTATGGTGGCGGGGTGTCAGGAACCGCCCAACGCACCAGGAGGTACTCATGCTGGCCGTACCGGAACGCATCACCGGCCCCGCCGGGGTCACCGAGGAACTCGTCTGGCACAAGCCCCTCGGCGCGGACCCCGACGCCGTGTTCCAGCGAATCGCGTGCAACGACGAGGACGGCATCGTCATGCGGAGCGCGAAGCAGAACATCCCGCTGAAGCTCAACAAGGAGGGCGAGCGGTGGTGCCTCGACTGCCTGATGCTGGTTCGCGCCGCCCGACAGAAGAAGGAGAAGGCGCTGTGAGCGACGCCCAGCCCAACGGCTCCAGCTGTTGCGGCGACGCTCAGCCCAACGGCTCCTGCTGGTGCGGATGCGGCAAGCCCGTCGGCTACGGCCGTTACTTCGCCGCCGGCCACGACAAGACCGCCGAGGCCGCGTTCCTCGCCATCCACCACGACGGCACCGTCGCCCAGATGCTCCACGCCCACGGCTACGGCCCCGACGACGCCAACTCCGTCACCAAGGCCGCCGTCGACAAGGGCCTGTGGCAGCAATGCCCACGCGGCTGCGGCTACCGAGGCGCCCGCGAAAGCATCAACAACCACGTCAACCGACACCACAACCACACCGAGAAGTGAGGACACCCGCCATGTGGCAGCACGACGAGCACTGCCAGGAGTACGACACTTGGCGCACGACCAGAAGCCTGACGACGACACGACCGACCCCACCAGCGAAGCCCGAGGTGTCGACGTGACGCACGACGTCTCGTCCGCTGTGGCCCAACTCGCCGCCGCGCAGCAGCAGGTGGCAAGCCTCCCGCCGATTGAGCCATTGACGGAGGAGACGTACGAGGCCAGAAGGCGCAGCCTGTCCGATGCCGCAGAGGAGGCGCGTCAGGCACTCAACGCGGCCCGCTCCCGATACCAGCAGATCACCGACAGCCTTCGCGACCTCCGCGTGGAGTGGCAGGCGCAGCAGGCCGACGCCGACCCCACCACCGAAAACGCGTCCGGTCGCCCATTTGCGGATCCGATGATCGTTGATCGTGACGAGAACTGAAACGGCTGAGAGGCGAAAGCGGCGATGACCAAGAAGACCGTTCGGCCCGGCAAGACGGCCGCCACAGACGAGCGGTTGGCCAGGAAGCTGATCGAGGCCGGGTTCGGGGGCGCGGACTGCGATTTCCCGGACTGCACCGACGCCTGGGCACCGCGCACCGAGGGCAAGTCGGGTACACCGACCAAGTACTGCGTGCAGCACAACAACCCGCGCGACCGCCAGATCGCCTACCGGGCCCGGCTGAAGCTGGAGGAGGAGCAGGCCGCCCGGCCCGCGCCGGTGCCCGTCCAGACGGCGGTCGCGCGGGCCGCCCGGGAGGAGCAGGTCCTGGCCTCGCTGCTGCCCCGGGTCCTGACGGCTCTAGAGACCGTGCAGCAGGGCCAGCAGGCAGGCGCGGACACCACTGCGGTCGCAGCCCACATCCAGGACGTCACCACCACGGCCGAGAAACAGGTCCAAGAGGCGGAACAGGCCCGCGCGGAGGCCATCGAGCAGGCGGAGCAGAGCGCCGCAACTGCCGAGCAGGCGCGCACCGAACAAGCAGCGGCCGTCCTTGAGGCGGCCTGCGCGCTGGGAGAAGCGGGCGCGGCGGACGCGCGTGCCTCCGAGGCGGTCGCCGCGCGAGCCGCGCTGGACGCCGAGCACAAGGCGCTGCGCGCGGCGCACGAGGAAGAGAAGACCTTCCGCCGGCTGCTGACGGAGCAGCACGAAACGCTGACCGGTGCGCACGCGGAGCTCACGACCGCGCACGAGGACCTAGTGGGCGCGCACGGCCGGCTCCAGGGCGAAACCGATTCGCTGCGCGGGCGCGTGAGCGAGCAGAGCGAAACTCTGACACAGCTCCAGCAGCGGCACGAGGAGAACCTGTCCGCCCTCGCCGCGGCCCAGACCGAGAACACCGGCCTCACCAGCAGGATGCAGGAACTGCAGAGCCACCAAGGCGAGCTGGAGTCGAAGAACAGTGCGCTCACCGCGCAGCTCAATCAGATGCACACGGAGTACCGCCGGGAACTGGCCGCCCTGCGCGAAGAGCTCGCCGCGGCCCGGCGGCCCAGCACGGCGACCGACAGTCCGCAGGACCCTGGCCAGGACGGCACGTCGGCCACCGGCGTGCAGGCCGGTGTATCGGCGGCCGGCGCCGGGCCGGACGAGCCGGACGGCGGACGGCGACGCCCTGTGTCCATCGTCGACCTCGGCCGTCACGCCGGCTCCAGCTGGTCCTTGGTGCGCTACGACGACGAAACGGACAGCCGCTGGTTCCTGCTACGCGACGGGGAGCGGGCCGGCTCCGTCAAGCCGGAGTACCCCGGCTACGGCACCTCCCGTGCCGGCTGGTCCGCACACACCGCCAACCTGATGCCGGTGAAGCTGTCCGAGGCCAAGCACTTCACCGGCCGGGACAAGGCCGCCGCCGCCCTGGTCCGCGACTGCGTACGCCGCACCCCCTCCCCCGCCGCGCAGGTAACGGCCGCGCGCCCCTTCACGGCCCTGGACGACGGCACCCGCACGACTCTGGTCGCCGCAGTGGTCCCACTGGCCACCGCGAGCGCGCCGCGGTGGGCCAAGCTGCCTGCCACTGTCCGGGACGCTGCCCTCAGCACCGCCCTACGGGTCCCCACCGAGGACGACCTGCTGCAGTTGGCCGGACTCGACGCGAAGACGCTGGGGCGCAGTAAGGACGCACAACAGCTCCTGGCCGCGCTGCAGTGCCTGCACCTCGACGAAGAGCGGAAGGCAGCGCGGGACGACGGCCCGGTCGACCTGGGCACGATCGGCAGCCGCGAGTGGCGGCTAGAGCCCGACCCGCACTACACCGGGGGCTTTCGGGTCCTCGTCGACGGTGCGGACATCGGTGCCGTGGCCCCTGTCAAGCGGCGCAAGAGCGACACCGTGAGGTGGAGCGCCGAGCACCGGCGGCGCGCCCTCGGCCGCGGTCCGTCGCACGCCGACCGGGACGCCGCCGTGCGTGCCGTGACCGGCGCCGAAGCCGCCTGGGTGCCGCTGCCGGAGCTGGACGACGACGCCTTCCGGCGGATCCCGGCCTGGCAGCGCAGCAACCTCTACGGTGCGGCCGGACTGATCGACCTGCGGCGCGGCCGGCTGGCCCAGCTGCACCCCGGCGTGTACCGGCGGGAGCTGCACCAGGCCATCGTCCAGGCCCGGCGCTCGGCCACCGGGCAGATCCGCGGGCAGCACCTGGCAGTGCTCCTGGACGCCGCCCGTGAGGATCTCGGCTCCCCCAGCAGCGGACCGGCTCAGCGGCTGTACGACGCCATCCAGAAGATCCGGGAAGGTCTCGTCGCCCCGGCCGAAGGCTGATAGCCCCTCTGGTGGCAATGTCTCGCGACCTCGCCTCCCGACCGGGCAGGGCAGGGGCCTCCTCTGCGGTGGATGTCCTAGGGAGCTCTTGCGCCTGTGTCCTCGCCAGCGCGTGTACACGTGACCGGGTGAGGTTGGTCATGCGGGGTGCTGGTCACGCCCGGACGGTTCTCCGGACCTCGACCACCCCGTAGAGTACGAGGCGGCCGAGCACGCGGTCCGCCGTCAGGTCTTCGACCCAATGGTTCGGCACTTCAGCACCGGCCGTCACACTGCCGTCTGACCAGGACCTCGACCATGCTACATTCCGCCGCTACCCGCGATCGGCAGGACCGTACGACGGCGGCTTCGCTGACCGGCACCGCCGCAGTCTGCGTCGTCCTCGCGGCCGGCTCAGGGCACCGGTGGCCGATACTCGTCGCGGCGGGTGCACTGTTCGGCGCCGTGATGGTGTACCGCCGGGTCATGCGCGGTGCTTACGCGTACTGGGTCGCCTGGGCGGTGTCTCCCGTCCTGAGCCTGCTACTGCTGTGGGCCCAGCCCTCTGACCTCTGCGATACGGCCGCACTGCTCGCCCTGCCGTGGGCCGGGCTGAGTGCTGTGGTCGCGCTCGTGCTGTTCGTGCTGTGGCGTTCTCGCCGCGACGGTCATCTGGACTGGGTGGTGTGGCACCCCGACCTCGGCCTCCTGCGACGCGAGCAGACGAGGCGGGCGGCCCTCGACTGGGCCCGGTGGCACTACCGTGAGCCGAGCCTGATCGACCGCCTCGACCGGGCGCCGGAACTTGCGCGGCAATGTCCGCTCTACCCGTACGCTGACCGGCCGCTGAAACAAGCCGACCGGCCGCAGGAGTCGCTGTGACCCCGTCTCCAGAGGACGGGGGAAGAGACCGCGCCGACGCCGGGGTCGCCGCATTGGGTGCCACCGCTCCCGACTGGGACGCGGTGGACGCTCTCCTGCAGCGCCGGGGCCAGGACGCGGCCGTCGTGGCCGTGACCCTGGCGTACCTGACGGCCTGGGCCGAGTGGCGGACCGCAGAGCAGAGCGGCCGCATCGGTGTGCAGTTCGACCGCCACATGAGCCGGTGGCAGCGTACCGAGAAGCTGCTCATACACCGGCTGTGCCGGCGGGCCGTACTCAAGGCCGCCCCGCTCGGTATCCGGCGGGCGCGGCGGCGGCAGGCACAACGGATCGTGGCCGCGCTCAACGTCCACGGGCTCGGCGTCTACACGATGGAGCGCGAGGAAGCGCTTCACGCCTGCGGGCTCATCGCGCTCGGGGTCGTCCACCCCACCGAAGATTCCAGTACCCAGGTCAAGGGCCTGCCTACTGAAACTTTTCGGTGCGGGTCAGCTACGCGGCTCCGAAGAAATGCTCCTCGTCCATTCCTGATGTCCAGTCCACGGCCTTGGCCTCCGGGTCGTCGGTGGCGAATGCCATCTCTCCGAGCAGGGCGGCAGCTTCTTCTCGCGCCAGTTCCAGAGACACACGGTAGGTGCTCACGTCCACGTGCCGCTCGTCAAGGATCTGGAGCACGGTGGCGGCCAGGTACATCCGGTTCTCCCAGTACGGGCGACCTGGCAAGATCAGCTTCTTCCAGGCCGTCGACTCCGGGCCCGGGTTCTGGCCTTGCAATGCCAGGTCGGACGCGGCCCGTACGAGAAGCATGCCCAGCCCATAGCGGTTTTGGCCCGCGCGCCTGTAGGTCAGCAGACGGACGCGGCGCTTGTGGCGGGAATCATCGGGCGAGCCCTCGACCCAGTCGGCGATCATGCGTGCCACAGGCGTGATGGTGGTGGTCGTCTCGGACATTGGTATCCCGGGGGTGGTAGTGATGCGAAACCCTCCAGGGCTGATGATTGTGACCAGCCTACCCCTCCGGCGCCACCAAGGTGCGGTACGCCGTCAAGTCTTCTGCCCTGGACAGTCCTCCGTGCAGGCGCTCGTACGAGGCTTCGGCTCGCCGAGCAGCCCTGACGGCAATTCAGGCTCCCTTCGGCCTGAAATCTGCGGTACGGTCCGACAGCGTCGGCCAGCAGGCTCGGCCGAGGGCGAGGCGGATCCGAAAATTCGCGGCCGCGCGCCGGCGCCCGGGCACCGTAGGACGATGGCTCCGCTTAACTACAGCAGAGAACGGAGCCTCGACATGCCTCCTGGCTCGCTTGGTGCGCCCACCAGAGGAACCCCGAGGTCCACCCCTACAACATCGGACCCGAACACATCGCCGCCTGGTCCGAGACCTACCTCCCCCCCCACCTGCACAGCCGGCCCTTCAACGGACCCGACACCCCGACATCGCACGCAGCCACGACCGGCGCATCACCGCACTCACCCAGTACTACGAAGCCGCCCGCAACCGGCGCGTCATCCAGCACGCCCCCGACCTCACCGCCCTGCGCTCCGGAGTCGACCGCGACGCGACCGCACCCCAACGCCTCACCCCCCGCGAACGCGCCATCTTCCTCGCCGTCGTCGGCTCCTGGAACAGCAACCACACTATCGCCCCCGAACGCGACCGGCTCCTCGCCTACCTCCTCCTCTCCCGCCTCCGCCTCCCCCTGCGCTCCCGCTTCCCCAACGAACTCGTCCGCGCCATGGCCGACACCCACCCCCTCCTCGCCCAACGCACCCCACCCGTCACCGCCGACACCATCGCCCACACCGGACTCTGGGACGAACCGGAGGCGGGCTAGAGTTCCCGCATGGTGAGAGACACGGGGCGACCGCTCAAGGCAACGCAGCAGGCAACCGACGCCGAGGTCGAAATGGCAGCTCTGTCGCTGGAGATCGCTTCCGCCATTGAGCGCCTGGTCGCCCTGGCCGCCCAGCACGGCAGCCATCGCTTTGGCGTCACCCGCGCCACGGAGGAAGAGTCCGAAATGCTCCGCGCCCGCGTCCAGCAGGCCGCCCTCCTCACCCAATGCCCTGTCCTCGCCCGGCTCGTCGAGGACGACGCCGCAGCCCGAGGCGATCACCCCGTCTGATGAGCGATCCCGCCGACTGGCTCTCCGTCGGAACTATCGCCCAAATCGGACTCTGGGACGAGCCCGATGGGTGACCTCACCGGCTGGCTCTCCGCGCCCCAGTAGCCAGCGCGGCTTGCATGTACAGAACTGTACGCGTACAGTTCTGTACATGAGGAACGCAGAGGCCATCACCGTCATGTCCGCCAAGCTCGCCGCCGCACTCAGCGCACACAACGACACCCCCATCAGCCCTCTCACCGCCGCTGACATCGAGGCCCACATCGCCCACGCCCGAACCACACCGGGCACCACCGATCTCCACCCCTTCTACCAGTACCTGATCGCCATGACCCCGGACGGCCTTGCCCGCTCCGGCTACCGCCCCTTCGCCGAGCTCTACAGCGACCTCTGGTGCGCCCTCGACGTCCTGTCGGAGTACGTGCGCGAGAGCATGCTCGACCTCGCTGACGTCCGCATGCCCGACCCGGACGCTGGCTACGACCCCGACGAGGTCGCCGCCCAGCCCGACCTCACCCCCGCCGACTGGCAGACGTACATCGAGGATTACTGCCTGGCCAGGATGCCCGCCGCATTCCGGCCGGACGGCCCCAACGGGCCACTGATCGAAGGCGCTGCCGGTGTCGCTGCGGAGGCGGTCGTCCTCGCCACCTGGACCCCCGACGAACGGGAAATCTCCCGGGAGGAAGCCGACCGCTGGGTCCGCGACTTCGCCCCTTCCGATTTCACTCCCCACTCCACGGGGCACCGCGCCGTGGAGGCCGAGAAGACTGCGGCGGGATGGGCGGCCCTGGCTGGCCGCCGTGACGAGATCATTCGCTCCGCATACGCCGACGGTGTCACCAAGAGCCGTCTCCACGAAATCACGCACCTGAGCCGTGTCACCATCAACGCCATCCTCAACGGCTAGACCACAGCCCTACGAGGACTACGTCACGAACGCGCCTCGGGTGTCTCAGGCGACCAGGGCTGTAGGCGGGTCCACCCCCGCACTGTCCCCTCCCACAGCGTGATGGTGACCCCCTCCATCGAGCCGTGGGAGCCGATGAACTCGCGGAACTTCCGCAGCGCGGTCGCCTCGCTCGTCCACGTGCCCGTTACCGCTGGCCCGCCCTCGGCGAACTGGACTGTAACGTGGAACTCGCCGATCACAGACCGATCCCGACGAGAGCGTTGTCCTTCTCGTCCCACTGGTCGACGATCTGCATGTAGCCGTCGAGGACCTTCGAGTTCTCTTTGTGGCCGGTGATTGCGGCGATGGCCTTGCGGTCCTTGCCCTTACGGCGGGCTTCGGTGGCGAGACCGGACCTGACGGAGTGACCAGTGAACAGTTCCTCGCAGCCCGCGCGGAGCCCAGCCGCGGTGATGAGGTCGCTGGCTCGTTGTGGGCTGAGGCCGTGCGGTTGGACGGCGCCGGTGTGGTGGACGCGGCGGAACGCGTGCCGGTCCGGTTCAACGATGTGGGCGGCGGCGGCCCATGCTTTCCATGCACGGACGGGGCAGGTCTCGGGCCGGGTGCCGTAGGGGACGGGTACGGTGCGCGGTTCGGTCTTGGAGACGCGGACATCGATGAGGAGCCCGTTGTCGTCGTCGCGGATGTTGCGGAGGCGGAGGCCGGCGAGTTCGGCGCGGCGGGCGGCGATGGCGAACCCGAGAAGGAGCATGGCGCGATCACGGAGGCCGAAGATGTCGGTGTCGCATTTGGCGACGATCTCCCGGAGGGTGATGAGGCGCATGGCGGGGGCCTTGCCTCGGCCGCGGGCGGGTTCTTCGGCTTCGTCGGCTTGCTTGCGGTAGTCCTTCAGCAACTCGCATCGAAGCCGCCCGCGCGAAACTCGGCGAGATCGCCGACTACACCCGCACCACCGGGCAGACCATCGGGCTGACCCGACACGGCCGCACTCTCGCCGTCATCGGGCCCGCCCACTCCGTTCAACCCGCAGGCACCGTCAAAGCATCGCTGTACGTCGGCACACAGGACCCCGAACGCCATGTCCTTCCCGCCGTCCCGCGCATCGGCGAAACCTTCCGCATGCCGGACGAGAACTACTACCTCGTCACCGGGGTGCAGTGGAACGTCGAGGCCGACGGTGAGAATGACGTGGACGTGCTCCTCGACCCGGTCGGCGAGTACAGCGACTGGACCGCCGCCAACATGCCCACCACAAACGAGAAGTGAGGACACGACCATGGACAGCACGACCGTGGACTTCTACGCCCGAATCATCACCAGCGAGCAGGAGAAGTTCAGTCGGGACGCCGACTACGCCGCCGAGCTGATGGCCGTCATCGCTAAGAACCCTGACGCCGCCAGCACCGTCGGGGACCTGACGCGCCTGCAACAGCGTGTGACGGAGCTCCTCCGCCGCGCCGCCAAGATCGAAGCCAGCCGCGAAGCCGAGAAGATCATGCGGAGCGAGACGGCCGCTACCCCCCGAACGATCGAGAAGTGAGGCGTGACCAATGAAGGACGAGTGCTACAGCAAGAACGGCAGTTACCCCGAACACGACTTCTGGGATGACGGCTTCGGGTACCAGTGCCGGCGTTGCGGTGTCGCCCTCGACGAACTGGAAGACGAGAACTGATCATGGCCAGTCGCGGTGCAACCCTGTGCCCCTCGTGGCCGCCGACCGCATCACCGAGAAGTGAGGACACCATGAGTGCGGAGATGGAGCGCATCCACGAAGAAGCGCTGATCGAGAACGAAGAGCGGGACTGGTGGCGGACGGGCAAGATCCCCTGCTCGGACTGCGGGACCGTGGTCCGTACGAAGACCTTGGAAACCCTGCCGTCGCACGGTTGCGCCCAGCGGCAGCGAGCCCGGCGCGAACGGCTGGCCGCCGACATGCCCACCACAAACGAAACGAGAAGTGAGGACACCATGAGCGACATCAAAACGGAGATCAGGGAAGAGACCCTGCGTCTGGCCGCCGCGTGGCTGCGCAAGAAGTACGGCCTCACCAACCGCGCCGCTGGCGACCTGCTGCGACTCGCCGAGCTGGAGTCCCAGGGACGCGGCGCCCTTGAGGCGCAGCCGGGGCCCAAGGCCATTCTCAGCGCCGCCCCGCAGCAGAAGACCGCCGAGCCCGCCGGGCTCGTCATCAAGGTCCGGCACTGGCCTGACCGGGTCAAGAACCGCCGCAGCACCGCCGTGCACGGCGCCGAGTTGGGGTCCGGGCTGGCCGTCAAGACCGCCTGCAAGAAGAGCTACAGCGAGTCGGGCGTGAACTTTCTCGGCGAGGACGAGCCGATCACCTGCGCCAAGTGCCAGAAGGCCATCGATGGCGGCTGGTGACGCCGAACCGCAACAACGGTGCCCCTGCCCCACCACCGAGAAGTGAGGACACGACCGTGAGCAGCATCCGCCTCGCGGACCTGACCACCAACTGGTCCGGCGTCGACAGCACCACTCCAGACGGGCACACCCTCGTCACCGGCCTCGACTCCGCAGGACATCTCCGCGTGTGCCTCTACCGAGGCGGCACTCCCAGCGACAGCGGATTCCGAGGCTCCCTCCTCATCCCCCCGGACGGTCACGACCAACGGTTCCTGCCGACCCGGACCACGGCCTACGGGCCTTGCGGCGCATTCGTCACCAGCGTCGGCGACCACACTTCGATGCTCGCCCGTCTTGCCAACCACCACCCGAGAAGTGAGGACACCCGCAATGCCGACTTCTGAGTTCCCCCTCCGGGCCCGACACGCAGGGACCGACCCCGTCCACGCTGTCAGCGGCTCCCGCGCCGAGGGCTACAGGGCCGCCTGCCGCATGTGGCTTGACCCCAAGGGTCCCCACATCATGTACCACGAGGACACCCCGGTTAATTGCGCCAAGTGCCTGCACGTCACCGGGAAGTGAGGACACCATGACACCCGAAGAGTACGAGGCGATGATGCGTCGCCTCAAAGCGGACGCCGAGAACGCCCGCAAGGCATACATCCGAGCCAGGGGCATCTACGACGGCATCTGCAACGACATGCGGAACCTGCGCGTCGAATGGCAGGCACAACAGGACGCCGCCGACCCCACCACCGAGAAGTGAGGACACCAACCATGGATGCAGAGCACATCGCCGCCGCGACTGCCCCAGTCGTGCTCGGCCTGGGCGCGTTCGCCGCAATCGTCCTGACCGACGGCGCCCAGGACCTGAGCTGGGTCCGCTTCTTGATCGCCGCCCTGACGTTCTTCGCGGTGACCGGACTGAGTGGGCTCGCCGTCCGCTACTGGTACGGCGAGTGACCGCCGACCGCAGCGCCACCGAGCAGTGAGGACACCGACTGTGAGCAGCATCCGCCTCGCCGACCTGACCACCAACTGGTCCGGCGTCGGCAGCACCACTCCAGACACACCCTCGTCACCGGCCTCGACTCCGCAGGACATCTCCGCGTGTGCCTCTACCGAGGCGGCACTCCCAGCGACAAGGCGAGCCTGTTGTCTGCGTGACCGGTTGCCGCCGTGATCGGCGTCCTGTCCCGCACGGTGGGGCCGTGATCGGATGAGGCGTCCCACCTCCCGGGATTCGTCGCGGCCGCGGCGGGGCGGGGGCAACGGAGTGGTCACCGGCCTGGGTCTTGGATCCGCCGCGGGAGGGACTGAAGTGACCGACGTACGGGACCGGATTCGGAAGGTGGAGGGCGCGTCGCCGGCCGACACGCAGGTGCCCCTTGGCGGTGCATCCGTGTCGGTGCACAGCCAGGGGGCACGGGCCAGCGGGGCCGGCTGGTCGTCGCTAGGAGGGGGTGGTCTCGTGGCGGACCTCCTTCAAGTGCTCGTGGTAGCGGTCCATTTGGGCGGGCTTGTCGGCCGGCTTGAGTTCGAGGAGACCGCCGCAGATGCAGGCGAGGGCGCTTTCCGGTCCTTCGGGCGGCTCGAGGATGGGGCTGTGGCCGGGGTGGAACTCGGTCTCGTCCTCGGCCGGGGTTGCGGTCATGGAACTGGGCATCAGAGGTGCTCATTTCGTGAGTTGGCGCTGCGCGCCGTATGGGATGTGGGCTAGCTGGTGAGGGTTGCAAGGTACTGGTCGGCGGCAGCCGGCCCGAGGTGCCGGCGCAGGGCGTCGCCGCGGCGCCAGGTGACGGGACCGTCGAGCGCGTCAAGCATGCGGGCCGCAGCGATGATGGCGTTCAGGGTGAAGTCCTGCTTGAAACTGTGGCCGATCCGTCGTTCCAGGGCGGCGTAGGTCTCCGGGAGCGGTAGCTCGAGGGCGAAGCACACCCGGGTGGCCAGGATCAGCCACTCCGGCCCGGCGAGAACACAGTAGACGCAGGAGAGCCGGGGTAGTCCGGTGTCGTAGATGGGGTGGTATTCCAGGCCGTTGGCAGCGATCTCCTTCCATACCTCCTGCTCGGACAGTTCGTGGATGATGTTCCAGGTCAGTACGAGCCGGTTGGCGCTGGTTGTCCGGGTGTCGAGGGCCAACCGTGCCTTCAGGGCGCGCGAGACGGACTCGGCTCCGCGGACCCCCATGACGTTGAGCACGATGGCCTGGCGGTCGAGGCCGAGCTCCGCCACCCACTCGGTGATGACGGGGCCGGTGGGATCGCGCTTCAGCGTGGAGGTGCACAGCCGCCGCTTGGCGTCGGGCCACTGGCCACGGTTCTCGACCATACCCAGGAAGCCGCCGCCGGGGGTCACGACCAGGAACGGGATCCCGTAGCGCTCGGCCTGCCGGCGGGCCAGTTCCCGAACTCCTGGCCACTCGGCGGATCCAAGGTCGCAGTGCATGGCGCGCACCTTGTGGAGGCAGCCTGCGGCCTTGGCCGCGGTCACCGTGCGGTGCATGGCCACGATCGAGTCTTTCCCCGCCGACGTCTGGATGATGATCTGATCCGCGGCCCCTATCAGGTCGACGGGATGATCGGCAAGGCGGTCAAGGAGCACGGTGGTGGCGCGTACCCGGTTGCGTGGGAGGGGGTACCGGTTGAGCGTTGGTCGGTGTCCCTGAAGTGTCGCGGAGGTGCGGTGCAGTCTGGCTTCGGCTTTGCGGACCTTCTGTTCTGCCTCCTGGAGTTCGTGGGTGGCGGCGAGGAGCGCTGAGTGCGCCGGGGAGGCGCAGTCTGGTCCGCCCAGCGCGTGGACGTGGTCGTTCCAGTGATTGAGCTGGGCCTGGGCGGCTCCGTGTTCGTCGTGTGCTTCTCGAAGGGCGTGCTGAGCCGCCCGGAAGGCGGTGGCGGCCTTGCCGGCACAGCGGATCAGCTCGACGGCGCTCAGTGCGTTGTTCGTCCTCACGTCAGTCTCCCTGGTGGGGCGGCGGGTGAGCGGGGTGGTGGCCGGGCCTGGTCGGCCCGCCGTGGGCGCCCCGCGGGCGGGTGTTGCCGCGGTGCTACGCGCTGGTCCCGGGCAACTGGACGGCAGGAAGGTCGAAGACCGCGACGGCGGCGTCCGGATCCCGATCGGCGCGGGCGGCCGCGCAGTGCGCGCGAACAGCGGCTGCGGCGTCGCCCGGGCCGTCGGCGGTGACCTCGTACGAGGACAGGGCCGATTTGGAGAGGACGTTGCGGAGGGCGTCCGCTACGTGCGGCGCGGTCTGAGACGAGGGGGTCGTCAGGACGTCGATGACCTTCGTTCGCCATCCGTGATCGGCGGTGATGACGGTCCAGGAGTCGGCTTGGCGTTCGTACTTCCACCGGATGGTGCGGACGAGCTCGGTCACCGGTGCGACATCTAGGTCGGTGTACTCGGTCCAGGGCCAGTAGAACGCTCCGGGCCGGTAGTGGCCGTCCGCGTCCGGGAGGACCTCGGTGCGGCCGGACGGCGTCACGATCACCACCGTGTTGCCTTCGAAGTGGGCCGGTGAGTTCCACTCGCCCGCGCGGTGCGCGGTCTGCGTGTCGGCGCAGATCTGCCGCATCACAGCGTGCGTGAAGCGGGGGGCGCAGTATCCGTCCCAGTGCTCAGAGCGGGTCTGGCAGCGGTAGGGGCCCGCGATACCTTCGAGGCTCACCTCGTTACGGGTCCACTGGGTGGCTGCGCCGTCGTGCCAGGCCCGGATGGCGCGCGCGCAGCTGGCGCTGTCATGGGCCATGTCGGCGAGCGTGGGGTTCTGCAGCGAGAACTCGCTGTTGTAGAGCTCGTTGTCGGCGTAGCCGTCGAATTCTGGGCCGTACCACATGGCGAGCCACCCGCTGTGAGCAGCGATGGGGTGGTCAACCGAGGCGTCGTCGGTGATGACGATGTGGAGCGCGTGTTCGGAGATGTCGCCGTCGGGTGCGAAGGAGACGTACCGGGCAGTGCAGCCCCCGCCGGTGTACCAGAACTCGGAGGGGAGGTCGTAGGCGTCGAGGGCGGCCTTGAGGGCGAGGTCGGCGCTGATGTCGTTCGTGGTGCCGGTCTGGGAAGCGAGTGCGCGTGCAACGGCTTCGCGGGCCTTGTGGAAGTGGAGATGAACCAGCCCGAGAGATGTCGAGTACATGTCAATTCCATGAGAGTGAGTGGAGTTGCAGGGGGCGGATGTGCCCGGTAACCCGGGGACCTCGCTGCGAGGGAGCGGGTCGGTGACGATGAGGAAGGTAGGCGGCGCCGGGGTTAGGCCGGCAAGCGCGACGAGGTGCTGCTGGTCTCCGCGCGGTCCCCAACGAGTCACGCGATGACGCGGCGGCCTCTTTCCACTTCCGGGAGGATCCCGGCCCTGTGATCGGTCACGCTGCCCGCCAGGAGGGAGCGCTGGCGGATCAGCTGAAGCAGGGGTTGGCACGTGCCCTCGCGCTGCTCGTGGTGCGAGGCCCGGGTCCGCCAGGGTCGAGCGAGATCGAGCACTCGGCGCGAGGGGGACAGGTGAGCAGTCTGCTTGGAGTCGGTACGTGGGCTTGGCCGGGACGTGACAATGCCGGAGGGCTTGCCGGCCCGGGTCGCGGTGGTCACGGCGACCTACCGGTCCTGGTTCAACTTCACGCCCGAGGCCGGCGTGGTGGCGAAGTTCGCCGTGCTGCGGGCGCGGCTGGGAGCCGAGGGGTTCTCGATCTGGGATGTCGAGGCTGAAGGGCGCGACGCACTGGCCCGCCGCGTCACCGACGCGGACCTGATCGTGGGAGGCAACCTGCTGGGCTCCCACTACCGGGCCTGGGACCACGTCATCGACATCGAGCCCGTCATGGCTCGCACCGTCGACATCATCCTGTCGCTGTACGAACTGCGCGGGGGCGGCTCCGCAACTGGCTTGGGCTTGTCCGATCTGGCCCGTGGGGCACTCGGGCGTCAACGGAGGCTCCTGAAGAAGGAGGCCGGGCTCTTCCCCGCCCAGGTCCTCTGGGACGACGCGACGTTGACCCTCATGCTGTGGGAGACGGCAGTGCGACTCCGGGCCGTGCAGGTTTCAGGTCGGCCGGTACCCATCGACGACGTCGCCTTGGCCGAACTCACCGGCCGTAAAACCCGGTTCGCGGCCCGTGCCGACTGGGCGGCCAAAGCAGCGGACCTGCCTGGTTACGGCGCGTCCGGAGGAACGCGACAGCCACCTCATGCTTCGCGAAGGGAGCGCCTTCGCACACGGCGCCCACTTCTCGCGCGCTGAGTACACGATCCCGGCTCGTGACCTGTCGGCCACGAACGCCGCAGCGCGTGGACCCGCTATGGCGTGGCTGCTGCCCGAGGAGGACTTCGCCTCGATGGCCCAGGTACTGGGCTCCGGGACCGATCCGCTCAACCTCGCGGCCTCATGGACGGCCCATCGCCTTCTGTGGCCCAACTTCGGACAGACCACGATGCCGGGGCTCGCCGAGCTCTCCCTCGACACCGATCGGGGATCCGTCCGGCTGCTCGTCCCGGACGGACAGCGGTCCATCGAGGTGCTCACCCTGGCGAGCGCCAGCGACGGTGAGCTGGTGCTGCTGCCGGACTCACGCACGCTGCGCCGCATGCTCAAGAGCAGCGACGATCCGGCGAGGACCGCCCAGGTGCTCGCTGAGTCGGGCGGACTGTCCGTCCCGATAGAGGCGTCGATCGCGACCACGGCACGTGACGCGATCATCCGCTGGGATGCGGAGCAGACCCTGGACGTTGAGGCGTGGCGCGCGGCCCAGACCGCCGCCGAGTGGGTCTAGCAGCCCGCACGAGGCTCGTGCTCCAGGCCCGCGCTCGGTCGGCACCGCGGCGGGTGACTGGCCTTGCTGTTCAGGTCCCTGCTCGGTCGGCGCGTGACCGCGTGGAGAAGGAGCAGCTGATCATCCGACGCAGTGACGCTCACCCGCACCTCTTCGCCACCCAGGCGGCGTCCGATGAGGAGCGAGGTGGGGTGGTAGAGGCTGAGACGGCTGCGGGCGCCGGCCGCATCAGAGCCTTGGCGCGGTACGTCCGCGGCTGCCACGTCAGATCACCGGCGGGAGTGAGCAGGGGCTCGTGCAGACTGAGGGAAGCCAGGCTGTAGTGCCTTCCGGCAGGCCGGACGCGGACCGATAGCGCAACCTCAGCTGAACCCAGCCGTTGGCCTCCCGCAGTCTGATCCCCCCGTCGAGGTAGAGGAGTTGCCCGATCGGCGCGAAACCGAGCCCGGGGCCTAACTGGTCATTTCAGAATGAGTTCGGGTCAGGGGCTTGGCAGTTGGGCTGGTGGGCGGCAAAGTTCTGGGGGTGTCGGATGATCTTGTGCCTGATGATCTGTGGGAACGTGTTGCCCCGCTGCTCCCTCTTCGTTCGCCGCGGCGTCGGCGATACCCGGGCCGGCTGCCGGCGGATGACCGTGCGGCTCTGCGCGGGATCGTCTACGTCTTGCGCACGGGCGTGACCTGGGCGGACGTACCGACCGAGATGATCGGCTGCAGCGGGGTGACGTGCTGGCGGCGCCTGCGGGACTGGACCGAGGCCGGCGTCTGGCCCCGCCTGCACGGGATGCTCCTCGCGGAACTCCGCAAGACGGGCCTGCTCGACATGGAAGACGCCGCGATCGACGGCTCGCATGTCCGGGCTCTGAAAGGGGGGCTCACACCGGACCTTCGCCGGTCGACCGCGGCCGCCCCGGCAGCAAGCACCACCTGATCACCGACCGGCACGGAACACCCCTTGCGATGTCGTTGACCAGCGGAAACCGACACGACGTCACCCAGCTCATGCCCCTGCTGGACGCGAGACCCCGCATCCGCGGCCTCGTGGGCCGGCCACGTCACCGGCCACGACGGCTGTTCGCCGACCGCGGCTACGACTACGACAAGTACCGTCGACTCCTTCGGGCTCGCGGCATCACGCCGAAGATCGCGCGCAAGGGCACCGCCCACGGATCCGGCCTGGGCAGGACGAGGTGGGTTGTCGAGCGCACCTTCGCCTGGCTACACCAGTTCAAACGCCTGCGGATCCGCTACGAGATACGCGCCGACCTCCACCTCGGACTGCTCCAACTCGCCTGCAGCATCATCTGCTTGCGACGACTCCGAACCTCATTTTGAAATGATCAGTAAGCGGGCGGGAACCGCGTCGCGGTTCACGTACCGCGCAAGGTGGCTGACGGGGGCCGTCGGGCACAGGCACGTGGCCTTCTCAGGGGGCGCGGAATCGGCAGTGCGTTGACCGATGGCAAAGAGCTTCACGACGGGCCTTCCCTGGAGGGCGGGGCCCTGCGCCCGGGATTCGGTTGGGCCTGTTCGCGCGCAACGGCGCACTTCAGAAAGCCCACACCAAGGGGCGGCACCGGCGCGCAACGGCAACACGCGCGCTCCTGCTGCTTTTCGCCATTCGCCATTGCGGGACCGTCGAAGGTCGTCTCTGCCGTTCTTCGCAGGTGAGAGACACCCATGCGGTGAACTCCGCGGGGCACGGTCGGCGGGGCGACGGTGGCCGCACGGCTGCCGGCCGCCGATCCATCGAGGTCAGCAACTCCTGGCTTCCGACCTGTTGGACGGCCGGTAGATGGGAGGCGCCTGGCTTGATGACGGCCTGTCCAGGCTCCGTCTCGTGATGGGCCGACAGGTTCTGTCAGTGCCCGCTGCTACACCAATTTGAGGGACGGGTCGTGACCGCGGCTCGCCGACGGGAGGGGACGTCATGTCGAAGGTACCGGACGGGTTCCACTACGTGCGCGGACACATCCGCCGCAATCCGAAGCCGGGCAGGGCGAAGCGGATGAGCGGTTGGTTGATCGCCGGCATCGTGGCCGGCATCTGGTTATGGGGGCAGGTGGTCGGGTTCGGCGAGGTGGCCACCACGACGCCTCCCGCGCAGCCGCAGCCGGCCGTCTCCTCTCCGGCCGCCCGCTGATGGGACGCAAGCGGATGCGCTTTCGATGTCCGCGCGGTGCGGCCGAGGTCCTGTCGGCGGGTGTCGTGGCGCTGGCCGTCTTGGTCCTGGCCGTCCGTACGGCTGCCGGGGCTGTCCAGGCGCTGGAGGACGCCTGGCCGTTGCTGCTGGCTCTTGCCCTGCTGGCGGCGGCCGTTACGGCCTGGCGGCTTGCGCGAGCCATACAGGCGCGGCGCGGTGACGCCGAGCGGCTGGCCACGCTGCGGATCACCCTGTCCGAGTTCGACGCCATGGACGACCGACAGTTCGAGTACGCGTTGCGGGACCTGCTGGTCCGCGACGGCTGGCCGGCACGCCGCGTGGGTGGCGGCGGCGATCAGGCGGCCGACGTCATCGGTGACCACACGCAGCGCGGCCGGATCGTCGTGCAGGCCAAGCACACCCGCGTCGGCGGGAAGGTGGGCTCCTCGGTCATGTACGCGGTGAAAGGGACGGCCGGCCCGGCCCACCGAGCCGACCACGCCGTCGTCGTCACCAATGGCACCTTCACCCGTGACGCCATGGCCTGGGGCGACCGGCACAGCGTCTTGTGGGTCGACCGGGACAATCTCCGGTGCTGGGCGGAGAACGGCACCGCGCTGCACGAACTCCTCGGGCTGTCCGTCCGCCGCAGCCGGTTCAAGCGTGCTGCCTGACAGCCACTTGTTCATCGTCACCGTCTTGGAGGTGTGGTGTTCGACGAAGACGGGTCACTCGACCCGCTGCTGAAGTTCCTGCTGTACGCCGTCCTTGCGCTGGCCATCGGCAAGATGGTGTGGGAGTGGCTCAGGGACGACGTCAGCCGGTGGCTCACCGTGGACCTGTGGGGGCTCATCTGCGATCACCCCTGGTGGACCGGCTGCATCACCGTCGGCGCACTGGCCACGCTCATCCTTCTGGCGAAGCTGCTGTCCTTCCTGTTCGGCGCCGGTGCCGGCACGTACGCCTACGTCGACAGTGACGAGGACTACGCCTCCACCGTCGCGCCGGGCGAGACGGTGGAACCGGACGTGCTGACCTTCAAGATGAAGCAGCTCGCCGCGATGAGCGCGACGGGCTTCGAGCAGGCGTGCGCCGATCTCCTGGCCCGGGACGGGTTCCGCGGCACCCGGCGGGTGGGAGGCGCCGGAGACCTCGGCGTGGACGTCACCGCCCGCGACCCCGACGGGCAGCTCGTGATCTTGCAATGTAAGCAGTACAAGGCCCCGGTCGGCTCAGGGCACGTGCAGAAGTTTAACGGGACGGCGCGCCTCCACCACGGAGCCGATGTCCCCATCATGATCGGCCTGAACGGCTTCACCCAGCCTGCCATCGAGTTTGCCGCGCACCACGAACTCCTCCTCATGGGCCGTCCCGAACTGAAGAGATGGGCCCACGGCCAGCACCTGTACGACGTCCTGGGCATCCCCAGCGCGACCCCGTGACCCCCGGTTCGGCCCCACCCCGCCGCCACGCCGCCGCTCATGCCTCTCTGCGTGGCGGGTGGGGCTGCTCCTCCTCCGGGGTGGGCAGTACCGCGATGCGCTTGCGGCCGAGCCTCTTTTTCAGGGTGAGGTTCTCGGCGTAGAGGTTCGCCGTCACCGTGGCGAGGGCGTCGAGCTTGCCTTGGGTCTCGGCGGCCTGCTCCCTCGCCTCCCGCAGCTTCTTCCTGAGGTCGGCGATGGTCTCGTCGCGCTGGACCTCACCGGGTGTGCGCAGGACGGGGCGGCCGACCTGCGCGTCCCATTCGGCGAGGATGTCTTCGGCGCGGTGCACGGTCGCGTGGCTGACCTGGGCCTCGCGGGCGAGGTTCTCCTTGGTGAGGGCGCCGTCGGTGTGCATGGGCTCGCCGGCCAGCAGCCGAGTCATGGCCGCTCTCAGCTTGTCGGCGGACGCTGCGGATACCGGCATCAGGCGTGGCCTTCCTCTTCGAGTGCGCGCGGGTGATGCGCTGGACGTCGGCAAGTCGGATGAAGACCGCCTCTCGCCTTGGCGGCGACAGCTGCGGGTCCTCGACACGGGCGGTCAGGTCGTCGTCTTCTTCGGCGATCCAGTACGGGGCGTGGGTGCGGGTGATGGTCGAGGTGCGGCAGCGGGCCGGCTGGCAGGCGCCGAGCAGTGGGGCCAGTCCGCGCTGGTCTTCGGGGAGCTCGTCTTGGCACTCGGCCTGAGGGGCGTCGAACATGCAGTGGTTGATGGTGCCCAGGTTCAGGTTGGACAACTCGTCGTCGAGCAGGGCCTCTTCCACCCGTTCGTCGGCGATCTGTGCCCGGAGCTGGGGGTTGTTGTTGATGGTGTCGATGACCTTGTCGAGGCCGGCGTGCAGGCGTGCGGCACCGGGGCCGACCGCGACGCGTTCGCCGCGGCGGCCGCGGAGCAGGTCCACGAGCTTGCGGGCGGCGGCCTGCTGCAGTTCGGTGTCGAACTCCTTGGCCCAGCTCGTGTCCATCTGCGCGTACGCCTGGGTGGTGCGGTTGGCCAGGGCCCGGCGGGCGGCGTGCTTGAGCTGGAGGCCGAGCGCGACCTCGGAGTCCGGTTCGCGTCCGGCGAGCTGGGCCATGGTCTTGCGGAACATGTGCGAGCGGACGTGCGTGGGCGGGATTTTGGCCAGGCCGTGCCGGTGGGCGACGGTGTTGACGCCATTGATGAAGAAGTCGATCTCCGCGTCGGAGGAGATCCCGGGCTCCGTGTGGGTCTGCTTGCCGGTGGGCGGGCGCAGGGCTGCGAACAGGTGAGTGGGGTGCCAGGACAGCTGCTCGAGGACCGCGAGTGCCTCGGCGACCGGTTCGATGATCCACCAGTACAGTTCCGGGCGCGTGGGGTCCAGCTTGGTCTTGCGGGAACGGACGGCCGGGGAGCCGAAGTAGGTCCGTACGGCGTCGCGCTGGATCTCTTGAACCTCCGAGTCGCGCATCAGGGAATAGGCCGCGACGAAGACGTAGATCGATGCTCTGAGCATGTGCAGTTCGAAGGCGACCTCGATGGCGCTGATGTGCGTACGCCACGGCGCGGATGTCCCGTCCTCGCCCGGGATGTGCGCAGCGTCCGGGCACTGGAGGGGGTAGGCGCGCCAGCCGGACCACAGGTCCGAGTCGACGGGTATCCCTCGTCCGTCGGCTACGGCCTGCGAGACGAGGCGAGCGCGTGCGGCCCCGGAACGGGTGCGCCGGTCACTCCGCTTGTTGTTCCGCTGCCGGTGGACGTCAGGCGGGGTGGGCCCCCAGATCATGCGGGCGGCCATAGCCCAGATCGGCTCCCCAGCCGTCCCGTGCTCGTCGGTCGCGTACACCGGCACCACGGTGTTCGGGTCGGCAAGCCACCGTCGTACGTCGTCGTCCAGCTCCTCTCGGGTGACGCCCGTACTGGTGCCCGGTGCGAAGTAGCGGGGCCCAGCAGGGCCCTTGCCGCGGCCCACGGTCGCCGTGACGGTCGCGACGCGTCCCTCGCCGATCGCGGCCTCAACGGTGGCGCGCCGCTTGCGGGGCCTCTCGCTCTGGTTGTCGGCGAAGATGTTCATGGCTCTGCCGTTGGTGACCATCTTGCTCAGCGCGGTCCACAACGGGGTACCGGCCGAAACGTTGCTGTAGTCCACCGCGTGAACAGGCACTGTGTTGCCCGGCGTGCGCAGCCATTCCTCCAGTAGGGCGTCCGTCTCCTGAGGGCGCACCGGCCGGGCCTTGGTGGAACGCGGCTGGTCCGTGGGGGCTTCCCGCTGCTGGGCGAAGTGGTCGCGCCAGCGGAAGATGTCGGGTGCGAAGGTGTGGATGTACGCCCAGGCGCCGCGCAGCAGCGGCCACCAGATCTCGGGCGGGATCGCCGGAGTGGCGAGCGTGTCGCGGCTGGGTACCTCCTCGTCGTACGCCTTGGCTGCGACGGTCGAGGCAGGCTCGTCGCCCCAGGGGTCGTCGAAGGCGCTGATGCCGGTGAGCACCGGGGCGAGTTGACGAAGCCGGCGGATGGCCGTCACATGGAACGCGACGGTTTTCACGCCGTCGACCTGGGACGCCTTGTGGGCTATCTCCTCGTGCCAGTCCTCCGGGTCCCACAGCCCAAGATCGTCCGGTAGCCCCTGCTCGCGGCCCCAGTCCATGATCTTTCTGATCTCCGCCATCGACGGGCGGATGGTGGCCACGGACAGCGGGACAGCGGGCAGGAAGGGGTGGGAGGGATTGAGGAGGGCGAAGCAGTACTCACGCAGCTGCAGGTTGATCAGCGGGTCGTCCAGCGGGAAGACGAAGCGCCACTCGCCCGGCTTCCGGCTGGCGGGCCGGCCGATGCAGTCGGCCGGCCACCGGTGCCTCTCGCCGAACCGCGGCACCATGATGTCGTCGAGGAGCTGGTAGCCGCCGTAGCTGAAGACCTTCTCGTCGTCGCGGAAGGTCGACGATGTCAGCGCCTGGGGTGCGGAACGTGCCATCATCGGTCGAACTCCGTCCTCATGCCCAGGGGGAGATCGAGGCGCAAGCCGAGCTCGGCGATCTCGCGGCGGGCCGCGGGGATGAGGTCGGCGCACTCGGTGAAGAGCTCCTCCAAGGCGGCTGCCTGCCGCCCCCACAGGGCCTGCCAGTGGGGCGGGGTGAGGCGGGCGCGCATGTGCTCGATGTGGTCGGACAGCAGCACAAGCCGCGGGATCTGGGAGGTGAACACGACGACGTTGCGGCACAGCATGCACATCGCGGGTGCGACGGGCCAGACCTTGGCGTCGTTGCGGTGGGGCGAGGCCCAGGGGTTACGGCAGTTGACCAGGCCCATGTCCAGCTCTCCCGTCCGCAGGGCTTTGGCCTGCCCAGCCTCCAGGCCGAGGTCCTCGGTGACCTCGGGCTCCTCCAGGCGCTGCTCGGCCTCGGCGGTGACGAGAACCGGACGTGAGGGAGTGGTCATGCGGTCGAAGACCCACTTCTGGGCTCGATTGATCGACCGGCCGGCCAGGATGTGCGCGGTCGTGCCGTGGGCGTAGTGCATGCGGTAGACCTCCACGTGGTGGTCATCGCCCGCCAGGTCGCTCACGGTGCCGCCGAGCGCGACCGCGCGGACGACCTTCGTGGTCTTGCGCAGCCGCCTGATCTCATACGGCTCGGAGATCTTCAGCGGCTTCCCGGCAGCGTCGCGCTGTGTGGTGATCCAGCCGCCGAAGCTCCTCTCGCGGACGGTGAAGTCGGCGATCTCGGCGTCCAGGGCACCCCGGCGCCGTCGCTCCACCCCGAGGAACAGCCACGGGTCGGCGTCGGGGAAGACCGTCCGGGACAGTTCGGTGGCCGCCAGCAGGCGCCGGAGCAGACCCGGAACGTCCCAGGCACCATCCCCGGCGAACGCCGGCGCCTCCTCCTCCGGCTCCGGATCGGGGTGCAGGTCGGCACGGACACGGTGGGCACGTCTCTTGCGCTGGACTAGGCGGACGCCACCGTCGGTGAATTCGATATCGGGCAACTGGAGGAAGTGGAGTTCCTCCGGGCTCGTGTCGCTCATGCCCAGCATCAGCAGCACCCGGAACGCCTGCAGATCTACTTCGGTCGGAAACAGAAGACGGCCCAGCTCCGCCACGAGATAGCGGAATCCGCGCTTGAGGAGAGTGCCGTCCGGCGCGGCCGGTAGCAGGGCCTTCACCGGCTCCGGCCAGCTCAGCACGTTCTGCCGGAACTGCAGCTTGAGGACCTTGGCGGTCAGCAGCCAGGGGTGCGTCGCCGCCCACAGCAGGTTCGCCGGCTCGTGCCACCCGCCTTCTCGGGGATCGACCCCGTGCTCCAGCATGTCCCGGCCCCGGGCCAGGCGGGCCTCCAGCGCCCGGACCGCATCCCGCGCCGCGTCCCGCAGGGCGATCCGTTCATGGGGGGGGGTGTCTCTATGTTCTTCGTCAAGCGTGTGGGCAGCCCTGGCCCGGGTTCGATCTTCTTCGTTGCGCATGAGACTGTCTGGTCGTGCCAGA
>NZ_JBIAFO010000027.1:0-73971 GCF_042869355.1 Streptomyces sp. NPDC007088
TCCTCGCCCGCCATCCCCTTGATGTCGCGCAGGACTTGGGCCACGTCGTCCGCGAAGTCGTGCAGTGAGGCCGCGAGCTTCTTCACTCGCTGCGGATCACCCGGTACCGGGTCCTTGTCCAGGTCCAGGACGTGCCAGTCCGTCGGACGGTACGCAGCCACCGCTCTCGTCTCCCCCGCGCGACGCCGTTCTGCGGTGGCCACATTGCCACGGACACCCGTTCACGAAGAAGGGCGTTGTGCGGCACTCTCGGGCTTCGCTTCCGGCCAGACGCCGTCGAGTTCGAACCACACCGTCTTGCCGATGCCGCACTCCCTGGGGTGGGCGTCCCAGCGGTCCGCGAGCGTCGCGACGATGCGCAGCCCGCGCCCGGTCTCGTCGTCCTCCGCCGGCTGCTCCTCCCTGGGGGCGGGCAGGCGTCCGTCCGCGTCCATGACCTCCACCCGCAAGGGTCCCCCCTTCCACAGCGCGCACCGCACCCACACCTCGCGGCCCGGTGAGACCCGGCCGTGCAGGACGGCGTTGGTGACCAGTTCGCTCAGCAGCAGTTCGGCCGTCCGCGTCACCTCCTCCGCGAGCTTCCAGCAGCGCGCCTGGTCACGGAAGAGTTCTCTGGCCCGCGCCGGGGTGCGGCGGGAGCGGCCGAGACGGAATTCGATGTCGCCCTTGGGGAGGGACGTTGAGTGATTCACAGCACACAGGCTGTTCCTTTCTGGTTACGTGCGGTAGAAGCGACCCGGGTGCGGCTGCGCGTTGTACCCCCGAGGTTTACGGAGAGAACCGTGAGCGAGGAGATGGCGGAACCGCCCATGGCGTGGCGGTACGCCGGCAGTCAGGTCAGGCTGTGGCGCGAGGAGGCCGGGCTGACCCGCGAACAGCTCGCCGCCGAGTGCAACTACGGCGTCGAGTACGTGAAGTCGATGGAGTACGGCCGCCGGAAGCCGACGAGGCGGTTGCTGGAGATCGCGGACGCGGTGTGCGGGGCCAAGGGGAAGCTTTTGGCCGCGACGGAGTACCTGAAGCCGGAGAAGTTTCCTTCGCGGGCCAGGGAGTTCATGGCAGCGGAGGCGGAAGCGCTGGCCATCGTGAACTACGAGGCTCTCCTGATTCCCGGCTTGCTCCAAGACGAGCCATACCTGCGTGCGCTCATGGTCGATACCTGCCCGCCCCTGGACGAGGAGGAGATCGAGACCCGGGTGCGGGCCCGCCTGGAACGGAAGGAGCGCATGCGTACACGCCGGACGGTCATGCACACTTTCGTGATTTACGAGGCGGCGCTAAGAAGTGCGGTCGGGGGGCCTGCCGTGATGCGTGCCCAGTTGAAGCACCTTCAGGAGCTCGCCTCCTTGTTCAACGTGAGGGTTCAGATCCTGCCGTTGAACGCTGCGAACGGACTGGCGCTGATGGGATCGTTGACCCTGCTCGACAACCCGGACCACTCCCGGTACGCCTACATCGAGGGGCACAAGACCGGCGCTCTCTACGCCGATGCGGGCAAGGTGAGTGAGCTGGTTCAGACGCATGGCATGATCCGGATGCACGCCCTCAGCATCGAGGAATCCGTGCAGTACATCGGAAAGGTGGCAAGCGAGCTATGAGCGATGAGCTGAGCTGGACCAAGTCCACTTACAGCGACAACGAGGGCGGCAACTGCGTGGAGATCGCCCCCCTCCCCCACACCGTCCACGTCCGCGACTCCAAGACCCCGGACACCCCGCATCTCCACCTCGCCCCCTCCGCCTGGGCCGAGTTCGTCCGCGCCACCGGGCACTGAACGGCGCGGAGGCCGCACCCCGGCGGGGTGCGGCCTCGCGATGAGTGTGCGCGTGCGGGTACGGGTCAGGCGGTCGCCGGAATCCCGTACGACTCGGCGATCAGCTCGTACGAGCGCTTGCGGATGTCGCCGCCGTGCGCGTTCGCCGTGATCATGAGTTCGTCGGCGCCGGTGCGCTTCTGGAGGTCGTTCAGGCCCTCGCGTACGGCGTCGGGGGTGCCGTGGACGATGTTGGAGAGCCAGCCGTTCACGAAGTCCTCCTCCATCGGGCCGAACTCGTACGCCTCGGCCTCCTCGGGGGTCGGGACCAGTCCGGGGCGGCCGGTGCGCAGGCGCAGCATGCTCAGCGCGCCCGTCATGACCTGGCGGCGGGCCTCCTTCTCGTCCTCCGTCGCGAGCGCGGCCACACCGATCAGGGCGTACGGCTCGGAGAGGACGGCCGAGGGGCGGAAGTTCTCCCGGTACAGGTCCAGCGCCGGGATCGTGTTCTGCGCCGAGAAGTGGTGCGCGAAGGCGAAGGGCAGGCCCAGCATCGCGGCGAGCTGCGCGCTGAAGCCGGAGGAGCCGAGCAGCCACAGCGGCGGGCGGTGCGGGGACTGCACGGCGCCGGCCGAGGTCGCCTGGACCGGGCCCGGCACCGCGTGGATGCGGCGGTAGGCGTGGCCGTCGGGGAAGTCGTCGTCCAGGAAGCGGGTCAGTTCGGCGAGCTGCTGCGGGAAGTCGTCGGCGCCCTCGTGCAGACGCTCCGTACGGCGCAGGGCGGCGGCCGTCGCGCCGTCGGTGCCGGGGGCGCGGCCCAGGCCCAGGTCGACGCGGCCGGGGGCCAGGGCCTCCAGCGTGCCGAACTGCTCGGCGATGACGAGCGGCGCGTGGTTGGGGAGCATGACGCCACCCGAACCGAGGCGGATACGGTCCGTGTGCGCGGCCATGTGCGCGAGGATCACCGCCGGGGAGGACGAGGCGATGCCCGGCATCGAGTGGTGCTCGGCGACCCAGTAGCGGTGATAGCCGTGCCGCTCCGCCGTCTTCGCGATCTCCACTCCGGTGGCGAGGGCCTCACCGGCGCTGTGCCCCGCACCGACCGTGACGAGGTCGAGTACGGAGAGGGGTACGGGGGCGGTGCCTTGGGCTTCGCCTCGGATCTCGTCCACCGGGTGGGCCTTCCTGCGTGCGGCTGGGTGTGCGGAAGGGTGTAACGGGAGGGCGGCTCCGGTTATTCCCGGCGACTGTTCCCTGCGCGCTGTCGCGCTGTCGCCGGCTTCCGCGCTCCGCGCGGTGTCCTCAATCGCCGGACGGGCTCAAAAGAAGAAGGAGGACCCGCGTTTCCCGGGTGGGGCGCCGTCGAGGGCGGGCACGAAGAAGAGGGAGTCCCCGTCTCGCTGCGGCGGCAACCGGGGACGGCCTAGAGAGAAGCAGTGCCCGTCTCGCGGCAGCGCAGACGGGAAGGGGCTCGAAAGAAGCAGCCTCCGCCTCCCGGCGGCGCCGGCCGACGGGAGACGGAGGTGCGTGTCACCGGCTGATGTCCGGGCGCCGGCCCGGCAGCTCGGTTACCGGGTTCCCGGTTACAGGATTTCGATGGCGTTGACCTTCGGGGGGCGGTTCGGGAAGGAGATCTCGTGCCAGCGATCGATCTTCACCGAGTCGCCGTTGGCGTCGGAGTAGATCAGGTCGTTGTTGCCCGTGGAGATCTTGTCGACCCACCAGCCGCCGAAGTTGGTCTTCCCGCGGTTGGCGTAGCAGTCGACGCTCGTGCGCCCGTTGAGGTGCGACCAGATCTTCAGGTAGTTCTCCCCTGCGCGGCACGGGATGTGGTCGATGGCGAAGGCGTCACCGGTCGGCACGGTCATGGTGAACGCGGCTGCCGCGGCGAAGGCCACGGCCCCGGACCGCATGGCCCTCTTCGTTGTCGAGATCACAGGCTCTCCTCAATGCGAGTGTCGAACCGGACAGCGGAGAAGTGGCCTCTTCTCGTCACCGTGAGTCGCCCCGCGGGTGAGGTGGCCGCTTCCGTGCCCTCGGGTTCCGCCGCCCCTCCGCGGGTAGCGCCGCAGAGCCCCAGGACACCGCCCGCCGAAGCGGGCGCCGGAAGTCCGCGGAGGACTTCATCCGGGGAACGAACCGGTAACCGCGCTGGTCACGTGGGCACACGCGCTCGGGGGGTAAGCCCGCAAGATCGAGAACGCCGACGGCCGAGGACGCCGGTTGACGCCCTCGGCCGTCGGCGAGGAAGAAGGAATGAGGGGCGGGGGGCCTGCCGCCCTCTCTCGGGGGCGGGGGGCCTGCCGCCCTCCCTCGGGCTCACGCGGGCCGGTCACCGCTCGTCACGGCGCCGTCCGTCACCTCGGCCCGCGTCCAGCGGCTCCGTCACCTCGGCCCGCGTCCAGCGGAGCCGTCAGGCCGTACGCCGCCCCGTCTCAGGGCGCCGTCACCACCGGCTTCTGCGTGAAGAGCGTGCCGAGGGAGGGTTCCCGCACCTTGCGGGACGTGAGGCGCAGGGCCTCCCACACCGTGACCTGATTCGCGGTGAGGACGGGCTTGCCGAGGGCCTCCTCCAGGTCGCGCAGGTACGCCGCCGTGTGCAGGGCCGTATCCGGCAGCAGGACCGCCTCGGCGTCCGGATGGTCGCCCTCGCGGGCCAGGCGCAGGACCTCCTCGCGGCCCCAGGTGCCGACCTCGGCCGCCGTGATGACGCCCGCGCCCTTCAACGACACCACCTCGATGCCGGCGGAGGCCAGGAAGGAGACGAAGTGGGCGGCCACGTCCTTTGGGTAGGTCGCGGCCACGGCGACCTTGCGGACGCCGATCTCGGCCGCCGCCCGCGCGAAGGCGAAACTCGTGCTGGAGGCGGGCAGGCCCGCGACGGCCGCGAGGTTGTCCACCTGTTCCTGCGCGCCCTCCCAGCCGAAGACGAAGCTGCCGCTCGTGCAGGCCCAGACGACGGCCTCGGCCCCCGCGAGCCGTAGTTCCTCGACCCCGCCCGCGAGCCGCTTGGCGGAGCCCATCTCCAGGAGGGCGTCGACCCGGTGCGCGTCCTCCCCGATATCGGTGTGGACCAGTGGCAGCCGGATGTCACTCGCGAGGATCTGCTCGATCCTCGGGTAGTCGTCCTCGGCGGAGTGGCCCGGATACAGGAATCCGAGTGAGGTCACTTCGTGCTCCCTTCCTCTGCGACGCGGTCGTCGGTGCGCTGCGTCCTGTGCGCCTACCCACTCAGAGTTCGGGCAGTGCGGGCGGACCCTCCGGCAGCGCGAGCGAGCCGCGCGCCGCCTCGCTCAGCAGAGCCTGGTACGGGCCCACGGCCCCGGCCCCGATCCGGCGCAGCGCGGCCCACATCGTCACCTGATTGGCGGACAGCACCGGTATCCGCAGTTCCGCCTCCAACTGGGGGATCACGTCGTAGGTGGGCAGATTCGTACAGCTGATGAACAGCGCCTCCGGCGGCCCCGCGTCCGCCGTTCCCCTCCCAGCATGACGCGCCATGTCGGCCACGTCGCGGTAGGGGACTTTCCAGATGTGCCGGGTCAGCCCCAGCCCCTCCCGGCCGGCCACGGTGACACCGGCCTCGGCGAGGTAGTCCTCCAGGGACTGCGTGACGGAACGGGTGTAAGGGGTGACGATCGCGACGCGCCGCACCCCCAGTTCCGTGAGCGCCTCCAGGAGGGCGCCCGAGGTGGTGAGCGCGGGCACCTCGCCGCCGCTCTCCATCGCCTGGCACATCGCGCGCTCCCCGGCGACGCCGCCGACGAAACTGCCCGAGGTGCACGCGTAGGCGAGGACCCGGGGTTCGGCGGCGCTCAGCGCGCGGGTCGCGTCGCGCAGCGTCTCGTGCTCGCTGACCAGCCGCGCGAGGTCGAGACTCACCTCGACGGGGACGAAGGGGGTACGGGTGAGGTGCAGCGACACCTCGTCGGGCACCCAGCGCCACAGTTCGCGGTCGAGGGCGAAGTCGAAGGGGGCGACGACACCCACACCGCGCTGCGGGTGGGGTCCACCGAGAAAGGAGACGTCCATAGCTGGCCCCATTGTTCGGTCGAACAGCTCGATCATGGCGGGAGGAGGCCGGCCGGCGGCCGGGAGGTGCGGCCGGGCCGGCACAGGTCGAGCCCGGTGGATACGGAGCCGATCGGGACACCGGCGAAGGCGGGGACGTCGGGACAGAACCTTGCGGAAACCGCTGGTGGCGGGGGGCTTCCGGCCGCGCGGGAGCAGCGCTCCACCGCGGTACGGGTACGCCGTCACCCGGTGGTACGAGTGGTTCTTCCGCCCCTGTGGGGGGCGTGTTGACGAAGGTAGGGCCGGCTGCGAGCGTGGTCAATCAGCGTCTTCCGGACGCTCCGCGCCCTCCTTCCGGGTGCGGTCACCCACTCAGGGAAGCGAACCCGGATTGCGAAACGGTTTCCCCGGTATGTCGGTCTCCGCCCACCGCGGCGCGAGCCGCCCGCGCCCGTCCCGGCCTCGGGTTCTCGTGCTCGACGGGCCGCCGGGAACGCCCCGCCCGCGCCTGGGCGCCCTCCTGGGCCGGGCCGAGGTCGCGTACACCGACGAGGCCGGACTGGCCGCCGAACTCCCGCGAGCGGACGTCCTGTTGGTCTGGGACTTCCTGTCGGACGCGGTACGGGACGCCTGGCCGGGCGGGGGGCGGCGGCCGCTGTGGACACATACGGCGAGCGCGGGCGTCGACCGGCTGCTGTGTCCTGAACTCGCCGCGAGCGACACCGTGGTGACCAACGCGCGGGGCGTCTTCGACCAGCCGATCGCCGAGTACGTCGCCGCCCTCGTCCTCGCCCTGGCCAAGGACCTGCCGGGCACGCTGGAGGCCCAGCGGCGGCGCGAGTGGAGGCACCGCGAGAGCCGTTCGGTGGCCGGGACGCGGGCCTGTGTCGTGGGCACCGGACCGATCGGACGGGCCGTCACCACGACCCTGGGGGCGCTCGGTGTCACGACGGCGCTCGTGGGGCGGCGGGCGCGCGCCGGGGTGCACGGTCCCGAGGACCTGGACCGGCTGCTGGCCCGCGCCGACTGGGTGGTGTGCGCGGCCCCGCTCACCGAGGAGACCCGGGGCATGTTCGGCGCGCGCCGCTTCGCCCTGCTCCAGCCCTCCGCGCACTTCCTCAACATCGGGCGTGGTCAACTCGTGGACGAGGAGGCATTGTTGACCGCGCTCACCAGTCGCTCGCTGGCCGGTGCCGCGCTCGACGTGTTCCAGCACGAGCCGCTGCCCGCCGACAGCCCGCTGTGGACGGCCCCCGGCCTGCTGGTCTCGCCGCACATGAGCGGGGACGTGGCGGGCTGGCGCGACCGGCTCGGTGCGCAGTTCGTGGATCTGTACGAGGCTTGGGCGGACGGAAAGCCGCTGTGGAACGTGGTCGACAAGGAACGTGGGTATGTCCCAGGCGCCTGAGACCACGTGCCGCGTCCGGCGGGGCGAGCCGGCGCGGTACTGCGCGCAGCACCCGGCAGAGGTACCCGACAGGGGAGGCCAGTTGACCGAGCGGACGGCTACAGGAGAGACGGGCGGGGCAGAGCCCGCGCGGCCCACGGAGTTCGCGGAGGCCGGTGGTGGTGCGGCGCTCGCGGGGCGTTCCGGGCTCTCGGCGCTCAGCGCCGTACAACTGCTGGAGGGCTACCGCTCCGGTTCCTTCGACCCGGTGGAGGCGACCCGGGCGGCGCTGGAGCGGATCGAGACGGCGGAGCCCACGCTCAACGCCTTCACCCGGGTCGACGCGTCGGGCGCGCTCGCGCGGGCCGAGGAGTCGGCGCGGCGCTGGCGGCGCGGGGAGCCGGCCGGTCTGCTCGACGGGGTGCCGGTCACCGTCAAGGACATCCTGGTGCAGCGCGGGACGGCGACCCGGCGCGGCTCGCGTACGGTCCCCGCCTCGGTCGGCGAGGAGGACGCGCCCTCGGTGGCGCGGCTGCGGGAGCAGGGCGCGGTGTTCCTCGGGAAGACGACGACGCCGGAGTTCGGCTGGAAGGGCGTGACGGACAGCCCGCTGACCGGCGTCACCCGCAATCCGTACGATTCGACGCGCACCTCGGGCGGCTCCTCCGGGGGCGCGGCGGCGGCCGTCGCGATCGGCGCGGGCCCGCTGGCGCTGGGCACGGACGGGGGCGGCTCGATCCGGATACCGGCCGCGTTCTGCGGGATCTTCGGGCTCAAACCGACGTACGGGCGGGTGCCGTTGTACCCGGCGAGCGCCTACGGGACGCTCTCGCACGTCGGGCCGATGACGCGGGACGCGGCCGACGCGGCGCTCATGCTGGACGTGATCGGGCGGCCCGACGCGCGGGACTGGTCGGCGCTGCCGCCCGCCCCGGGCAGTTTCCGCTCGGGGCTGCGCGAGGGGGTGCGGGGGCTGCGCGTCGCGTACTCGCCGCATCTGGGCGGGCAGGTCGCGGTGGACCCCGGGGTGTCCCGCGCCGTACGCGGGGCGGTGGAACTGCTCGCGGGGCTCGGCGCGTACGTGGAGGAGGCGGACCCCGACTTCACCGATCCCTCGCGGTCCTTCCACACCCTGTGGTTCGCGGGGGCGGCGCGCGTGGTCCAGCACTTGGGGCCCGAGCAGCGGGCGCTGCTCGATCCGGGGCTCGCGGAGGTGTGCGCGCGGGCGGAGCGGTACAGCGCGCTGGACTACCTCGCGGCGGTCGACGCACGGATGGACCTGGGGCGGCGCATGGGCCGTTTCCACGAGACGTACGACCTGCTGGTGACGCCGACGCTGCCGCTCACCGCCTTCGAGGCGGGCCGCGAGACGCCCGCCGGTTCGGGGCTGGCGCGGTGGACGGGCTGGACCCCGTTCACGTACCCGTTCAACCTGACGCAGCAGCCGGCGGCGACCGTGCCGTGCGGGGTGGACGCGCGGGGGCTGCCGGTCGGTGTGCAGCTCGTCGCGGCCCGGCACGCGGACGCGCTCGTGCTGCGCGCGGCGCACGCGCTGTACGAGGCGGGGGTCGCGGACTCCGTACCGGCGCCCGCGCTGTGAGCGGGGCGGGGCCGGGGATCGTTCTTCGCCCCCCGGCCCGGCCGCCCGCCGTCAGGCCCGGCGGAAGCTCAGCGACTCCCCGACCGCGCCCGAGCGCCACAGGTCCTGGCAGGCGTCCGCCATCGCGTCGAGCCCTTCGACGACCTGGCCCCACACGATGCCGGGAATCCAGCCGAGGTCGCCGTTGATCAGGAGGTTGTTGCGCTCGTAGAACAGCGCGAGGTCCACGAGGGTCGCCCCGGCCCGCACGCCCGCGCCGGTCGACCCGTAGCCGTACGCCTGGCTGCCGAGCTGGGTGCCGTTGAAGGAGAAGTAGCAGAGGTCGCCGGGGATGGGGGTGACGGTCGGGTTCTCCAGGGGCGGTTCCTCGGCCGCGAAGGGCGGGAAGAGGGCGTAGACCTCGTTTCGCGCGTACTTCGCGTGGTACACGTCGCCCGCGAGGGGCAGTGCGTCCCATACGGCGGCGCAGGTGATCGGGGCGCGGTCGTCGAGGAGCTTCGCCGTACAGCTCACCTGACGCTTGTCGAGGGAGATTTCCAGGAATCGCTCAGCCATGCCCAGGAGCCTCCCCCGTCACGGCAATCGCCATACCTCCCTATTTCTCCGTGATATGACAACGGGAAGGTCACCTTCCGGCCACCATCGGGTCACACCGGCAGGGGTTTCCGCATAGTTTCCCGCCCTCGGGAAGGCGGCCCCCTTGTATCCAACCGAGGTGCACGTCCCGGAGGTAGCACACCCATGGCCGAGTTCCCCCACCTGTCCAGGCGAGGTTTCCTCACCCGCACCGCGGCTGTCGGCGGCGCACTGTCCGTGTCCGGTTTCCTCGCCGCGTGCAGCAAGACCGACTCCGGTGGTTCCGGTGGCGGCCTCGACAAGCTGAAGAAGCAGGGGTACGTGAAGGTCGCGTACGCCAACGAGGCGCCGTACGGCTACAAGGACGGCGGCAAGCTCAGGGGCGAGGCGCCGACGCTGCACGCCCGGATATTCAAGGCGCTCGGTGTGGACGAACTGCGCCCGACCTTCTCGGAGTTCGACGGCCTGATCCCCGGACTCCAGGCCGGGAAGTACGACGTGATCAGCGCGGGGATGGCGATCACGCCCGAGCGCTGCGAGAACGCCCTGTTCTCGGAGCCCGAGTTCATCTCGCCGACCGCGATGCTGGTCAAGGCGGGCAATCCGAAGAAGATCACCGACCTGGCCTCCGCGAAGGCCACGGGCGCGACGCTCGCCGTCATGTCCGGTGCGGTGGAGAAGAGTTACGTCGAGGGCGCCGGGATCTCCGGCGGCAAGATCAAGACGATCCAGAAGCAGCAGGACGGGGCGGACGCCGTCAAGGGCGGCCGGGTCGACGCCTTCGTGCTCACCGGGATCTCGCTGCGCTGGCTCGCGAAGACCAACCCGGGCCTGGAGGTCACCGAGGCCTTCGTGCCCGAGCTGGACGGGAAGAAGCAGTACAGCCCCGGGGGCGCGGTGTTCCGCAAGGGCAGCGAGGAACTGCGCGACGCCTTCAACGAGCAGCTCAAGAAGATCACTTCGGACAAGGCGGAGTTCGCGCGACTGCTCAAGCCGTACGGCTTCTCGGAGACCGAGGCGCCCCCGGCGGACCTGAAGACCGCCGACCTGTGCAAGGGCTGATGAGCGTGCACCAGTCCCTGTCCCTCCCGCGCGCGGCCGGCGGCCCGCACGGGCCGGGGAGGATCACCCGGACGAGGCGGACGCGGGGGGCGCGGGCGCATGGGTGACTTCTTCTCGCTCTTCTTCGACCGGATCGGCGACGTCGGCTCGGGCCTGTGGGTCACCGTGGAGGCGACCCTGCTCGGCGGCCTCGCGGCCTTCGTCCTGTCCTTCGTCTTCGGCTTCATGGCGAACAGCCGCCCCATGCTGGTGCGCGGGGTGTCCCGGGTCCTCGTGGAGTTCTTCCGCGGCACCTCCCTGTACGTGCAGCTCTTCTGGCTGTACTACGCGCTGCCGATGCTCACCGGCTACGAACTGACGCCCCTGTTCTGCGGGGTGGTCGCCTTCGGCCTCAACTACGGGGCGTACGGCTCCGAGGTGGTGCGCGGCGCGCTCAACGCCGTGCCGAGGGCCCAGTACGAGGCGGCGATCGCCCTCAACATGACGCCCTTCCAGCGGATGCGCCGGGTGATCCTGCCCCAGGCGTGGGTGCAGATGATCCCGTCCTTCACCAATCTGCTGATCATGCTGCTGAAGGCGACCCCGCTGATGTGGCTGATCACGGCGGCCGACCTGACGGCCGTGGTCCAGGAGCTGCGCGACCGTACGGGCGCGACCGCCTGGGCCTATCTGACGCTGCTGGTCATCTACTTCCTGCTCGCCTACGCGCTGACGCTCGCGATGAACGCCCTGGAACGCGCCGCCAAGTCCCGGCTGGGACAGCGCGATCCGGGCGGGCTGCTGCGCAGCCGCAGCGCTGAACTGGCCTCCGCGCCCACCGGGGGTGTCAAGTGAACTACGAGTGGAAATGGGACGCGTTCGGCGATTCCTTCCCCCTCCTGCTCGACGGCTTCTGGACGACGCTGCTGGCCACCGCGCTCGGCACCCTCGTCGCCGCCGTCCTCGGCCTGTTCGTCGCGATGGCGGGCCGGGCCCCGACCCGCTGGGTGCGGCTGCCGGTCAAGGCGGTCATGGAGTTCATCCGCTCCACTCCGCTCCTGGTCCAGCTCGCCGGAACCTGGGCGGTCTTCAACACCGTCGAGCCCCTGGTCATCGGGATCGTCGTACTCGGTGTCCACTACGCCTCGTACATGGGCGAGGCGTACCGCGCCGGCATCGACGCGGTGCCGAAGGGGCAGTGGGAGGCGTGCCGCGCGCTGTCGATGTCGCCGCGCCGCACCTGGCAGGCCGTGATCCTGCCGCAGGCGGTGCGCAACGTCCTTCCCGCACTCGGCAACTACGCCATCGCCATGTTCAAGGAGACCCCGCTCCTGGCCGTCATCACGGTCGGCGAGATGGTCCTGCAGGCCCGCGAGTACGGCTCGGCGCACTTCGCGTACGCGGAGACCTTCACCCTCGCGGGACTGATCTTCCTGGTGGCGAGCTACCCGACCTCGCTGCTGATGAGAAAGCTGGAGAAGCGCCTTGGCCACTGAACCCGTGCAGCCGACCGACAAGCCGGTGCCGGCCCCCCGCGAGGAGACGCCCCTGAGCGGACGGGACGCCTCGGCCGGCCTCGTCCACTTCGAGCAGGTGGTGAAGCGGTACGGGGACCACGTCGTCCTCGACCACCTCGACTTCACCGTCCAGCGCGGACAGCACGTCACGCTCATCGGGCCCTCCGGCTCGGGCAAGACCACGATCCTGCGGCTGCTGATGACCCTGGAGAAGGTCAGCGACGGGGTGATCTGGGTCGACGGGGAACCGCTGAGCCACCTGCGCGCCCCCGACGGGAAGCTGAAGCCCGCGACCGAGAAGCACCAGCGGCAGGTCCGCAAGAAGATCGGCATGGTCTTCCAGCAGTTCAACCTGTTCCCCAACATGAGCGTGCTGCAGAACATCACCGAGGCCCCGGTCAACGTCCTGGGCGTCCCGCGCGCCGAGGCCGAGGAGCGCGCCCGCGAACTGCTCGACCTCGTCGGGCTGCGCGAGAAGGTCGACGCGCACCCCACACAGCTCTCCGGCGGCCAGCAGCAGCGCGTGGCCATCGCCCGCGCCCTCGCGATGCGGCCCGAGATCCTGCTGCTCGACGAGGTGACCTCGGCCCTCGACCCGGAGCTGGTCGCGGGGGTCCTGGACGTCCTGCGGGACATCGCCACGAGCACCGAGATCACGATGCTGTGCGTGACCCACGAGATGAACTTCGCGCGGGACATCTCGGACCGCGTCATGATGTTCGACTCGGGGCGCGTCATCGAGTCCGGCTCGCCCGAGCAGATCTTCACCGCGCCCGAGCACGACCGCACCCAGGAGTTTCTGCGCGCGGTGCTGTGACCGGCCCCCGCGAGCGACCGGCACCTACGCAAAGGGCGCACCGGGAATTCCCCGGTGCGCCCTTTGCGCTTGACGACGGCCCGCGGCCGGCTATTTCGTCGCCGAGATCTGCGTGATGCCGTTGATGTACTTACTGCCCTCGTAGATCGCCACCGTGTAAATCACCCTCTCCGTGGAGGTCTCGGGTATTTTCCCCGAGAAACTGGTGCACTTCTGCCACCCGGCCGCGGAACCGCCGTCCTCCCAACAGCGGAAGCCGACCTTCCCCTCCTGGCTGTTGGTCGTTCCCGACATCTCGACGTGGTGTCCGTCGGCCGCCCTGTCCTTGATCCAGAACACGTCCCCGTACTTCTCGAAACAGCCTTGCGCCCCCGTCTGGTGTTTCTCGTTCAGGACCGTGACACACGGCGCCTTCGACGTGCTGTCGGGCGGCCCGGCCGCCGCGCGCGCGTGCTCCTTGTACACCGTCAGCGCGGCGGCCGGGCCCACGGCCCACACCACGGCGGCGGAGGCCATCGCCCCGACCGCGATCCCCGTCCTGATCCTCCTGGAATTCAGCTTCACAGCGCACTCCCCCATCGTCGGCCGAACCACGCGCATTCCGCCCGCGGCACCGAAACTATCTCCCGGGTTCCCGGGCAACAACGCCTTGTCCAGATAATCGCCGCAAAAGGAATGCATAAATCCGCAGCAGGGGGAGGACGTGCCGTTGACACACGAGCCGCCGAAGCCGCACCGGTCGGTGCGGGACGCCCCGCGGGTCCTGGGGACGATCTCCCGGCACGGGACCGGGGCGGCGCCCGCCGACGTCGAGCGGGACACCGGTCTGCCCCCGGACCGCCTCGCCGCCCTGCTGGAGATGTTGCGCGCCGAGGGCTACGTCGAGCGCCTGAGCGACGGCGGGTACGTCACCGGCGAGACGCTGTCCCTGCTCGGCTCCTCCCTCAACAGCGAGTGCGAGCACGCGCACCGCCTCTACCGGGCGGCGGACACCCTGAACCGGGGCGCCACCCCGGTCCTGCTGTCCCTGGCGATACAGCGCCCGGTGGGGCCGTCGCCGGGGTGGTCCCGGGCACCCCGAAACCTTGGGTATGATTTCCACGTCAGCAAGCGCCGCTAGCTCAGTTGGTTAGAGCAGCTGACTCTTAATCAGCGGGTCCGGGGTTCGAGTCCCTGGCGGCGCACCGACACGAAGGCCCCTCGCTTTGGCGGGGGGCTTCTTCGTGTCCGCGCGACCGGATCAGGCGGCCGGCCGGCGGGCACCGGGCCGTGTACACCCTCGGGAACGGCCGCCGGTCCCCCGGATTCCCGCCGTCGGTCGTCACCGGGACGCCTACCCCACCCCCTGATCCCAGCGCTCCCCGCCCCGTCCCTCCCAGAACGCCACCGTGAGGTCCTTCACGAGGGTGCGGCGCCCGGCCTCGTCGATGGGGGCCAGTCCGCGCGCGGTGAGCTGGGCGAGGGTGTCCTCGACCGCGTCCAGGACGGTGGTGAGTGTGGCCTCGCGGTGGTCGGCGTCGAGCGCGGCGATCCGGGTGCGGTGCATGGCGGAGGCGAACTCGGGGGCGTAGACGAGGCGCAGCGGCCGTACCGCCTCGATGTCGAGGCCCACCGGTTCCGCGTCGGCGGCGACCTGCCGGGTGAGGGCCGCGCCGAGCGCCTCGGTGTCGCGCAGTGAGGGGCTGCCCGCCGGGGCGTCCATCGGGAGGCGGGCCAGGACGGCGCCGGCCGCCGACTCGACGGTGTCGCGCAGGTACGCGGCGTGGTCCTCGACGGCGAAGCCCGCGCGCGCGGTGTCCGCGACCCGCCACACCACGAGCAGGACGACGCGCAGCCCGACCCCGCGCGCGTCCACGGCCGGCATCGGCTCGCTGCGCCAGTGCCGCAGCCGTACGTCCACGGGGCGGCGGCGCGGCAGCGGGTCGGCCCACAGCAGGCCGGTGCGCCGGACGGTGCCCCGGTAGCGGCCCGCGAGCGTCAGTACCGTGGCCGTACCGACCCGGCCGCGTTCCAGTCCGGCGAAGGCGAACAGGGCCAGTACCCCGCACAGCAGCGCGGCCAGCACGGTCGCCGGGCCCGGCTCGGGACGCTCCCGCCACAGCAGGCCCACCGCGCCGACCGTGGCCAGCAGCCCCGCCGCGAGCACCGGCAGCCCCGGCAGCGACAGGGCGGGGCGCTCGTCGGGGCTCGGGACGGGCGCCACCCGGTCACCGCCACGCGGACGCCCCCACGGCGCCGTCTCCTTCTTCGGGCGCCCTGGGCGGCGGCCCGGCGCGGGGCCGGCGTCCGGGGCGTCTTCGGTGGCGCCCCGGCCCGCGCGGGCGCCCGGGGAGCGGCCGGGGGCCGCGGGGCGCCACCGGTCCCAGCGCGGCGCGCTTGACGGCCCGGCGGCGGGCGGGAGGAGGGAGAGCCCTCCCACGCCGTGCACGAGTCCGTCCCCCGGCCCGTCCGGCGGGCCCGCCTCCGCTCCGTCCGCCGCTCCGTCCGCCGGTGCGGCCGCGAGGCCGCCCCCGGGCCCGTCGCGGAGGTCGTCGCGGAGGCCGTGGCGCGGGTCGTCGCGGAACAGGAGGTGCACCGGGATCTCCATCGTGGACTCGTGACGGGGCGGCCCCGCCGCAGGGGCCTCCCCGGCGAGGCGGGCGCCCGTCGCCGCGCGCCGCCGGGCGCCCTCGCCGCGTGTTCCGTCCCCCTCCCTCGTCCCGTCCTCGTCGCGTGTCCCGTCCTGCGGTGTCGTCGTGCTCATCGTGTGTCTCCTCGGTTCGCGGACGGAGTTCCGTCTCCCGCCGGGTGTCAGGAGAAGAGGCGGCGCCAGGTCTCGGGGCCCGGGTGGCCGTCGGCCGACGCGCCGCGCCAGCCCTGGGCGCGCTGGAAGGCCCGGGTCGCCCGCCGGTCGGACTCTCCCCAGCGGGGGCCCGGTCCTACCGCGTAGAACCCGCCGAACCCCTTCTCCACGAGGCGGCGGCCGAGCCGGGTGACGGCGGGGTCCGGGCGGCCGGGGCGGAAAGCCTCCGCACCCGGGTACCGGGGCAGCGCGCGGGAGGACGCGGCGGCGGGGATGTCCTTGCCGCGCCCGGTGATCAGGTACTCCCAGGTGCGGGAGCCGGGCAGGCCGTCGGCCGGTTCGCCCCTCCAGCCCTGGGCGCGCTGGAAGGCCCGGGTCGCCCGCCGGTCGCTCTCGCTCCAGCGCGGCCCCGGGCCCACCGCGTAGAAGCGGCCGCCGCCGCGCCGCACCAGCATGTCGCCGAGCCGGGTCACCGCGTGCCCCCGCGCTCCGGGCCCGAGCGCGCCCGCCCCCGGGTACGCCCCGTGCTCCGCCCGGGAGCCGCCCGTACCGGAGGCGAGGTGGTCGGGACGGTAGGGGACGTACTGGGCGGAGTTGGTCCAGTAGGCGTACGGGGTGGACTGGCGCCGGGTGCCGGGCGGGGTCTGCTCGTACGCCGTGTACCGGGTGTGCGCGGAGTCCTCCCAGCCGCCGAAGACCGTGACGTGCGAGCCCTTCTCCGGGTCGGCCGGATTGTGGAAGAGCAGGATGTCGCCGGGCCGCAGGAGCGCCTTGGTGATGCGGGTGCCGAAGGAGGGGAGGCTGCCCGTCCACTGGTTGGAGCCCAGGCCCCAGGCCATCGAGACGAAGCCCGAGCAGTCCTGCCGGTACCCGTCCGAGTGGAAGGCGGTCAGGCTGTAGGGCACGCCCTGCGCGACCCACGACTTGGCCCGCGCGATGATCGCCGCCCTGGTGGTCCGCGCGACCGGCCCGCCCCGCTCCCCGGGGTCCGCGGGCGCGGCCCCGCCCTGGAGCGGTCCCGCCCCGCCCTGCCACGTGCCCGCGGCGTCCCCCGCGCCGGCGGCGGAACCGGCCGGGGCGGGCCGCGCCGCGGGCGCCGGGACGGCGGCCGGTGCGAGGCCGAGGACGGAGGAGGCGGCGAGGGCCGCCACGAGCGCGTGCCGGGCGGCCCGCGTCCCCGGGCGGCCGCGGGGCCGGGCCCGCGGCCGGGACGTGCCGCCGCGCTCCCGCGCGCAGCCTGGGCAGGGGCAGTCCGCCTCCGGGAGGAACTCCTCGAACGACGGACCGGTCATGAGATTCACGTCACACCTCAGGGGCAGAACATCGGGAATCTGTCGGAACGTCAGTTTTCCAACGCCTTGCCCGGACCGCATGTTGACGACCCGAATGCCACACCCGCCCCGCCGCCTCCCGGCCCCCGCCACCAGCGCCGGACCCCGGCCCGGCACACAGCACCCTCCGGCGTCCGGTAAAGTTCTCCAGGTCAGCAGGCGCCGCTAGCTCAGTTGGTTAGAGCAGCTGACTCTTAATCAGCGGGTCCGGGGTTCGAGTCCCTGGCGGCGCACCGACACGAAGGCCCCTCGCTTTGGCGGGGGGCCTTTTCGTACGTCCGTGAGGTCCCGGCGCCGGTGGGGGGGGCCGCGTGGGTCCGTTCCGTTCCGAACCGGGCGCGGCGGTGGTCAGCGGGGGGCGGCGCCCGTGAGGTACGCCGAGACGACGACGTTCGCGGTGTACGTACGGTGTGCGCGGTCGAAGTCGCCGCCGCACGTGATGATCCGCAGTTCGGAGTGGTTCGCGTCGCGCGGCCCGTACGCGCGGCGCGCGTCGAACCCGGCGCGGTCGAGGACCTGGACGTCGTCGACGGTGAACTCGGCGCGCGAGCCGTCCCTGCGGGTGACGCGGACGCGGTCGCCGGGCCGGAGCGTCGAGAGGTGGTAGAAGACGGCGGGCCGGGTGTCGGTGTCGACGTGCCCGACGAGCAGCGCCGCGCCGCGCGCCCCCGGGCGTACCCCGCCGCCGTACCAGCCGACGAGCCCGGGGTTGCCGTACGGCGGCGGGTCGATCGCCCCCGCCTTGTCGAGGCCGCGCGCGGCGACGGGGGCCCGGACGTGTATCGAGGGGATCTCGACGCGTACGGGTGTGACCGGGTCGAGGGGCTCGTGCGCGGGCGGCCCGGCGAAGCCGGGAGGGTGGCCGGTGGTGGCGCCCTGCGCGGAGGGGGTGGGCCCGCCGGTCAGCCCGGAGTGCCTGCCCCACAGCCACAGCCCGAGGAGCAGGAGGGCCCAGGTCAGCGCGGTGACCGCGCGGCCGCCGCCGGGGCGGCGCCCCGGACGGCCCTCGCCCCGGCCCACGTCGGCCCCGCCCACGTCAGCCCTGGGGGCGGCGCCTGCGGCGCACGACGCGGCCCGCGATGATCACTCCGGCGGCGCCCGCGAGGACCCCGCCGAACACGGTCTGCGAGGTGCTCGGGCCGGTGGGCGCGGCCTCCTTCGCGGCGATCCGGGCGGTGGCCCCGCCCCCGGCGTGGACCGGGGCGGTCGGCGTGGGCCGGGCACCGCCCAGGACCTGGAGCGCGCCCTTGGGGCCCCGGTAGCCGTCGCAGTCGACGTGCACGCGGTAGGTGCCGGGCCTCGCGTCGTGGTCGACGGTGGCCTCGCCGTACAGCGGGTTCTCGCGGCCGTCCTTGCCGTTGAGGGCGACCTCGGAGACGAAGGCGGCGGAACGCGCGGAGCCCGTCGTGCCGTCGCAGCCGTCGACGCGGATCTCGACGCTGCCTCCCGGGGCGATCGTGGACGGCGTGAGTGAGACCTCGCCCGGACGGCCCTTTCCCGGGTAGTGGTCCTCGCCCGCGTGGGCGGCGGTAGCGGGCGCCAGGGCAGCAGCCGCGACCACCGCACCGGCGCAGACGGTGATGAGCGGTGAACGCATGGTGAACCTCCTCCAGTACTCAGGAGGTTCCTCGGTCGGGAGGCCGTACGCATCCGCTGCGCGCGGGTATTGGGCCGATCGGGTGCGCCACGGCACCGGCCCGGGGCACACCGCCGGGGCGCGCGGACGGACACCAGCGCGCACCGGGTGGCGGACGCCGGACGGCCCCATGTCCGTACGTACCGGGTTCTGGGCGCGGAAGGCGTGGGCGGTTTCACGCCACCGCCGGCGCCGTCGCCTCGCCGGCTCCGGAACTCCGGGGCACGAGAGAACGTCCTGGGACACAAGAGGGGGACGCGGCCCCGGAAGTCCGGTCCGTCGCGGAGTGGGTCGCGGAGTGGGGGAATCCGGTCGCCGGGAGTCGGGGCCGGGCGGAGAAGAAGTACGGAGCGTTCCCGCCGGGCCGGGTCGTCGGCCGGGCGGGGCAAGGGGGAGTCATGTCCGGCCGCCGTGCCCGACCGATCACCGACGTCCGCTCGCGGGCCGCCCCGCCCCGCGAAGGGGGGAGTCCCGGGTCGCCCGGCCGGGTGATCGTGCCGCACACCCGCGCACCGCACGCCTCGGAACTCGGACCGGCGGCGGGCGCGGGGGCCCGGCCGCGCCGGGCGGCCGTCCGCGTCCGGCGCGTCGCCGCCGTGCTCGTCCCGGCCCTCGCCGCGCTCCTGCTCGGCCTGTACGGGCTGGACCGGGGCGGCAGCATGTGGCGCGACGAGTCGGTGACGTATCAGGTCGCGCACCGTTCCACGGGCCAGCTGTTGGACCTGCTGGGCCGGATCGACGCGGTGCACGGCCTGTACTACGTGCTGATGCACACGGTGTTCGCGCTGTGGGACGGCGGTCTGACGGCGCTGCGGCTGCCCTCGGTGCTGGCGACGGCGCTCGCGGCGGCGGGGGTGGCGGCGACGGCCCTGCGGTACGCCGGTCCGCGCACGGCGCTGCTGTCGGGCCTCGTCTACGCGCTCGTCCCGATCACGCAGCAGTACGCGCAGGAGGGCCGTTCGTACGCGCTCGTGTCGGCGGCGGTCGCGTGGTGCACGTACTTCTTCGCGAAGGCGCTGTCCGGCCGGGGCGGACGCGGGACCTGGGTGGCCTACGGGCTGCTGGGCCTGGTCGCCTGCTGGCTGCACGAGTTCGCGTTCCTCGCGCTGCTCGCGCACGGGGTGACGCTCGTGTGGGGCGGGGCGCCGTGGTCCGTACGGCGGAGGTGGGCGGCGGCCTCGGGGCTGGTGCTGCTCGGGGTGGCCCCGCTCGCCGTCGTGAGCCTCGGCCAGTCGGACGCGCAGCTCGGCTGGCTCGGGCGGCCGAGCCCCCTGGACTGGTTCCTCTTCCTCGGGGTGACCGCCCTCGGCGTGCTCGCGGCGCGCGTGGCCCTCGCGGCCTGGCCGGCGCGGTCGCGGGTGCGGCGGGACCGGGGACGGGACGCCGGGTCGCGGCTGGTCGCGCTCGGGCTGCCGCTGCTCGTCCTGCCCTCCGGGCTGCTCATCACCGCCTCGCTGCTGCACCCCTGGTACATCGACCGTTACTGCCTCTACACGTTCCAGGGCCTCGGGCTGGTCGCGGGGGCCGCCCTGAGCCGGGCGTACGCGGGGCTGCGGCGGACGGACCGGGCGCCGCGCGCGCTGTGCGTGACGGGCGCGGCGGCCGCCACCTGCGCGATGCTGCTGCCCTGGTACGCGGTGTCGCGCACCCCGGACAGCCGCAAGGACGACGTGATCGCCGTCGCGGGCGCCGTACGGGAGCTGTCCCGGCCGGGGGACGCCGTGCTGTTCATGCCGGGCAGGAGACGCGAGTGGAGCATGTCGGAGCGGGGCGCGTTCCTCGGCCTGCGGGATCTCGCGCTGAAGGACTCGCCCCTGGCCTCGCGCACCCTCCAGGGCACCGAACTGCCCGCGCGGGCCGTACGGGAGCGCCTCGCGCGCGCCTCCCGGGTCCTCGCGCTGCGCGACCCGCCGGACGAGCCGCTCGACACGGGGCCCGTCGAGCGCGCCAAACGCGAGGGGCTGCGGCACGGCTTCGTGGCCTGCCGGACCATCGAGGTGACGGGCGCCCGCGTCACCCTGTTCGCCCGGCCGGGGAGGTGCGGGTAGGGGCCCCGGCGTCCCCTGCCCCGCCCCCGTGGCGGGCTCAGCGTGCGAGCAGGTCCCGCAGGGCGCGCGCGATCTCCTCCGGGGCCTCCTCGGCCATGAAGTGGCCGCTGGTCACCGTGGAGTGTTCGAGGTCCTCGGCCCAGGCGCCCCACAAGGAGGCGGCCTCGTAGCCGAGGGCGGCACCCCAGTCCTGCTGGAGCACGGTCACGGGCATGGTGAGCCGGCGGCCCGCGGCGCGGTCGGCCGCGTCGTGCTCGACGTCGGTCCCGGCGGAGGCCCGGTAGTCGGCGACGATCGAGGGGACGGCCTCGCGGCAGGCGCGCAGATAGGCGGCGCGTACGTCGCCGGGGACCGCCCCGGGGTCCCGCGCCCACAGGTCGAGGAAGTGGCCGAAGAAGGCGTCGGGCGCGGCGGAGATCAGCGCCTCGGGCAGTCCGGGCGGCTGCGCCATCAGGTAGAGGTGGAAGCCGACGGCCGCCGAGGTGCCGCGCAGCGCCTCCCACATGTCGAGGGTGGGCAGCACGTCGAGGCAGGCGAGCCGGCTCACCGCGCCGGGGTGGTCGAGCCCGGCCCGGAAGGCGACGAGCGCGCCCCGGTCGTGCCCGGCGAGCGCGAACCGCTCGTGCCCCAGGGTCCGGGCGAGGGCGACGACGTCGGCGGCCATGGTGCGCTTGGAGTAGGTGTCGGGGCCGTCCTCGCGGGGTTTGTCGCTGTCCCCGTAGCCGCGCAGGTCGGGGCAGAGGACGGTGTGGCTCCCGGCCAGGTCGGCGGCGACGTGCCGCCACATGAGGTGGGTCTGCGGGAAGCCGTGCAGCAGCACGACGGGGGACCCGGCGCCGCCGACGGCGACGTTGAGCGACACCCCGTCGGCCACGGGTACCCGGTGGTACGCGAACCCGGGCAGGGCGGGGGCGGGGGGCGCGGCCGTCGCGTGCGTCGCCTTTATCGTGTCCGTCATCGGGGGGCCTCGTCTCTCTCAGGGGCGGGCTGACGCGGGCGGGACCCGCGTCGTGCCCGGTCACGCGCTTGCCCCTTCAGGGTCGGCGGGGTGGATGAGCAATGGATGAACGTGTCGCGGGCGGTGCGGCCGGGACGGGAAGGGCGGCCTGCGTGCGTGTCGACTTCGGGGTGCTCGGCCCGGTGGCGGCCTGGGACGAGCAGGGGCGGCCGGTCCCGCTCCGGGGCCCCAGGCACCGCGCCGTCCTCGCCCGGCTCGTCGTCGCGCGCCGCCGCGTCGTCCCGGTGGCCCGGCTGGTCGCCGACCTGTGGCAGGAGGAGCCCGAGGGCGACGCGGTGAGCGCCGTCCGCACGTTCGTCGCGGGGCTGCGGCGGGCGCTGGAACCGGAGCGGTTGCCGAGGGCCCCGGCCCGGCTGCTCGTCACGGAGGGCCCCGGCTACGCGCTGCGCGCCCCGCGCGGGTCGGTGGACGCGTGGCGGTTCGAGGAGGCCGTCGAGTCGGCGGCCCTCCTCCCGCCGGCCCGCGCCGTCCCGCTGCTCGCGCGGGCCCTGGAGAGCTGGCGGGGACCGGCGTACGCGGATTTCGCGGGCGAGCCGTGGACGGACGCGGAACGGGCGCGCCTGGCGGAGCTGCGGCTGCACGCCGTCGAGCGGCACGCGGCGGCCAGGATCGCGCGGGGCCGTCCCGCCGAGGCCGTGGCCGATCTGGACGCGCACGTCGCGCGGCACCCGTGGCGCGAGGAGGGCTGGCACCTGCTCGCCTCCGCCCTGTACGGCTCGGGCCGGCAGGCCGACGCCCTGTCGGTGCTGCGGCGGGCGCGCGGCATGCTGCGCGAGCGCCTGGGCGTGGACCCGGGCCCGCGGCTGCAGCGCCTGGAGGAGGACGTACTGCGGCAGGCGGAGCACCTGTCCGCCGGGGGCGAGGGCGGGTCCGCGCAGGTGTGGGCGCGGGCCGCGGCGGCCTGGCGGGGCGCGGCCCCGGCCGGGTCGCGCAGGCAACTGGAGACCAGCGCGGGCCTGTTGCGCGATCTGGCGGTGACCGGGGGCGGCGGCCTGGAGGCGGCGCGGCTGAACCGGGTGGCGGCGGTGGCGGCGGCCGAACAGCTCGGCGACCCGGAGCTGACCGCCCGCGTCATCGGCGTGTACGACGTGCCCGCGCTGTGGACCCGCTCGGACGATCCCGCGCAGGCCGCGTGGCTGACCGGGGCCGCGGAGCGCACGTTGCGGGCTTTGCCCGGGGAGGGCCACGAGGCGGCGCGCGCCCGGCTGCTCGCCACGGTCGCGATCGAGTCGCGCGGCACCTCGCACGGGCCGCCCCGGGCGGCGGTGCGGTCGCGCGGACCGCGCGCGGCCCGGGAGGCGGAGGAGATCGCGCGTCGGCGGCAGGACCGGGCGCTCCTGCTCTTCGCGCTGAACGGCGTGTTCCTCCAGACCTTCCACCGCTCCGGTCTGGCCGCGCGACGCGACGCGATCGGCGCGGAGATCCTCGCGGTGTCCGCGCGGGCCGGCCTGGAGACGTACGAGGTGCTGGGCCGCCTGGTCCGGCTGCAAGCGAGGTGCGCGCTGGGCGACTTCGAGGCGGCCGACACGCACGCGCGGGCCGCCGACGAGCTGGCGGCCCGCCACGAACTGCCGCTCGTGACCCCGTTCACCGCCTGGTACGGGGCCTTGCGCACGGCGTGGAGCGAGGCCCCGGCGCCGGTCGCCCTCGCGGCCTACGAGGAGGCCGCCGGCCTGCTGGAGGGCGCGGGGATGCCGGGCCTGGAGCGGGGGTTGCTGCCGCTGGCGCTGCTGAGCGTACGGCTGCGTCACCAACTGCCCCTGCGGCCACTGGAGGACGCGGACTGGGGCCCGTACGAGCCGTGGGCACGGCCGCTCCTGCTGCTCGCGGGAGACCGTCCGGGGCGGGCCCGCGAGGCGCTGCGCACCGCTCCGGACCCGCCCCGCGACCACCTCCAGGAGGCCATGTGGTGCCTGACGGGACGGGCGGCGAGGGCGCTGGGCGAGGAGGGCCTCGTGGAGCGCGCCCGCGCCGAACTGGCCCCCGCGGCGGGGGAACTCGCGGGTGCGGGCAGCGGGTTGCTGAGCCTCGGGCCGGTCGCGCGGTGGCTGGAGGAGCTGGACGGGCGCGGGGAAGGGCCGGTGGCCGGGGCGGACTCGTGAGAGGTCCGTCCCGGCCACCGGCCAAAGGGGGGGTGCCTGAGCCCCCCTGCCCGCGAACCGCTGTGCGGGGTGCGGGGGTTCCCCGGGACTCAGGCGGTCTGTGGGGCCGCCTCAGTACGCGGAGTGGACGAGGTCGATCGTGCCGTAGCGGTGCGCGGCGTAGTTGGCGGAGGCGACGATGTTGGCGACCGGGTCGTACTGGTCGTTCTTGGTGCCGGCGACGTGGAAGCGCTCGAAGGTGGGCTTGATGATCTGCAGCAGGCCCTTGGAGGGGACGCCGGCGCGGGCGTTGACGTCCCAGTTGTTGATGGCGCGGGGGTTGCCGGAGGACTCGCGCAGGATGTTGGAGTGCAGGCCCTTGTAGGTGCCGGGGATGCCCTTGGCGTGCATGATGTCCAGCGAGGTGCGGATCCAGCCGTCGAGGTGGTTGCCGTACTTCTTGAGGCCCTTGGTCTGCAGGGTGGTGACCGAGGTGGTGGCGGTGGCGGGCTGGGCGTCGCCGGCGCTCTTGGCGGTGGCGGCCAGGTGCTCGGCCTGGGTGGTGAGCGCGGCCGCGGTGGTGGTGGTGGTGGGGCGGGCGGTGTCGGCGGCGTGGGCCTGCTGGGGGGCCAGGGTCAGGGCGATGGCGGCGGCGCCGGTGGTGGCGATCGCGGCGGTGGTGGCGGTGCGGGGGCTGAGGGCGCGGCGGATGGCAGTCATGGGGTACCTCTCCAAGGGGGACGGCAAGGGGAGGCCGACTACAGACGAGGTGTGTGTCGGCGACACGGGGAGCGAGGTGGTTTGTCCGCCCCGTGGGGGGGTGGTGCTCCGTGGCGGACTTCCGTGTCCGCCGCGTGTCTTGGGGCCGGTGTCTGGAGGCGGGCCCGGCGTCCTGGTGTGACGCCCGTGGGCCCGGGTCCGGCGCTCGGCTCCCCGGTACGTCACCCACCATGGGCAACGGCTGTCCGCCCTGGCAACCATGTGACCTGCGAAGACACTTCGTAGACGGGACCCGCGCCGGCGGCCGGCCCCCACACCACAGCGCCCGTACGCGAACGGCCACTACTAACCGGCCCGGTCTATGACCCACGTCCTGTGCCCCACCCCACAGGATGGCGGCGCTTTTCCCCTTCCGGACCCACCGGGCCGCTACGCCGGGCGGTCGCTCCCTCACTCCGCGCCGCTCCCGGCGGCGGGTGGCGGTGGACGGCGCGCACCGGCCCGGACACCCTGGGTCAGTCCCGGCGGGGCGCGCTCACCGCAGACCGATCTCCCGGGGCGCGAAATGCCGTACGTGGCCGGTCGACAGGCCGTCCTCGGTGCCGCGCAGGAGGACGTACACGCCCTTTCCGCCGTCGTGGCGGGGGGCGAGGGCGAGCAGGTCGTCGTGGTGGTCGCCGTCGGTGTCCAGCAGGGCCAGCGGCTGGAACTCGTTCCAGTGGGCCTTGTTGGGGCGGCCGGGCATCCAGTCGTCCAGGGCGGTCAGCCGCTGCCGGCCGCCACCGGCCGTCGTGACGGTGACGAGTCCGTCGTGGCGCCGGGCGTCGGGGGTGCCGAGGACGAGGTCGGGGCGCTCGTCGCCGTCGATCCGGCCGGCCAGCGCCGTGGCGCCGAAGTACCGCTGCCGGCCTTCGAGGACCCGGGTCGCGGGCCGTCCCGTACCCGGGCCGCCGGGGCCGCCGCGCAGCACCGTGAGCCGTCCGCGCCCGTCCGGCCCCGCGCCCGGGACCAGGAGATCCGCGGCCCGGTCGCCGTCGACGTCGCCGGCGGACGCGGCGAAGCCGCCCTCCGCGCTCCCGGCCGCCCGGATCAGACGCGCCTCGGCCGCGCGGTCCCGGCGCGGTCCGTCCGGGCCGCCCCGCTCGTACCGCACCGGGGTGAGGTCGCCGGGGGCGGACTCGTCCTCCTGCGCGTCGTAGGCGTAACCGAGGACGAGGTCGGTGCGCCCGTCGCCGTCGAAGTCCCCGGCGGCGACCGAGGAGGGGCTGCTGTAACCGTGCTGCCCGAGGTCGAGCCGGTGCGCCGAGGCGGGCGCGAGGCCGGAGAAGGGCCCGCGCAGCAGCCGGCCCCCGGCCCGGCCGGGCGCCGCGCCCTTGTCTCCCCTGCCGCCCCGGCCGCCGTCGAACAGGTCGACGGCGCCGTCCCCGTCGAAGTCGCCGGCCGCACCCGGTACGAAACCGGGCGGGGTGCGGAGCCGCTGCGGGCGGCCGAGCCCGCGCGGGCCGCCGCGCAGCAGCAGGGTCCGCTCTTTCCCGGCGAGGCCGGTGGTGGCGACGAGGTCGGTGAAGCCGTCGCCGTCCACGTCGGCGCGCAGGGGCTGGGCGGTGGCCTCGACCCGGGTGGTACGCCGGGGGTCCAGCCCGTCGTCCGCGCCCCACAGCACGACGGCGGTGTGCCCGTCGGAGAGGACGGCGTCGGCGCGCCCGTCGCCGTTCAGGTCCGCGGGGTCGGGCGGGTGGTGGGCGGCGCCGGGGGCGGGCCGGGCGGGGCCGCCACCGCGACCGTCCCCTTCTCCCCCGTCTCCGTCCCGCCCTCCGCCCCCGCCGCATCCGGTGAGCAGGAGCCCGCAGCACAACAGGACGCCCGCCAGCCGTCGTCCGCGCCCCCGCACCGGCCCCGTCCCCTTCACCCGTCCCCCTCGCCGCCTGCCGCTCGTACCGCCGGACGTGGCCCCCGGTGGGCCGGGCATGGTTCCCGGCCCACCGGGCACGGTGACGCCCCCGCGCGGTGACCGGTTCCCGCCGTGCGCCCTTCTCACCGATCCGGCCCCTGAACCAGTACACCGTCGATCCGGTCCTTGATACCAGTGCGCCGTCCGCCCGGCCTTTGGTCCGTACACCGCACACCGCGACCGCGTTCTGGTGGCGGGCCCCGGAGCCGCCGCGGCCTCGGCTGCCCCGGCCTGCCGGCCGCGGGGCGGGAGGCCGGCTCGTGTCACCCTCCGTACGGACTGCCCACGGGCTTCCCCCGGGCCGCGTCGAGGGCCGGGACCGGCGTACGGGTGAACGAATAGGATGGTGGCCTCGGCGGCCCGCCCTCTCGGGCGGCCCCGGGATGACCGCCCCGTCCAGTGGCCAGGAGTCAGCACCCATGACAGAGCGCAAGCCCATCACCTCGTGGCTCACGGACATGGACGGCGTGCTGATGCACGAGGGTGTCCCGGTGCCGGGCGCCGACGCGTTCATCAAGCGGTTGCAGGAGACCGGGCGGCCCTTCCTCGTGCTGACCAACAACTCGATCTACACGGCGCGCGACCTGCACGCCCGGCTCAGCCGTATCGGTCTCGACGTCCCGGTGCGGAACATCTGGACCTCGGCGCTGGCCACCGCGAAGTTCCTGGACACCCAGCATCCCAACGGGACGGCCTTCGTCATCGGTGAGGCCGGGCTGACCACGGCCCTGCACGACGCGGGCTACATCCTGACCGACTCCGACCCGGACTTCGTGATCCTGGGCGAGACGAGGACGTACTCCTTCGAGGCGCTGACGAAGGCGATCCGGCTCATCAACAACGGGGCGCGGTTCATCGCGACCAACCCCGACAACACCGGCCCCTCGCCTGAGGGCGCGCTGCCCGCGACGGGTTCCGTGGCCGCGCTCATCACGAAGGCCACCGGCAAGGAGCCGTACTTCGTCGGCAAGCCGAACCCGCTCATGATGCGCACCGGGCTGAACGCGATCGGCGCGCACTCGGAGAGTTCGGCGATGATCGGCGACCGCATGGACACCGACGTCCTCGCGGGCCTGGAGGCCGGGATGGAGACCTTCCTGGTGCTGACCGGCCTGACGACGCTCGGCGACATCGACCGCTACCCGTTCCGGCCGACGACGGTCGTCGACTCCATCGCGGACCTCGTCGACCTGATCTGAGGCCGGGCGCCCCCGCCGGGCCGGGCGCCCCCGCCGGGGCCGACGGGGGCGCGGAGCTGACGGGACCGGGACCGGGACCGCCCGGAGCCCCGGCGCGCCCCGTTGCCCGTACGGCAGGCCCCCTACACCGCCCGCCCGAACACCGGGCCCAGGACGAGCTGCGCGGCGCCCTCGGCGATGGCGTGGTCCGCGCCGGGGGCCTGCCGTACGGGCACCGGGCCCGCGTCGCCGGTCCTGCGGGCCCGCGCGGCGAGCACCTCGGCGACGCCCGCGAGGAACGGCCCCGGGTCCGCCGCGACGCGCCGTCCGCCGAGCAGGACGAGGTCGATGTCGAGCAGCCCGACGAGGTTCGCGGCGGCGACGCCGAGCACCCGGGCGGCCTCCGCGACGTCGCCCGACCGCAGCGCCGCGAGACACAGCGCCTCGACACAGCCCCGGTCCCCGCACACGCAGGGCGGCCCGTCGAGGTCGAGCACCTGATGCCCGAACTCCCCCGCGCCGGTCCGCGCGCCCCGGTGCAGCGCCCCGTCCAGGACGAGCCCGGCCCCCAGCCCCGTACCGAGGTGCAGGTACGCGAAGGAGCGGGCCGCCGAGGCGAGGGCCGGGCCCAGCGCGGCGGCGTTGGTGTCCTTGTCGAGGACGACGGGCAGCCCGAGCCGCCGGGCGAGCACGGCGCGCAGCGGGTAGCCGTCCCAGCCGGGCTGGCCGGAGACGCGGTGCAGCACCCCGCGCCGGTGGTCCAGAGGTCCGGGCAGGACGACCCCCGCGCCGAGCAGGACGCCGGCTCGCGTGGGCGGTTCGTGGCCGTGGACGGCCGGTGACGCCTCCCCGGCGGTCGCTGCCGCCGCCCCCTCCGCGACCGCCGCCACCCCCTGCGCGACCGTCTCGACCACCGCCTCCGCGCCCGCCGCGAGATCGAGCGGGGCGCGGTGCGCGGCGAGGACGGTACCCGCGAGATCGGTGCGGACGGTGCGCAGTTCGTCGCGGTCGAGGTGGACGCCGAGCGCGTGCGCGGCGCCCGGGACCAGACGCAGCGCGGTGGCCGGTTTGCCGCCGGTGGAGGGGCGCCGTCCCGCGTCGGCGACCAGTCCCCCCGACCGCAGCCGCGCGGCGATCTTGCTGACCGCCTGCGGGGTCAGGCCGGTGCGGGCGGCCAGCTCCGGCCTGCTGATCCCCTCCGCTCCCGCCGCGCGCAGGAGGTCGAGCACGAGGGCGGTGTTGTGGCCGCGCAGCGCGCCGAGCCCCGCCCCGGTCCGGCCCGCGACGGCCTCGGCTTCGGCTTCGGCTTCGGCTTCGGCTTCGGCTTCGGCGGGGGAACGGTGGAGGGCGGGGCCCGCGGGGAGTGGATGGTCGTCGGGCACGGCGGGAGGTACGGGATTCACCCCTCCATTGTGCTGTCCGCTTGCACTTTGGCAACAGCGTTGCCAAAGTGGGCGGTATGCCTCGTACGACTGAAGAAGAGACCGTGCCCGACCCCGTCACCGTGCCCGTGGACGCCGACGCCCCGCCGCTGCGCGTCGGGCTGATCGGCTACGGGCTCGCGGGTTCCGTCTTCCACGCCCCGCTCGTGACCGCGACCGAGGGCCTCGTCCTGGACACGATCGTGACGCGCAGCGAGGAGCGGAGGCAGCAGGCGCGCGCCGAGTTCCCCGAGGTGCGTTTCGCGGCGGACGCCGAGGAGCTGCTGTCCCGCGCGGACGGACTCGACCTCGTGGTCGTGGCCTCCCCGAACAAGACGCACGTACCGCTCGCGCGGGCGGTGCTGGAGGCGGGCCTGCCGGTGGTCGTGGACAAGCCGGTCGCGGGCACCGCGGCGCAGGCCCGCGAACTGGCGCTCCTCGCGGAGGAGCGCGGACTGCTGCTGTCCGTGTTCCAGAACCGCCGCTGGGACAACGACTTCCTGACGGTGCGCGACCTGATCGCGGACGGTTCGCTCGGCGACGTGTGGCGCTTCGAGTCCCGGTTCGAGCGCTGGCGGCCGCAGTTGAAGGGCGGCTGGCGCGAGTCGGGCGACCCGGCCGAGATCGGCGGCCTGCTGTACGACCTCGGCAGCCACGTCGTGGACCAGGCGGTGACCCTGTTCGGCCCGGTGGAGCGGGTGTACGCGGAGTCGGACGTACGGCGCGCGGGCGCCGCCACCGACGACGACACGTTCCTCGCGCTGACCCACACCGGCGGGGTCCGCTCGCACCTGTGGGTCTCGGCGACGACGGCGCAGCTCGGCCCGCGCTTCCGGGTCCTCGGCTCGAAGGCGGGGTACGTCAAGTACGGCCTCGACCCGCAGGAGGCGGCGCTGCGCGAGGGGGCCCGCCCGGACGCCGGCGCCCCGTGGGGCGAGGAGGCCGAGCAGTTGTGGGGCCGGATCGGCGCGGGCGAGTCCCCGATGTCCGGCGAGGGCACCCCGGTGCCCACCCGTCCGGGCGCCTACCCGGCGTACTACGCGGCGGTCGCCGCGGCCCTGCGTGAGGGCGCGCCCAACCCGGTGACCGCGCGGGACGCGGCCGCCACGCTGGACGTCATCGAGGCGGCCCGGCTCTCGGCACGTGAGGGCCGGACCGTGGAACTGGAGGCCCGTTCATGACCGCACAGCCCTCGGGGGCGTCCACGACGCTGCCCTCGACCCCGCGGGACCTCGCGGAACTCGTCGAGCAGCAGCGGCGGCTGACCCTGACCTCGTTCACGTACGAGGACGCGTGGGAGCTGGGCGTGCTGCTGGTGCGGCTCGCCCGGGAGCGGGAGGCGCCCGTCGCGATCGACATCCGGCGCGGGGCACAGCAGCTCTTCCACGCGGCGCTGCCCGGTTCGAGCGCGGACAACGACGCGTGGCTGGAGCGCAAGCGCCGGGTCGTGGAGCGGTACGGCGAGAGTTCGCTGCTGGTCGGCTCCCGGTTCCGCGCCAAGGGCAGCACCTTCGAGGAGTCCTCGCGACTGGACCCGGACCGTTACGCGGCGCACGGCGGGGCCTTCCCGCTGCTGGTCGCGGGGGTCGCCGGGGTCGTCGGCACGGTCGCCGTGTCCGGCCTGCCGCAGACCGAGGACCACGCGCTCGTCGTGGCGGCTCTGGAGGAGTTCGCGGCGAGGTGACGCCGGTGAACTGACGCCGGCAGGTGGAGCCGGGGGTGACGTCGCGTCGCCCCGGCGGACGGCGGCCGGCCCCGCGTCCCCCGCACGGGGCGCGGGGCCGGCCGCCGTCCGGACGCTCTCAGCCGTCCGCGGCGTCCTGGCGCCTCAGGAGGCGGCGGAGGCGGGCAGCGCCCCGGCCGACGTGCCGGTGGCCGGCCGCGGCATATCGCGGTAGAGCACGGCGCGTTCGACGGCGCTCCACGTCGTACTGGTGACGATGTAGAGCGCGGCGGCGAGCGGTACGACGGCGACGCTGATCAGCGTCATGAAGGACATGAACGGCATGATCCGGGTGATCGCCCCGAGCCCGGGTACGGCCTGTCCCTCCTGCCCCGCCGCCCCCGAGGGGGCCGCGGTGAGCGAGGCGACGGGCGAGCCGGCCGCGGCCGTCTGCCGCTTGTTCCTGCGGTAGGTGAAGCTCGCGACGACGAGGACGACGCAGAAGATCCCGACGTAGACGAGGCCGGGCGCGCCGAACATCCCGCCGTCGGCGAGCGCGTCCTTCCAGCGTCCGCCGAGCGGGGCGGCGAAGAGGGGGTGGCCGAGCAGTTCGTTGGCCTCGCCGCCGAGCCGCGAGCTGGAGAACACGTGGTAGAGCAGCATGAACGCCGGCACCTGGAACAGCATCGGCAGGCAGCCGGAGAGCGGGGAGACCTTCTCGCGGGCGTGCAGTTCCATGACGGCGCGCTGCAACTTCTCGGGCTCCTTGGCGTACTTGCCGCGCAGCTCGGCGAGTTCGGGGGCCAGTCTCGCGCGGGCCCGCTGTCCGCGCGCGGCGGCCCGGGACAGCGGCAGGACGAGCAGCCGTACGCAGGCGGTGAACAGCACGATCGCGGCGGCGGTCGCGGTGGTGTGGAAGACGGGCTCGATCACGTCGGCGACATGCGCGACGAGATCGGCGAAGGTGACGAAGAAACCAGACAAGACGGAGCCCTCCGGGACGTCTCGCGCCGCGCCGGGGCGCGGCGGATCACGGGATCGGGGTCACCGGCGCGGCCCGGAGAGCCGGGCCGCGGTGGGGTGACTACGGAGCGTTGACCGGCGTGACGGCGGCCGTCCGCTGGGCGGCGCCGGAGGGCCAGGGCGCCACGCGAGAGCGCGAGGGCGCGGGCCGTCCGGGCGGAGCGAGAAGCGGGAGGGGTCAGGCAGCCGTCGGGAGACGGCGGCCGGGTGCTCGGGGCCTGGGACGCCCCGAGGCGTCCGGGTCCCGCTGGGGCAGGAAGGCGGTTCGCCGCTCGCGGTCCCGCATGGCCGTACGGACCCGGGTGCGGGCGACGACGGGGACGCTGCGCGAGGCCACCAGGGCGCACAGCGCGAGCGCGGCACCGGTCGCGGCGATGGCGACGGCCCCCGCGACGGCACCGGACAGCGGCCCGCCCTCGGCGACGAGCGCCCCGGCGAGCAGCAGCAGAACGAGCGTGACGGACCGCGGAAGACCTGAGGTGACGCGGGGCACGGTCAGCGCTCCTGCCTTCACGGCCACCTGCCCCTCAGTCGTGCGTACGTCCGCAGTTCAGTCGTGCGTACGTCCGCGGTCCTCGTACGTCCGTCGGCGGGCCCCCGGTCCGGGCGCACCGTATCCGTTTATACAGGAGCCCCGGTAAAGGCACGGTATGCGCGGGCGACTCGGCTACAGGGCTCTGATAGGGGGCCCTGGTACGGGGTGACTTCGCCACCGGGGCGGGCACGGGGCGGGGCCGGGGGCCGGGCTCCGGGGCTGGGTCTGGAGCCCGCCGCCCACACGACGCGCGCGAGCCCAGCACCCTCACGCCGTACGCGGGCCCACCGCCCTCACGACGTGCGCGAGCCCACCGCCCTCACGACGTGCGCGAGTCGGTCACGACGGGTTCGAGGAGCCGGCGGGGCGCGAGCAGGACGCGGCTGACGGGGTCGCGCGGATCGGGGTCGAGGCCGGGCCCCGGCACCATGTCGATCTCTTCGAGGGCCACGGCCCGCCCGCAGTGCGGGCACTCGCCCCAGACCCCGATCGTCGTGCCGCAGTCGCGGTGCCGGAACTCCCGCAGCGGCGCGCCCTCCCCGAAGCTCTCCCGCCCCCAGACGCCCAGGGAGTGGAGCGTCGGCCACAGCGCGCGCCCGCGCCCGCTCAGGACGTACTCCTCGCGCGGCGGGGATTCCTGGTAGCGGCGCTTCTCCAGCAGGCCGTGCTCGGTGAGGGTCTGGAGGCGCGCGGCCAGTACGGCGCGCGGGATGCCGAGGTGCCCGAGGAAGTCGTTGTAGCGGCGCACGCCGTAGAAGGCGTCGCGAAGGATCAGCAGGGTCCAGCGCTCCCCGACCACCTCCAGCGCGCGGGCGATGGAGCACTGCTGCTGCGCGTAGTCCTTGCCGAGAGCCATGGAGCCCACTTTACGACGCCCCCCGCAATCAGTTCACTGAACGAACCGACCCTGCTAGACTCCCACGCCACCGAAGGTTCATTCACCGAACCCAGGTGGACGAGGTGCTGCCGTACGGCGGCCGAAGGGGGAACTCATGACGGAGACGGAACCGGCCACCCGCCCGGACCCGGAGCGACGCGCCCGGGGGCGGGCGGCCCGAGAGCGGGCGGAGCGCGACGGCGCCCCGGAGGCCGCGGCTGGGGGGTCCCTCGCTCCGGTGCCGGGACGGCCCCCTACTCCGGCGGCCGGGCGGCGGCCCCGCACTCCGGCGGCCACGCTCGCCGTCACGACGGCGGCGACCATCGTGACGATCATGAACTACACGGCCCCGCTGGCGACGGTCCCCTCGACGGTCGCGACCTTGCACACGAGCGTCTCGGCGCAGTCCTGGCTGCTCAACGGCACCCCGCTCGGCCTGGCGGCGCTCCTGCTGGTGGCGGGCTCGCTCGCCGACGACCACGGCCGCCGCAGGGTCTTCCTCCTCGGCATGCTCACGCTCGGCGTCACGACGGCGCTGGGCGCGCTGGCCACGACGACGGCCCTGTTCACGGTGGCCAGGATCGTCCAGGGCGCGGCGAGCGCGGCGGTGCTCACGAGCAGCCTGGGCCTGCTGGTCCAGGCGTACCCGCCGGGCGCCGCCCGGATCAGGGCGACGGGGATCTGGGGCGCCGGGGTCACCGGCGGTATCGCGCTGGGCCCGCTGCTCACGGGGGCGATGGGCCCGCTGGCCGGGCACGGCGGCGTGGCGGGCGCGGACTGGCGCTCCGGCTATCTGGTCCTGGGCCTGCTGGCACTGGCCGTCGCGGGCTACGGCCTGCGGGTGCTCACCGAATCACGGGCCCCTCGTCCCGGCCGCCCCGACCTGCTGGGCGCGCTGGCGCTGGGCGGCGCCTCGGCCGCGCTGCTGGCCGCGCTGACCCTCGGCAGGGACGGCTGGCTGCGGGCACCGGTGTGGGGCCTGTTCGCGGCGGCCCTCGCGCTGGGCCACGTGTTCCGGCTCGTGGAGCGGCGCGCCTCGGCGCCGATGCTCGACCTGTCCCTGCTGCGGCAGCGGCGCTTCGTGGGCGCGACGGCGGGCGGCCTGTTCACGGGCCTCGCGGTCATCGGCTTCTTCAGCTACTTCCCGACGCTGGCGCAGTCGGCGCTGCACCTGGGCACGTTCGGGGTGGCGCTGCTCTCGGCGGTGTGGTCGGGCACGGCGTTCGCGGTGGCGCTGCTGGCCCGCCGCCTGCCGGCCGCCCTCACCCCTCCCCTGCGTCTCGCGGCGGGCTTCCTGCTCTCGACGGCCGGCGTACTGGCCCTGTGGGACGGGCTGTCGGAGGGCTCGACGTGGCCGCGCCTGGTCCCCGGCCTGCTGATCGCGGGCGCGGGCAGCGGACTGCTGAACGCCGCCCTCCCCCTGCTCGCGGTCGAGAGCGTGCCCCCGGAACGGGCCGCGATGGGCTCGGGCGCGAACAACACGGCGCGCTACCTGGGGTCCTCCGCGGGCGTGGCCCTGTCGATCGCGCTCGCCACGACGGCCGACGGCGCCACCCCGGCCGCGGCACTGTCGGCGGGCCTGGACCGGACCGTTCTGGTGTCGGCGGCGCTGTCGGTCGTCGGAGCGGTCACCGTGCTGGTACTGGCGGGGCGGCGCGAGTGACCGGCACGTGACGGGCGCTCGTGACGGACGCACGTGACGGGCGCACGTACCGGGGCCGGGTCGGGCACGGCGGGGCGACCGCCGCGTCCGCCGGGCCCGGCACCCCGCCCGCCCCTCCACTCCCCGCGCCGACAGCGCTACGGTGGCGCTATGCGCCCCGACACGCCCACGCCCACCACCCCGGCGACCCCCGCAGGTACCGACGTGGACCGGAAGGCCCACCTGGAGGAAGCCGCGCGCCTGGAACGCATGGCCCGCCGGTACCCGGAGGACGCGGAACAACTGCTCCTGCGGGCGGCGGCCCACCACGAACTGGCCGACAACCGCGAGCGTGCCTCGGCGCTGTACGACGGCCTGCTGGCCGCCGAGTCCCCGGAGGACCCGGTCCTGATCCGCGCGCTGAAGGCGGCGAACCTCTGGGAGTACGGCCACGAGGCGGAGGCTCGGGCGATCATCACGGGCGTCCGCTCGGCGGCCCCGCGCACCCCCGCGCCGTGGATCGTGGCGGGCGAGGCCCTGGAGGCGCACGACGAACTCCAGGAGGCGCACGACACGTTCACGGAAGGCGCGACCCTCCTCGTCGAGGGCACCACCCCACCGCCGTACGAGACGCGCCCCCTGCTGCTCGGCAGGCACCGGGTGCGCCGCCTGCTGGGCGCCCCGCACGACGACTGGGACGCGCTGGCCGACACACTGAACACGGCGGCGCTCCCCCTGGACGAACTCCACGACCCGAACCGCACTTGGTCCCTGGGCTCGGACAACCCGGAGGAACTGCGCGCCGAGATCAACCGCATCCAGGCCGAACTGGGCACCTACCGCGCCGCCCTCTCCCGCCCCTACCCGGTGGCGGTCCTCCACTGGCCGGCCGCGGAACTCACCGAACTCCTGGCCGCCTACCCGGACCTCTCCTCGGAGTACCCCTCCGACGACAAGCACACGGCCCACGAACTCCACACGGCGGCAGTCGAATCGGCCCTCCGCGACCTCTCGGCCTCCGGCACCCCCAACCTGGGCGTCGTCGAGGCGACCGTCCCCTCCTACGAGGCCTTCGCCGCCGCCGAAACCGCCCACCCCACCGACCCCCACCTCCTCCCCCTCTACACCACCACCCTCGCCACCCGAGCCCGAGCCCTCCCCTGGCCCCCACAGCCCGACACCCCGTGCTGGTGCGGGTCGGGACGGGGGTACGGGGGGTGTCATGGGGTGGCGGCACAGTGAGCCGCGCGTGACAGAGCCAGCCAGTGGCGGACTCTCCGGCCTCGGCCACGGGCCGCTGGCCGGCGAAGGTTAGCCTCGGAACCATGGAAGAGAGCGCCACCTGGGAGGGACGTCCAGAGGGGTCCTGGGCGTCCTCGGCTGGCCGCCGCCGCAATATGCAGGCGATCCGCAGCAGGGACACGAAGCCAGAGTTCCTGATACGGCGCCTCGTGCACGCACGAGGGCTGCGGTACCGGGTCTCCGCCCGCCCCGAACCCGGACTCCGCCGCACCGCCGACCTCGTCTTCCGCCCGGCGAAGGTCGCGGTGTTCGTCGACGGCTGCTACTGGCATGGCTGCCCTGAGCACTACCAGGCACCCAAGGTCAACTCGGGTTACTGGTCAGAAAAGATCGTGCGCAACGTGGCCCGCGACCGCGACACAGACCAGAGACTCAGGGACGCCGGCTGGCTCGTGCTCCGCTTCTGGGAGCACGAGCCCTCAGAAGAGTGCGCTGACCGGATCGCGGCGACGGTCATTGCCCGCCGCGGCGTTAAGCAGTGATTCCTGCACCAGGGGCTCCGGGTCCGTGATCACAGGCAGCATCTCTTCGCGGGTCTCGGGGGTGACAAACGCCTCACCTTCCATGCGATAGGGCTTCAGCAACTCCTCTCGCATTCCGGGGCGGAGGACCGCTGCGATGGCGCGCCCGGCCGCTTCCGCCACGGGCGGGGGAAACGCGTTGCCCACCTGCCGGTAGCGAGTGGTCTTCTTCCCCTCGAATACCCAGCTTGCCGGGAATCCCTGAATGGCGGCGGCCTGCTCCACCGTCAGCATGGGCCCCTTGTCGCGGAAGAGATCGCGCTCGGGGTCACAGTCCTTCATGTCATTGGCAAGCCCTTCACCATTGACTCCCCAGACCTGCCACGCCCGCTTCGCACGGGTGGGACCCAGGTCAGCTCCGCCGTGTTTCCGTGATCCGCCGACGAGAGTGGGAGCGACCCGCAGACCACGCGCGTCCGCTTCCTTCGCTTTCCTCTCCCAGCTTTCGAAAGCCTCCCGCCCTGTGCGGGTGCCGGGACCAAGAGGGCGTTCGTCCCAGAATTCCCGGTACCGTGCCCGCATACCGTCATGCAGCTTCTCGAAGACGCTTTCGGCGCCCTCTTCCGACCGCACTGGCCAGCGGAAACGCTGATCTCTGATCGCATCCTCCAGGAAAACGATCAGGACGGCCCGGGGGCGCAGCTGGGTGACGCCAAAACTGCTGGCGTCCATCCGGTGCCAGACCGACTTCATCGCCCTGGCCTGCACGCGCGCGGGAGCCTTCGGGTCGATTTCCGGAACGCGATATCCAAATGAACGCAATTCATCGAGGATGTACCGCCGGTAGTCGATAAATACCTCAGGGGGCTCAAGGATTCCCCGTACGTTTTCCAGCATGACCGCCCTGGGCTTCAACAGGCCGATCAGCTCAAGGGCGGCTGGAAAGAGGTCCCGCTCGTCATCAGGACCGAGCTGGTGGCCCGCGAGAGAAAAAGGCGGGCAGGGGACGCCACCAGCAAAGAGATCGATGCCGCCCTCGACCTCTCGCAGGGCTTTGAACTCTGCCGTGTCCTTGAAATCACGCACATCCGTGGCACGCAGCGCATCGGCCTTCTGCTGCTCCCACCCAAACGTGGTGACAGAGTTGGTCGCAAGCGTGGTCACCGCATTGGGGTCCCACTCCACCAGTGAGAGATGCTCGAACCCGGATTTGTGCAATCCCAGAGCCTGTCCGCCCGCGCCAGCACAGATCTCCACGGAAGTGAGCGGCTTTTCGAAATGCGGGCGCGGGTGATCGCCAGCCATGGCTGAACTCCTCGTATGGACACAGAGCGACCACCTGACCAGCAGGCTGCACAGTGTGATCAGGGCACCACACGAGTTCCAGCGTCAGGCGGTGTGTGGCCTGCCGCAAACGGCAGGCCACACCGCACCCTACCCGCTCACGTGTGCAAGGAGAGCCTCCATATCGGCGGAGTCCAGGCCGGCGGCGACGGATGGCTCCTCCTCCAGGTCGGACAGTTCCCGCACAGCCGGATCGTCAAGGATCGCGCCCATGAACTCAAGTTTCTGGTCGAGCCGCGCGGCTACGACCTCATCCACGGTGTGCCGGGCAGCCAGGACTGTGACAGAGGTCTCGGTGCCAGGGGCGAGCCCGAGACGGTGAATGCGGTCGAGGCTCTGCAGGAACCGGCCGGCCATGAAGTCCCGGTCGACATAGACGGCATCGTGGACCGCGTGGTGCAGGCTGATTCCCTCACCGAGGGTGGCGGGGTTGGAGATCAGCACCATGCAGGAGGGATCTTCCCGGAATCTCCGGAGCTGTTCCTCGCGATCCGGGGTGCCGCCGTAGACCGAGGCCGGGGCGAACTTCGAAAGCAGTCGTTCGAGCGTGGTGAGGCTGCGCACGAAGGTCGTCCAGATCAGCGTCTTCTTTCCCTGCTGTGCGTTCTCTGCCACGATGGCCCCGGCCTCGGCGTACTTCGGGGACAGCTCGTAGTCGGGCAGTTGCTGGAGCAAGGCGAACAACGAACTGCTGCGAGGCACGTCCAGCGGGGGCAGCTGGTAGGCGAGCGGCTCATACCTGCTGCTCCCTTCCACGAGAAGGGCAGGGCTCGTCGCAGCCATCAGCAGGCGCAGGGCCGTCCTGCCGAGAGCGCTGAGATCTTCCCGGCCCTCCGTTCCTTTCTCCAGCAATGCCTCGTAGATCTGCTTGTGCAGCGGCGGCATGTCCACCAGCCGCAGGCGGACATCCATCGGGGGCAGGCCCAGCTCCTGCTTGGTGGTCCGTGTGAACAACGGCTGCAGGGCCTTACTCGCCTGGGCTAGGTCGCCACCAGCCACCGCAGCCTCCACCGCGCGCTGCCCATGGCCGGGCCAGACGAAGCCCATCAGATTCTCCAGATCCCGGCGCCCATTAGGAGCGGGGGTCCCGGTCAGGATGAGCCGGTGACGGGCCAGCGGTCCGAGCGCCATACAAGCCGCTCCATAGGTGCCGCGCACGCCTAGCTTCATGCGGTGCGCCTCATCCAGAATGATCATCGAGGGCTTTTCGGACAGCCACGCCGACAGCCTCGGCAGGGAGCGGTCCAGCCGTTCGTAGTTGACCATGACCACTTCAGCCCAGGTATCCATCGGGCCCTCACCTACCAGATGCACGCGCAGGCTCTGCCGGAAGCAGACGGCCGTCTCGTACCGCCAGGACTCGTAGGCGGACTTGGGACAGACCACCAGGAGACGTTCAGCCCTCCCCTGGTGGCGCTGGGTGGCGTAGACCGCGAGGCCGACGCGGGTCTTTCCCGCACCGGGAACACTGAAGTTCGCGCCGTGCTGCAAGGAGAGCAGCTTGGCGATGTCCCGGCGCTGGAAGCCCGTGAGGTCCGCTGTCCACTCCGGGCCGAGCAGTGCCAGGACATCCGCGGCCGCTACCTCGTCCGGACCGGCCTGGTCACTCAGACGCCGCTTGACCCGCTGTGCGTCAGCATGGTTGCCGAGGAAGAGGGCCTTGAGATCCTCCGCCCACAGCACGCCGGCTGGATCCGGCCAGGAAGCCAGATGCTGGATATTCCCCAGGAAGTCGTCCAGCTCAACCTGGGCTGTCAGGGCATTCAGCTGGCTTCCCGAGGGGAACAGCCCGGACAACTGCACCAAGGCCTGCTGGTATTCCCCGGTGACGCGCAGCAGGACTCCCGTGCGCAGGGGGTCGAGTTCCAGCCGCAGTGACGTTCCTCCGGCTGTGCTTGCGGTTGTCACGGGCGCTCTCCCTTGCTCACCGCGTCGAGCAGCCACGAGACGCCCGCACCCGGCTCTCCGGGGACCCGGCCGGCCTGCCGGGCCAGCCTGCTGAGGCTGGCCTTGAGCTGGAGCAGCGCCTCGTCAAGGGACTCCTCGTCAAGGCTGTGACTCGTGCGTGCCTTGACGAGCTCGTCAGTGCCCTGATCGATGTTCGCGCACGCTTCCACCACCCGGGCCGGGGCCAATTGCTTGCGCTTGCGGATACGGGCGTCCCGGCCGGCCCGGTCGATCGCGGCGTCGAACGCGGCTCCGGCGCTCTTGAGGATGCCTTCCATCTCGGCCTTACGCTCGGCGCTGATCTGCGCCGTACCCGTCCTGGCCGCCTTCGCCTGCATGATGCGGTCGTTGAGCGCACGGGCTTCGGCCACCCGCGAGGAGGCCGCGCTGACGGTGACGTCCAGTCCGGGAATGGCGATCTCCGCAGGAGCGGTGTCCCCCGTCAGATTGCGCAGCGCCGGCGGAAGCGTGTCCGTCAGGTACTCCTGCTGGACGAAGTTCTGGTCGATGTGCCGTACGTCCGTCTTGGAGAAGTCCAGCAAGATGCCAGCCAGTCGCCACTCCTTGATCAGCTCTGCCTCATCCGGCTCCGCCGAGGCGACCTTCTTGTAGAGCCGCTCCAACTCCTTCAGCTTCTCCTGGTCGAACTCGAAGTCGATCAGCCTGAGCTGCGCACCCTCCGCGGTGGTGCTCCGCTTGATCAGCTCCCGGATCGTGCTGAGAATCCAGCGTTCCTGGTGATACGTCTTCTCCTGGACCCGGAACTCACGGGCGATCTGTGTCGGGGTCCTGCCCATCGACGCCTGCTCCTCCATCGCCAGCAGACGGTTGATGTAGGAGTAGTCGCGCTTGTTGTCCTTGCGCAGCTGGAGGGCGAGTTCGACCGCGCTGACGTCCTCCGCGGTGAAGGACGCCGGCAGCACTCCCACACGGATGGACCGCTCGCCCAGCTCACGCAGTGCCGCCGCACGGGTGTTGCCGTTGACCAGAACGCCGTGGTGCGTCACCAGACCGGGCTCGCTCTGGCCAAACTCCTTGAGTTCGGCCTTGAGACTCTCGTAAGCCGGATCGCGGCGGGTGGGGTCAGAGGGGAGCGCCGTGAGCAGGGTGCCCAGGTACGCCTGCCCGTCATCGCCGTACGGTTCAGCGTCGATCTTCCTGTCCAGAGCGGGGTCGAGGCTCCGCTGGGCCCGGATGCGGTGGGTCCATGGGTTGTAGTACACGCTGCTGAGCGGGAGTTCGACGACCTCGACGTGGAGGAACTGGCTGTTCCACTCGATGGTCACGGTCTCGCGTGTGCCGCCACTGGTGCGGACATCCTCCAGCCTCTTCTTGATGAGTTCGCTGAACTCCTCGGCGCGGGGCGGGAGCTGGGTTTCGCTGTGCACGATCACTCTTCTCTGCTGATGAACCAGTAACCGGTAAGGAAAGCAGTGCTAGGACGTTGTGGGCCGGCCGGGCCGGACACCTGGCCCGGCCGGCCCACAACGCACGCCGGAGACAGAACGGGGAACCTCAGTCTTCAGACTCGTCGAGGGAGTTCTGGATCTCCTGACGGGCCGAGGCCGGCAGTGTGCCGAAGACCCCCCAGAGCTCTTCGACCTCGCTCCGCTGACGCCGCCCTTCCTTCATGCAGCGGCGCAGGGCACGCCGTTCCAGGTCAGAGAGCTGGCTCACCGCCGACATGTAGCCGGGGATGTCCACCTTGGGCGAGGCACCGCGCGCACAACGCTCGCAGAGCGTGACGCGAGTGGTTTCCGTGGTGCCATCCAGCCGTGAGACATCCCGGCGGGACAACACCAGCTTCGCGGTGCTGAGCCCATCCTCGTATCCCTCGCCTGCGGTGATGCCGCAGATACGGCACATGTAGTCGTCCTCCCGCATGATGCGGGCACGTTCGGCACTGTTCACGGTGCCCTTCGCGCCGACCTCTTCCGGGCGGGTCTGATGCGGGATCCAGACCGCCACGCCAGCGCTGACGAAACGCTGTTCTTCCTGCCTGAGGCTGGGGTCGTCACGGCTCGTGTGAACCACCCATCCCCAGTCGCGAAGGTCGCGCAGACGCCGGTCGATCTGCGCATCCCCCGGGAAGGCGGCACGCAGCTCCGCCTTCGTGAAGGGGTTGCCCTCACCTACGACCTGGATGAGCCACAGAGCGACCCGGACCCGGCCCCCCACATGCTTCATCCCCCGGATGACGGGATTCTGCCAATCCGGCAGACTTTCGGGAGAAAACGTCACCTTTTCCGATACCTCCACATCTGTTCGGACATTCCGTCTACCGCCTGCCGGTAACGACAGCACCGAAACCTTCCCTCACGAAATCCCAATTTCATGAGCCTACCCCCTGCACAGACAAGGGGATTTCTCGGCGCCGAAAAAGGAGCCTTCCGCTAGCAGGACTGACACAGTGCGACGAAAGACGCAATACAACGAAAAGCAGGCCAGATCTCCCACGACCTGGACACATCCCCCTCTCCCTTCACGTCACGCGGCAGCCTCTCACGCAACAGCCAACAGCCAACAGCACAGACACCCCTTCTCGCCTGACAACCAGGCAGAGAAGCCCGGCAGCGCCAGACCCCAGAACGGAGAAGGCCGTAGCGGGGCAGGGAAAACCCTCCCCGAAAAGCCCGGCCATGTCCACGGCGTTACGGGGTTGCGCGTTCAGCTGGCAACTACTGTGATCGCGGCACGTATCCTTCGAGCATCCATCCATCTGCGAAACTGACCGGCAACTAAGCAGAATCCGCACTGGACACACGAGCCAAGAAGGTGAGCTTTGGTGGCAAACAACAGCCAGCACGGCCGGGCCGCAGCACAGGGGCGTCTTGTTGCGCCTTTTCCCCGCAACCGGAAAGGCGCGACCGCCGACACCCGGGCAGCCAGCGCCGTAGCCACCGCAGCCGCTCCGGCGTCCGCCTCGATGACGCCAGAGCGGCAGGACATGCGTGACGTCTTCCAGCATCTCCATGCGCTCACCGGCCTGCGGACAGCCACCGAAGTGATCTCGGCCCTGAGCAAGAGGAGGTATCCAGTCGTCAAGTCCGCCTACTCCCGGTACCTCTCGGGCCGCCGCACCCCCGACGCCGGGTTCGCCGCAGCCCTGTACGGACTCGCCGTCGAGCGATCTGGCGCGGACCGGGTCGGCGTGAGTCTCGAAGAAGTGCAGGCCATGCGGGAGAAGACGCTCACGAAGCGGTGTTGCGCTTCCTGCCGCAACACCGCCGCGGAGAACGCCGCGCTCGCCGCCAAGAACGAGGCTTTGCGTATGGAGGCAGAAACCCTCCGGAGACGCCTGGAGCAAGCCGGCTTGGCGAGCATTCCCCGGCAGGGAGAAGAGCTGGCAGTGGCGGCCAACACCGCCGTCCGCACCCCTTCCACGAAGTTGCCGGTCGGCCAGGACAGTGGGGACCGGCAAGCTGTCGCGGCTCCGGACGAGCGAAACGAGGACGGGGGCGCGGCCCCAGACAGCAGTCTGGCCCGGCCAGCCGTTCCGCAGCCGGCGGCGGAACAGCTGGTGCGTCGCATCATCGGCCTAAGCGGCCTAAGCGGACGCCACACAGGCGGGAGTCAGGACGGGGAGGCCGCCCTGGCTCTGCTCCTGGAGACGACCCAGAGCCTGACACCTGCAGAGATGGGGACGACCGTTCGGCTCCTCCAGGAGTCGGGCCTCGACGGACTGGCGGACAGCCTGCTCACCGCGTACGCGAGGCGGCGCCGGGCAAGCGATGTGATCCACGCCGCACTCACGCTCCATGAGGCAGAGGCGACCACCAGTCTCCGCACTCTCCTCACGACCGCAGCCCGCCGTTCTTCGTGAACCGGGCGGGCCGCGGGTCGCCGCTGACGGAGAGCGGTCTGCTTACGCTTCCCGCTTGCGGTCCACCCCCACCCAAGCCGCCCCCGCCACCGCGCTGGTGACCGTGAGGACGGCGGGCCAGGCGCCGAGTTTTTTGGCGAGGGGGTGGGAGGCGCCGAAGGCGGTGAGGTAGGTGGCGGTCAGGGCGGTGGCGGTGCGGGGGCCCTGGGCGTGGCGCCACTGGAGGTGGGTGATCGTGCCGGCTGCCGCGAGGACGGCGCCGCCGAGCCTGCGGTTCTTCGTCCAGCGGGCCGTGGCGTAGCCGCCGAGCAGGCCGGCTGCCGCTATCGGGGCCGTGGGGATCTTGGGCATCGGGGGCCTCCGTCGTGTTCTGCCCTGGGCGGGCCGTCCGGGGTCGCCGTCCAGATGCGGGGTGGGTGTCTGCTTCGTCCGAGGTTAATCCCCCGGCTCGCGGGTCCTTCCGGGGCCCCGGAAGGTGGAGCGGTAGGTGCTCGGGGGGACGCCGACGCGGTCCTGGAAGTGGGCGCGCAGCGCCGCGGTCGTGCCGAAGCCGGAGCGGGCGGCGACCGTGTCGACCGTGTCGTCGGTGGCCTCCAGCAGGCGCCGCGCGTGGTCGACGCGGCGGTCCAGGAGCCAGCGCATCGGGGTGGTGCCCGTCTCCGCGGCGAAGCGGCGGCTGAAGGTGCGCACGCTCATCGAGGCGTTCTCCGCGAGTTCCCGCAGGGTCAGGGGCTCGGCGAGGCGGGTGAGGGCCCAGGCCCGCGTCGGCGCCGTTCCGGTGTCGCGGCGGTCGGGGACGGGGGCCGGGATGTACTGGGCCTGTCCGCCTTCCCGGTGCGGCGGGACCACGGTCGTACGGGCCACCTGTGCCGCGACCGAGGTGCCGTGGTCGGCGCGGATCAGGTGCAGGCACAGGTCGATGCCGGCCGCCTCGCCCGCCGAGGTCAGGACGCCTTCTCCCGCGCCGGACTCGTCGACGTACAGGACTTCGGGGTCCACCCGTACGCGGGGGAACGCGCGTGCCAGGCGGGCGGCCGACTTCCAGTGCGTCGTCGCGGTGCGGCCGTCCAGCAGGCCGAGGGCGGCCAGGACGAAGGCTCCGGTGCAGATCGAGGCGACCCGGCGCCCCGAGCCGGGACGTGCCGCCTCCAGCAGGTGGCCCGCCCACGGCTCGTCCCGCGACGCGCCCTCCTCCAGTGCCTCGTCGCTCTCGTGCGAGGCGGGGACCACGAGGGTGCGCGCCGTGGCCAGCGCCTCGGGGCCGTGGGCGGCGTACACCGGGAAGTCGGCGTCCGTGCGGATCAGGCCGGGCTCGGGGGCGCAGGTCACCACCTCGTACAACCGCTCCCCCGCCGGTCCGCGTGCCGCGCCGAACAGCTGGTGGACGAGGCCCAGTTCGAGCGGCATGACCCCGTGGCGCACCAGGACCGCCACCCGGTCCGGCCCGCCCTGCCGCTCCGGAACCATCGCCGTACCTCCCACCGGAACGTCCTCGTGGCCGGACCGCCCTCGTGACCCGACCGTCCTTGTAGCCAGACCGTACCGTCCTCGTGGCCAGATCTTTGCACATGATGGCCTTCTGGCCACTGGGGCGGTCGGCGGGGGCGCGCCACCGTCGTCCCTATGAAGGTTTTCCCCCGCACCTCCTCCGTCCTTCCGTCCGGCGTCCCGTCCGGCCTCCGTCTCCCTCGTCCCGGAGCTCGGGCCGCCGTGTGCGCCGGGTTCCTCGCGGTGTGGTGCGCCGGGGCGTTCCTGCCGCTCGGCGGGCTGCTCACCGGGCCCTGGCGGGAGCGGTACGGCTGGTCCACGGGGGCCGTGGGCGCCGTGCTGGCCGTGACCATGACGCTGTACGGGGTCACCGCGCCGTTCGCCGCCGCGCTGATGGAGCGGCTGGGGATGCGGGCCGTGGCGGCGGGGGCGCTGGTGCTCGCCGGGGGCGGGGCGCTGCTCACCGGGACCGTGCTGACGCGCCTGTGGCAACTCGTGCTGTTCTGGGGGGTGTTCGTCGGTCTCGGGTGTGGCGGCCTGTCGATGGCCTTCGCGGCGACGCTGTCGGGGCGCTGGTCCGGGCGGCGGCGGGGGCTGGTCGCCGGGGTGCTCACGGCGGCCTCCGTGCTGGGGCAGTTCGGTCTGCTGCCCGTACTGTCCCGCCTCGTGTCGGGGCCCGGCTGGGAGAGCGCGTTGCGCGTTCTCGGGGGTGCCGCGCTGTCCGTCGCCGTCCTCGTCCTGCTGCTCCTGCGGGAGCCTCCGCACCGGGCGGCCGGCTCGCGCGGCTCGCGCGCACCGGGCGCCCTTCCCGTGCTGCTGCGTGCGGCGAGGACTCGGGTGTTCTGGCTGCTCGCGGGGGTGTTCGCGGTGTGCGGCGCCTCGACGAACGGGGTCATGTGGACGCACTTCACCCCGGCCGCGCACGACCACGGGATGCCCGCCACCACCGCCTCCTCGCTGCTCGCCCTGGTCGGGTTCTGCAATGTCGTGGGGACGCTGGGCGCGGGACGGCTCACCGACCGGTTCGACGCGCGCCTCCTGCTCGGCGGTGTCCTCGCCGCGCGCGGCCTCGTCCTGTGCCTGCTCCCGCTGCTGCTCGGCCCCGGCGCCGACCCTCAACTCCTGGCGTTCGCGGCCGTCTTCGGGGCCCTGGACGTCGCGACCGTACCGCCGGTGATCGCACTGTGCCGCAGCCGTTTCGGCGCCGCGGGCCCGGTCGTCTTCGGGTGGGTCAACGGCGCGCACCAGCTCGGCGCCGCGCTGCTCGCCTGGGCCGGGGGCGTGGCGCGCGAAGTGTTCGGCAGCTACGACCCGGTGTGGGTCGCGGCCGGCGGCCTGTGCGCGGGGGCGGCGCTGCTGTCCCTCGCCGTCCACACGGACCACAGGAGCCGCACGGGCCACAGAGGCCGCACGGGCCGGGGAGGCCGGGAAGGCGCGGCCGCCGTCGACGACTCGGCCGAAAGCAATGATTTTGCGTCACGCACGCCGTGAATTGTGCTCAGGCGTCAAGAAATTGCGGTCGCGCGTCTTGTCGGCGCGGCTCGCCGTCCCTAGGTTGTCCCGCACCGCCCCTTGGCGACCGCAGGCACCTCACGCACCCACTTCCACGCCACCGCACGCTCCCCGACCCTGCGCCACCGCACCCACCCCGACCCTGTGCACCTCCCCGCAAGACCCCCACCTCCAGAGCCGATTGCGAGGACCACCCCCATGGCATCAGGTACCAGCACCGACACAGGCACGAGCACCCCGAACCCCGTCGGCAGACGTACCGTGCTCGCCGGCGCGCTGGCCGCCGCCGGGACCACGGCGGCCGGCGTCGCGACCGCCGGAAGCGCGCGAGCCGCCTCCACCGCCCCGTCCGCGGCCCCTGCCGCCTCCCCGCCCGGGGACGTGGTCGGCAAGATCACCGTCGGCTACCAGGGCTGGTTCGCGTGCTCGGGCGACGGCGCCCCGATCAACGGCTGGTGGCACTGGGCGCAGAACTGGGGCCAGTCGCCGTCCCCGAGCAACACGGCGATCGTGAGCTGGCCCGACGTACGCGACTACACGCACACGTACCGCACGGCCTACCCGGCGCTCGGCGGCGGCCAGCCGGCCACGCTGTTCTCCTCGTACGACCAGCAGACCGTGGACACGCACTTCGCGTGGATGCGGCAGTACGGGATCGACACCGCGGCGCTCCAGCGGTTCAACCCCAACGGCGGGGAGGGCGCCACGCGGGACGCGATGGCGGCGAAGGTGCGCTCGGCCGCCGAACGGGCCGGCGTGAAGTTCTACATCATGTACGACGCGACCGGCTGGACGAACATGCAGCCGGAGATGAAGGCGGACTGGACCGCGAAGATGCGGGCGTACACCGAGTCCCCGGCGTACGCGCGGCAGAACGGGAAGCCCGTCGTCGGCATCTGGGGCTTCGGCTTCAACGAGGCCAATAAGGCGTGGTCGGCCGAGGTGTGCCTGGACGTCGTCAACTGGTTCAAGGCGCAGGGCTGTTACGTCATGGGCGGGGTGCCGACGCACTGGCGGCGCGGCGTCGAGGACTCCCGGCCGGGCTACATGGAGGTGTACCGGGCGCTGGACATGCTGTCGCCCTGGATGGTGGGCCGGATCGGCTCGATCGCCGACGCCGACAACTTCTACGCCAACGTCAACACCCCCGACCAGGCGGAGTGCGACGCGCACGGCATCGACTACCAGCCCTGTGTCCTGCCGGGCGATCTCCAGTCCGGCCACCGGGCGCACGGCGACTTCATGTGGCGGCAGTTCTACAACATGAAGCGCGTCGGCGTGCAGGGCATCTACATCTCGATGTTCGACGAGTACAACGAGGGCAATCAGATCGCGAAGACCGCCGAGAACTCCTCGCAGGTGCCCGCCGGTTCGGGCATCAGACCGCTCGACGAGGACGGTACGCCCTGCTCCTCCGACTACTACCTGCGGCTGACCGGGGACGGCGGCCGGCTGCTGCGCGGTGAGATCCCGCTCACCGCCGTACGCCCCACGCAGCCCGTGGTCGGCGGCACCACCCCCGAAGTACCCAAGGGCGACCTGGCGTTGCGGGGCGCGGCGAGCGCGAGCAGTCAGACGCAGCAGTACGGCGCGGCCAACGCCGTGGACGGCAACGACCGTTCGTACTGGGAGAGCGCCAACGGTGCCTTCCCGCAGTGGGTCCAGGTCGATCTGGGTTCCGCCCGGCCCGTGAAGCGGATCGTGCTGGCCCTGCCGCCGGACCCGGCGTGGTCCACCCGGACCCAGACGCTGGAGGTGCTGGGCTCGGCGGACGGGTCGGCGTTCTCCTCGCTGTCCGCCTCGGCGGGCCGCGTCTTCGACCCGGCCAAGGGCAACACGGTGACCGTGCAGCTCGCCTCGGCGGCCACCGCCCGGTACGTACGGGTGCGGTTCACCGGGAACACGGGGTGGCCGGCCGCCCAGCTCTCCGGCCTGTCGGTGTACGCGAGCTGAGCCCGCCCGCCCCGTCCTGACCTCTTCCCGCTCCCTTCGTACGGGCCGGGCCGGCGTGTCCGCGCCGGCCCGGTCCGTCGTACTGCTCCCGGCCCGTCGTACTGCTCCGGGCCCACCGCGCCGGGTCAGCCCGCCGCGCCGCCCACGGGCGCCGGGCCGCCGCCACCGCCGGGCCGCTTCCCGGTTCCGCCGCCGCTGCCCTTCTCCGCCTGGGACAGCGGTGTCGCGATGTCCTCCAGGGAGCGCTGCTCGGCGTTGACGGCGAGGAAGGCCGCGACGACGCCCGCCGCGCACATGAGGCCCGCGCCGATGCAGAAGGCCAGGGCCGTGTCGCCGGGGACGCCCGACTCGGTGAGGTCGGCGAAGACGAGCGGGCCGCTGATCCCGCCGGCCGCCGTGCCGATCGCGTAGAAGAAGGCGATGGCCATGGCCCTGGTCTCCATCGGGAAGACCTCGGACACCGTCAGGTACGCGCTGCTCGCCCCGGCCGAGGCGAAGAACAGCACGACGCACCAGCACGCCGTGAGGGTGTTGGCGTTGAGCGAGCCCCGGTCGAAGAGCCAGGCCGTGACGAACAGCAGGATGCCCGGCAGGATGTACGTACCGGCGATCATGACGCGCCGCCCGATCGTGTCGAACAGCTTGCCCAGCACGAGCGGGCCGATGAAGTTGCCCGCCGCGATGACCGCGAAGTAGTAGCCGGTGTGACCGCTCTTGACGTCGTAGAACGTGGTGAGGATCGCGCCGAAGCCGAAGGTGATCGCGTTGTAGAGGAAGGCCTGCCCGATGAAGAGGGACAGTCCGAGCACGGCGCGCTTGGGGTAGCTGTGGAAGACGGTCTTCGCGATGAGGCCGAAGCCGATGCTCTTGCGCTCGTGGATCGTGATCTCGCCGGCCGGCTCCGGCAGCTTCTCGTGCTTCTCCTTCTCCACCTCCCGCTCGACGGAGCCGACGAGCTCGTCGGCCTCCTCTCCGTGGCCGTGGATGAACTGCCAGCGCGGGCTCTCCGGCACGTGCCGCCGTACGAGCAGGATCACCAGGCCGAGGACGACGCCGAGCGCGAAGGTGAGGCGCCAGCCCAGGTCCTTCGGGAAGTAGTCGGTGTTCAGCATGACGATCGACAGGAGCGCCCCGCCGACCGCGCCCAGCCAGTAGCTGCCGTTGATGATGAGGTCGACCCGGCCCCGGTACTTCGAGGGGATCAGCTCGTCGATCGCGGAGTTGATGGCCGCGTACTCCCCGCCGATGCCGAAACCGGTGAGGAAGCGGAAGACGAAGAACCACCAGGCGTTGAAGGAGAGAGCGGTCATCGCCGTCGCCGCCAGGTACACGGCGAGGGTCACCATGAACAGCTTCTTGCGGCCGAAGCGGTCGGTGAGCCAGCCGAAGAACAGCGCGCCCGCGCAGGCGCCGGCCACGTACAGGGCGGCGGCCAGGCCGGTGACCTGCGCGGAGGTGATGGCCAGCCCCGAACCGTCCTCCGACAGGCGGCTCGCGATGTTGCCGACCGTCGTCACTTCGAGGCCGTCGAGAATCCACACCGTGCCGAGGCCGATGACGATCATCCAGTGCCAGCGCGACCACGGCAGCCGGTCCAGCCGGGCCGGTACGGCGGTGGTGACGACGCCGGTCCCGGAGTCGCCGGGCGCGGCCACCTCGTCCCGCGCGTCAGGACCGCCGGCCGTACCGCCGGGAGAGTTCTCGCGGGCGCGCCCCGGGCCCCGGCCGTCCCCCGGCCCGCTCCCGCCGCCGCCTCTGCCCGGACCTCCCGGTCGCTGGTCCCTGCTTCCGGGTTCCTCCGATGCGGCGGGGGTCGTCACGGCAGCTACCTCCTCGTCCGGGCGGGCGCAACACTGCGGGGACCGCAGACGGATTCCAATATCCGCCAGGTGCCCGGGTGCCGCCGCCGCACACGCGGTGACACTCACCCACACGTGGTGAACCCGGCGGGGCGCCGGGCCCGGCGCCCCGCCCGCTCCGGCCCCCGCCCTCAGGCCCCCAGCGCCCGCGACACGGCGAAGATCACCAGCCCCGCGAGCGAGCCGACCACCGTGCCGTTGATCCGGATGAACTGGAGGTCACGGCCGATGTTCGCCTCGATCTTCCGCGAGGTGTGCTCGGCGTCCCAGCCGGCCACGGTGTCCGTGATGAGCGAGGTGATCTCCCCCCGGTACGTCGTCACGACGTACACCGCCGCGCCCTCGACCCAGCCGTCGACCTTGGCGCGCAGCCGGTCGTCGCCCGCGAGGCGCGCGCCCAGCGACAGCAGCGAGGCGCGCACCCGCAGCCGCAGTTCGCTCCGCTCGTCCTCGGCGGCGGCCACGATCATCTGCCGGACCGCCCCCCACACCGAGGCGATGAGGTCCTGCACCTCGCCGCGTCCCAGCACCTCGTTCTTGAGGCGCTCCACCCGCGCCCGGGTCTCCGGGTCGGACTGGAGGTCGCCCGCGAAGTCCGTCAGGAAACGGTCGACGGCGCCGCGCGCGGGATGCCCCGGCATGTCCCGCATCTCGGTGACGAACCGCAGCAGCTCCTTGTAGACCCGCTCACCGATCCGCTTGTCGACGAAGCGGGGCGTCCACCCGGGCGCCCCGCCCTGCACGGCGTCCATCACCTGATCGCCGTGCAGGACCAGCCAGTCGTGGGCGCGTACGCACACGAGGTCGACGAGCTTGCGGTGCCCGCCGTCCGTGACGATCCGCTCCAGCAGCTTGCCCATGCCGGGCGCCACCTCCTGGCTGGAGGCGCGCCGGGTGATCGCCTCCCCGACGACGGCCTGCACGTCGGAGTCGCGCAGCACGGTGAGCGCCCCGCGCAGGGCGGTGGCGAGTTCCGCGGTGACCCGGTCGGCGTGCGCCGGTGCGGCGAGCCACGTGCCGAGCCGGCCGCCGATGCCGACGGCCCGCAGCCGGTCCCGTACGACGTCGGCGGAGAGGAAGTTCTCCCCGACGAAGGAGCCGAGGGACGCGCCGAGCTGGTCCTTCTTGTGCGGGATGATCGCGGTGTGCGGGATCGGCAGGCCCAGCGGATGCCGGAACAGGGCGGTCACCGCGAACCAGTCGGCGAGCGCGCCGACCATGCCGGCCTCGGCAGCCGCCGCGACGTACCCGGCCCACGCGCCGGCCCCCGCGTGCTCGGCCCAGGTCGCGAGCGCGTAGACCACCGCGACGAACAGCAGCAGCCCGCCCGCGAAAGCCTTCATACGGCGCACCCCGCGCCGCTTCTCCTCGTCGGCGGGCGTCAGGTCGACCGGGCTGCGCCCGCCGCCCCCGGACGAGCCGGAGGCCCCGCCCCGCGAGGAACCGCCCCGCGAGGAACCGCCCCGCGGGGGGCCTCCCCGGGAAGCACCCCCGCCGCGCAGCGCGCCCGCTCCGGCCGCCGCGCCCGCTCCGGCCGCCGCGCCCTCTCCGGCCAGACCACCCGGCCCGCCCGACGTGACCGGCTCAGGCCCCTCACGGGTGTGCGCGCCCGTGATATTCGCCTCACCGTCCTCGGTACCGCTCATCAGCCCGGCCCTCCGCTCGCTGTCCCCTCGCGTCGTCCGTGCCCCGTTTCCCGGGCCCGTACCGCCGCCGTGGCCTCATGTTTCGTCCCCATGGTGCCGGTACGCATTGTCCCCTTCCGCCCCGGCACGGGAACGGATCTTCGGTTTACGGCGTCTGTCGGAACGGGGGCACGCGAACAGCAGCCACCCGCCCGTGTCCCATCATGGGACTGTCCGACCGGAGCCTCGGGCTCCCCCTGTCCGAGGAGAACACAACGCGCATGACCAAGCGTCACGGTTATGTCGTGCTGGCCACCGTCGCCGCTCTCGTGGTGCTGGTGTCCGCAGCGGTCCACGCGCTCGCGGGCGGTCCCGGGGGCAGCACCCAGGACACGCTGAGCGCCGCCCCGCACCCACACGGCTCCGCCGCCCCCGCCTCCGCGGGCACCTGGATCAGCGCCTGGTCCGCCGCACCCGGCGGCGCCGAGCCCGGCACCGAGGTGACCGGTCTCGCCGGCCGCTCGATCCGCAACGTGGTGCGCACCGGCCTCGGCGGCGAGGCGGCCCGCGTCACCCTCTCCAACCTGTACGGGCAGCAGCCGCTGTCCGTGTCCAGCGCGACGATCGCCCTGGCCGCGGCCCCCAGCAATCCGACGGCGGCCACCGGCTCCATGCACCGCCTGACCTTCAACGGCAGCGCGGGCGTCGTCGTCCCCGCGGGCGGGCAGACCGTCAGCGACGCGGTCCGGATGGCCGTACCGCGCGGCGCCGACCTCCTCGTCACGACGTACTCGCCGACCCCGTCCGGCCCCGTCACCTTCCACGCCCACGCGCGGCAGATCAGCTACCTCGCGAACGGCGACCGCACGACCGACCCGGACGGCGGCGCCTACACCGAGCAGACGCCGTACTGGCGGTACCTGACGGCCGTGGACGTACTCAGCGACCAGGCGCAGGGCACCCTCGTGGCGCTCGGCGACTCGCTCACCGACGGCATCACCTCCACGACCGGCGCCAACCACCGCTGGACGGACTACCTCCTCCAGCGGCTGCGCACCGAGCAGGGCGCGCCCCGCTACAGCGTCGTCAACGCGGGCATCAGCGGGAACCGCGTCCTGCTCCCGGGCGCCGGGCGGCCCGCCGACAACCCCAGCGCCCTCGACCGCTTCGACCGGGACGTCCTGGGCCGCACCGGCGTCAAGGCCGTCTTCATCGACCTCGGCATCAACGACGTCATCCGCCCGCCGCGGCAGACGGACGCCCGGCGCATCACCCAGGGCCTGCGGGAGCTGGTGGCGCGGGCGCACGCGAAGGGCCTGCACGTGTCCGGGGCCACGCTCATGCCGTTCGAGGGGCACCGGGGCTGGAGCCCGCGCACCGAGAACGTACGGCAGGCCGTCAACGCCGAGATCCGCTCGGGCCGGGTCTTCGACGCGTACGCCGACTTCGACCGCGCCGTGCGCGACCCGGCCGCCCCGACGCGGCTGCGCGCGGTCTACGACTCGGGCGACCACCTGCACCTCACCGACGAGGGCTACCGGCGGATGGCCCTGACGGTGAACCTCACCGACCTGAAGGGCGCGGCACCCGCGCAGCTCTGAGCGTGACGCGGGGCGGGACCGGGGCGGGGCGGGACCGGGGCGGGCCGGGACCGGGCGGTCGCGAGCACGTTCGCGGTCCTACCGCCCGCCTGCTCCCTGTCCCTCCCGCCTCTCCGGGTCCCGGTCCCGCTCCCGCTCCCGGTCCCGCTCCCGTAGTTCTCGCTCCAGTTCCTTGAGGCGCCGCTTCTCGGCCTTGCGCAGTTTGCGCTTGACGCCGACACCGCCCATCAGGGCGAAGCCGGTGACCGTGACCTGCGGGGCGTCGGGTTCGCCCTCCTGCACCCGGTCGCCGCCGAAGCCGCCCATGATGCCGGTACCGGTGACCCGGACGTTCAGCTCCGGCGGCACGATCACCGCTATGCCGCCCCAGATCGTGAAGCAGCAGATGACCGTCTCGCGGCCCTCGAAGTCCGCCTCGCGCAGGTCGATCTCACCGCCGCCCCACATCGCGAACGCGGTGAACAGCTTCGGCGCCACCCAGCGGCCCGAGCGCCCGAAGCCGCCGAACAGCGCGAAGGCCCCGCGCGAGGTCGGCTGCCGGCCCACGCGCCACGACCAGTCGTCACCGACGGCGGGCCGCGTCCCCGCGGACGGCGCGCTGAAGGCCGCGGGCAGGTCGCGGGTCAGCGGCTCCAGCTCCCCGTACGTCCGTGCCCGGTAGGCGGCGTCGAGCCGGGTACCGAACTCCTCCATGTCGAGCCGGCCCTCGGCCACCGCCTCACGCAGGAGTTCGGCGACCCGGTCCCGGTCGGCGTCGGAGGCCCGCAGCCCGGCTCGGGCGGGGGCGGGCGACGGGCCCGGGGGGTCCTTCCGGCCGGGGCCCCCGGATCTCCCGGAACCCTCGGATATCTCAAGTCCCTTGGAGAGTCTGGGTGGTTCGGGCAGCTCATCGCTCATGGACCCAGCTTATGAGGGCGGCGCCCCCGGCCACGAGGGTTACCGCGCCCTCGGCCGGGTCGTCCCGCCGCGCCCGGCCCGCTCACCCCGCCGCCCCCGGCCCGGGACCGGGACCGGGCTAGGACTCGGGCTCGGGGCTCGGGCTCGGGACCCGCTCCGAGTACATCCGTGAGATCACCGCCTCGATGTCCGGCTCCCGCACCGACAGGTCGGCGAGGGGGTAGTCGGCCGCGATCCGCGCCACGAGCGGCGCCGCCGAGTCCGCCGCCGGGAAGGCCAGCCACTGGCGCGGCCCCTCGACCCGCACGGTGCGCGCCCCGGCCAGCTCGATCGGCGGCAGCTCACGCTCCAGGTCGACGACGAGGGTCCGCTCGCTCTCCCCCGCCTCGCGCAGACCGGCGAGCCCCCCGTCGTACACGAGCCGGCCGTGGTCGATGACCATGACGCGGCGGCACAACTGCTCGATGTCGGTCAGGTCGTGCGTGGTGAGCAGCACCGTCGTGCCGGTCTCCGTGTTCAGCTCGCGCAGGAACTCCCGGACCTTCGCCTTCGACACGACGTCGAGGCCGATCGTCGGCTCGTCCAGGTACAGCACCTCGGGCTCGTGCAGCAGCGCCGCCGCGATGTCCCCGCGCATCCGCTGCCCCAGTGACAACTGCCGCACGGGCACGTTCAGCAGCGCGCCGAGATCCAGTCGCTCGACACAGCGCTCCAGGTTCGCCCGGTACCGCGCGTCGGGGACCCGGTACATGCGCCGCATCAGCCGGTACGAGTCGATCAGCGGCAGGTCCCACCACAGCGTCGTACGCTGCCCGAACACGACGCCGATCCGGCGCGCCAGCCCGGTCCGCTCGCGCGCCGGGTCCAGACCGGCCACCCGCAGCCGGCCGCCGCTCGGCGTGAGGATGCCGGTCAGCATCTTGATCGTCGTGGACTTGCCCGCCCCGTTGGGCCCGATGTAGCCGACCATCTCGCCGCGCGCCACCCGGAACGAGATCCCGTCCACGGCCCGCACCTCGCGCCGCTCGTACCGCAGGAAACCCGTCCTGCGGCGCACGTCGAATACCTTCTCCAGCCCGTCCAGGACGATGAACCCCTCGTCCCCCGCCGCCGGGCCACCGCCACCCCGCTCCGCATCAGCCACCGTCACCACCACTCCCGCCTCTCGACTCTCGGCTCTCGATCCCCGTACGGCGTCCCGCGCCCTCTGCCCCACGCGCCCGGCGCCTTCCCGTCCTCAACTGCCGGTACTGCGGTACGAGCGCAGCCCCGCGCGCCAGCCCAGGCCCGCGAGCGCCAGACACGCCGCGGCGACCACCGGCGGCAGCAGCGCGCACCAGCCGGGCAGCCCCAGCGGCAGCGGACGCCCCAGCACATAGGCGGCCGGCACCCAGTTCACGAAGGACAGCGGCAGGACGAAGGTGACCGCCCGCAGCACGTCCTTGGTGAACAGCGTCGGCGGGTACTGGAGCATCGTCTGGCCGCCGTACGTGAACGCGTTCTCCACCTCCGCGCCGTCCAGCGCGAGGAACTGGAAGGCGGCGCCCGCGACGTACACCGCCGCGAAGATCCCCGCCCCGCTCAGCACCATGAACGGCACCGCGGCGACCTTCACCACGCCCCACTGCACGTCGACCGCGAACAGCCCGTACGCCAGGACGAACAGACCCTGCGCGATACGGCCGAGCCGGTTCATCGAGAACTGGTCCGCCGCGATCTGCGCGAGCACCGGGGCGGGCCGCACCAGCAGCGTGTCGAACGTGCCGTCCCGCACCCGTTCGCCGAGCCGCCGCGTCGAGCCCAGCACCAGATCGCACAGCCCGAACGCGGTCGAGGAGAGCCCGTACAGGAAGGCGATCTCGCCGAGCCCGTACCCGCCGAGCGCGTCGACCCGCGAGAACATCAGCAGGATGACCACGAAGTCCAGGCCGGTCACCGCGAACGCGGCCAGCGCCATCAGCACGAAGGACGCCGGGTAGGCGAGCGCGGAACGCACCCACATCGCCGAGATCATCCCGTAGGCGCGCACCCCGGTGGCGACCCGCCCCGGCTGCCGGGGACGGCCCCCGCCCCGCGCGCCCCGGCCGGGCGCCGGACGCTCACCCGTCCGTGTCAGTTCAGCCACCCTGGACCACCACCCGGCGCGTCGCGACGCCCTGGAGCAGCCGTCCCGCCGCGAGCAGCAGCACCGCCCACGCGGCCTGGAAACCGTACGTCGCCAGCAGGTCGGCGCCCTGGTGGCGGCCGAGCAGTACGTCGGCGGGCACCTGCATCATCGTGGACCAGGGCAGCACCCGCGCCACGTCCCCGAGCGCACCGGGGAACACGTTCAGCGGCAGCATCATCCCGGAGAAGAACATCGCCACGAGCGAGGCGAACCGGGTGACGCCGGAGCCGTCGAGCAGCCAGAACGCGGCGAGCGCCACCAGATAGCGGATCGCGAAACTCACCACGACCCCGAAGGCGAGCGCCACGAGGAACGCGAGCCACCGGCCGGGCGAGGCGGGCAGCGCCAGATCGAACAGCAGGGCCCCGGCCAGCATCGGCACGAGACCCCGCCCCAGCAGGTGGAAGGCGGCCCGCCCCACCTCGGCGGCCAGCCACCACATCTGGAGGTCGGCCGGCCGGTAGAGGTCGATGGCGATGTCCCCGGTGCGAATCCGCTCGATGAGCTGGTCCTCGAAACCACCGCCCATCAGCATCACGGTCATGTGCACCGACTGGCCGATCCACACGAAGGCCAGCGCCTGCGCGACGTCGTACTCCCCGAGTTGGGGGCGCTCATGCCACAGAGCCATGTAGGTGTAGGTGAGAATGATCCCGAACACCGTGTTGGTGAAGACCCCGGCGAACGTCGCCATGCGATACGTCGCGTGGCGCCGGAAACCGCCCGCCGCGATCACCGCGTACAACCGTCCTGTCCCCACGGCACCTCCTCTCCCCTCTCTGTGAGCCAAAGGTCACGAGCTTATGAGGGAGCCGGAACGCGTCGCCACGCGTTTTAACAGGAGGAAGGCCGTTCCGGACCGGACACGGCCGCGATCCGCAGACGAACCGGCGCTTGGGCAGTGCGAGAGTGGGCACCGGGGTGCACGAAGCGAAGCAGGAGTTCCGCACGACATGACCGACGAGCCGCAGCAGCACGGCGACGGCCAGACCACCGGAAGCAGCCGGCCGCCCCGGCAGCACGAGGCCGGGAGGACCCCCCGGCCCGACGCATCGGAAGGGGACGCGAACAGCTCCAGGAACAGGACACCCGCTCAGCGGGCCGCCAAACCCGACGAGCGGCGAGGCGACGACGAGCAGCCGGCGAGGACCGGACCGCCGTCGGCCGCACAGCCGCGCGCCGGGACGGAGCCGAAGGCGCGGGCGAACCCCGGGACGGGGCCGGAGCCTGCGGAGAGGACCCCGCCGCGGCCCGAGCCGAAGCCCGAGCGGAAGGCGCGGCCCGAGGCGCCCGCGAAGCCCGGGGCCCCGGCGGGAACCGGCGCGACCGCGCGGTCCGTGGAACCCACCAAGCCCGCGAAGCCCGCGAAGGCGGAGACCGAGGCCCCCGAGCCCTCGGCCCCCGCTGCCACGCGGGCCGGCGGGACCCCGGCGGCGAGCCGGCCCGCCAAGGACACGCAGGGCTCCGGGAAGGACTCCGCGCAGGACTCCGGAAAGGGCTCCGCGCAGGGCTCCGGGAAGGTTTCCGCGCAGGGCTCCCCGAAGGCCCAGGAGCGCGAGAAGCCCGAGAAGCCCGAGCAGCCCAGGCCCTCCGGTGGCGCCCCCGTGGAGGCGCCCATGGAGAAGACGGCCCGGCTGCGCGCGATGCCCCCGGCCGGGGCGGCGGGCGCCGCCGCGAGCGGCGCGGGCCGCGGGCCCGGCGACCGCGCCCCCGGCAGGTCCCGCCAGACCACGACGGCCTTCGCCGCGTCCGCGGGAGCGAGCGGAGGAGCGAGCGCCGGAGGCCCCGGGGGCCCCGGAGGCGACGGCCCCGGCGGACCGCGGGGAGGGGGCGGGGAAGGCGCGGACGGCGCGGACGGCGGCGGGAAGAAGCCCAAGGGCCGCAAGTCCCGCAAACGGCACGGCTGGCGACGGCTCTTCCCCACCTGGCGGATGACGCTCGGCGCTCTCCTCTTCCTGATCGTCGTGATCGTCGGCGGCTTCGCCATCGGCTACGCCACCGTCGACATCCCCGCCGGGAACGCCGCGGCCAAGCAGCAGAGCAACGTCTACCTGTACGCCGACGGCAGCCCGCTCGCCCGCGACGGCGACACGAACCGGGAGAACGTCAAGCTCTCCAAGATCCCCACGCGCATCCAGCACACCGTGCTCGCCGCCGAGGACCGCGACTTCTACTCCGAGTCGGCCGTCGACCCGAAGGCCATGGTGCGGGCCGCGTGGAACACCCTCACCGGCAAGGGCAAGCAGTCCGGCTCGACCATCACCCAGCAGTACGTGAAGAACTACTACCTGGACCAGGACCAGACCGTCACCCGCAAGGCCAAGGAATTCTTCATCTCGATCAAGCTCGACCGGCAGCAGTCCAAGGACGAGATCCTGGAGGGCTACCTCAACACGAGCTACTTCGGCCGCAACGCCTACGGCATCCAGGCCGCCTCCCAGGCGTACTACGGCGTCGACGTCGACCAGCTCACCGTGGGCCAGGGCGCGTACCTCGCGGCCCTGCTCAACGCCCCCTCCGCCTACGACGTCACCACCCACCCGGCCAACAAGCCGCGCGCCGTGGCCCGCTGGAACTACGTCATGGACGGCATGGTCAGCAAGCACTGGATGACCGCCGCCGACCGCGCGAAGGCGAAGTTCAAGGACCCCATCCAGCAGAAGAACTCCTCCGCCGGGCTCTCCGGGCAGCGCGGCTACCTCGTCGAGGCGGTCAAGGACTACCTCTTCGACCACCACGTCGTCGACGAGAACGCCTTCGCCAACCAGGGCTACCGGATCACCACCACGATCCAGAAGCCCAAGCAGGACGCCTTCGTCAAGGCCGTCGACGACGGACTGGTCGACCAGCTCGACAAGAAGAACCGCCCCGCCGACAAGAACGTACGGGCCGGCGGCGTGTCCATCGACCCGAAGACCGGCCACGTCCTCGCCATGTACGGCGGCATCGACTGGGTCAAGCAGTTCACGAACAACGCGACCCGCACCGACTTCCAGGTCGGCTCGACGTTCAAGCCCTTCGTCTTCACCTCCGCCGTGCAGAACGCCTCCCGCACCCAGAGCGGCCAGACGATCACCCCGAACACGGTGTACGACGGCACCAGCAAACGGCCCGTCCAGGGTCCCGGGGGCGGCGGCTACGCCCCGGAGAACGAGGACGGCCGCTCCTACGGCCAGATCCCCGTCAGCGTCGCCACCGACAAGTCCGTCAACTCGGTGTACGCCCAGATGGCCACCGACGTCGGCCCCGCGAAGGTCAAGGACACCGCCGTCGCCCTCGGCCTGCCGAAGAACACCCCGGAGCTGAACGCCTACCCGTCGATCGCGCTCGGCACCGCCAACGCCAGCGTCCTCGACATGACGCAGGCGTACGCGACGCTCGCCAACCACGGCAAGCACATCCCGTACTCGATCGTCGCGAAGGTCGTCAACAAGAACGGCGAGAACCTCGGCCTGCCGCAGCGGCCCGCGAAGCAGGCCGTCACCCGGCAGGCCGCCGACACCACGACGGCGATCCTCCAGAGCGTCGTCGAGTCGGGCACCGGTACCGCCGCCAAGGCCGCCGGCCGCCCCGCCGCGGGCAAGACCGGCACCGCCGAGGAGGACCAGGCCGCCTGGTTCGCGGGCTACACCCCCGACCTCGCGACCGTCGTCTCCGTCATGGGCCAGGACCCCAAGACCGCCGTGCACAAACCGCTGTACGGCGCCCTCGGCCAGGCCCGCATAAACGGCGGCGGACCGCCCGCGGAGATCTGGGCCCGGTACGTCGGCGACGCCCTCAAGGGCAAGACGGCCCAGAAGTTCGACCTGCGCCTCCAGAGGGGCGCCGAGTCCAAACCGCCCGTCAGCCCCTCCCCGCCCTCCCAGGAGCAGGGCACCACCGGCGACCAGGACGGGGCTCAGCCCCCGGCCACCACGGACGGCGGACAGACCGGCGGTGACGACGGCGGGAACACCGCCCCCGGCACCGACGGCGGCGCCACCACGGGCGGCGACACCACCCCGCCCGGCGATCAGACCGGCGGCGGTACGGCCGACGGCGGCACGAGCACCGGCACCGACGGCCAGGGCGGCGGCGAGGCCACCAGCGGCGACCCCGGCGGCGGCGCGGGCGGGCCCACCGACGGCGGAGCCACCGCGGGACAGGGCGGCACCGCCACCGGCGGCGACCCCGCCGGGGGCACCGGAACCCCCACCGGCGGAATCCCCGGCACCGGAGGCGACCTCCTCGGCTGACCCCGCCACCGGGTACACCCGGCACACGGAAGGAGGGGCCCCGCACCAGCGGGGCCCCTCCTGTCACACCGGGCGGGGCACCGGGTCAGTGCCCCGAGGTCAGCTTCAGCCCCACGATCGCGACCACCAGCAGACAGATGAAGAAGATCCGCGCCGCCGTCGCCGGCTCACCCAGCACCACCATGCCCAGCACGGCGGCGCCCGCCGCGCCGATCCCGACCCACACCCCGTAGGCCGTACCGATCGGCAACGTCTTCGCCGCGTGCGCGAGCAGCACCATCGAGGTCACGATCCCGGCGCCCGTGAACACACTCGGCCACAGACGGGTGAAACCCTCCGTGTACTTCATACCGATCGACCAGGCGACTTCGAGCAGACCGGCGACGACAATCCAGATCCAGGCCATGACGACGAGACCTCCACAGGAGAGACAAGGGGGGTGCGTCGTCTTTGCGTGACCCGGTACGGCGCGTCTCGTCGGGACACCCCCAGGCTAACAACACGAAGGGGCCGGGGACGAGGTGAGTGCGCCGGCCGAGGTCGAGGTCAGCGCGTCGGCCGAGGTCGAGGACGAGGTCAGCGCGTCGGCCGGGGACGCCGGTCAGAGGTTCAGAGGTACAGCCCCGTCGAGTCCTCCGCGCCCTCGAAACGGTCCGCCGCGACCGCGTGCAGGTCCCGCTCCCGCATCAGCACGTAGGCCACGCCCCGCACCTCCACCTCGGCCCGGTCCTCCGGGTCGTAGAGCACCCGGTCGCCCGGCTCCACCGTCCGCACGTTCTGGCCGACCGCGACCACCACGGCCCAGGCCAGCCGACGGCCCACCGCGGCCGTCGCGGGAATCACGATGCCCCCGGTGGAACGCCGCTCCCCCTCCGGGATGTCGGTCCGCACCAGCACCCGGTCGTGCAGCATCCGGATGGGCAGCTTGTCGTCGTGGGTGTTCTCGCTCACGCCCCGAACCTACCTGCCCCGGACACGCCTGTACGCCGGAGGGTCACACCCGGCCGCGGCCCGGCCACCCTCCGGCGCACCCGACACCCTCAGCGCTTCCTCTCACCCCGCCGCGAGGACGACACCACGAGCAGACCGATCACCCCGGCCGCGACCAGCGCGACCGGCACGACCCGCTCCAGCCGGGGCCGGCCGTCCTCCGTGACGAACCGGGACCGCGCCCCGGTCACCGCACGGTTCACGCCCACGTACGCCCGTCCGAGAGTGGCGTCCACCTTCGAGGCGGCCTTCGCCTTGGCGTCACCCACAATCGTCTTCGGGTGCACCCGCACCCCGATCTCGTCGAGGGTCTCCGCCAGCAGCACACGCCGGCGCTTGATGTCCGCCTCGATCTCCGCAGGGGTCCTGGCATCCGCTTCCGACACCGCGTTGCCTCCGTCGTCGTGTTCCGGGACCCAGCACAGGGCGCCCGTAAAGCCTGTGATGCTCGACAGTCTGTCAGCTCACGACCGCTCGCACCCCTCGGCACCCCTCCCGAGGCAGCCGGAAAGCCTCCGGAGCCGCCCAGGACCTGGCTTAGGCTCGCTCCAGTACCCCGAACGGGCGGTGTCACGCCGGACGAGTGAGCCGAGGACGCCGCACGCCCCCGGACACCCACCGCGCGCCCGCACGGACAGAGCGAGCACAGCCCGCACGGACAGAGCGAGCACAGAGCGAGCGACGACGTCGGGCGCGCGAGAAGACGCCAGGCGCGGAAGAAGACGCCCGGTGAACAGGAACAAGAAGGAGCCTTCGATGAGCGAGCGCCTCCAGCCCGGCGACACCGCCCCCGACTTCACCCTCCCGGATGCCGACGGGAAGGAAATCTCCCTCTCCGCCTACCGGGGACGCAGAGTGATCGTCTACTTCTACCCCGCCGCCCTCACCCCCGGCTGCACCAAGCAGGCCTGCGACTTCACCGACAACCTGGAACTGCTCTCCGGACAGGGCTACGACGTGATCGGCGTCTCCCCCGACAAGCCGGAGAAGCTCGGAAAATTCCGTGAGAAGGAAAACCTCCAGGTCACACTGGTGTCCGACCCCTCCAAGGAGACCCTGGAGGCGTACGGCGCCTACGGCGAGAAGAAGCTCTACGGCAAGACCGTCACCGGAGTCATCCGCTCCACCGTCGTCGTCGACGAGGAGGGCAAGGTCGAACGCGCCCTCTACAACGTCAAGGCCACCGGACACGTCGCGAAGATCATCAAGGACCTCGGGATCAGTGACGCCGCGTAACCACGCGTACGCGGGGTGAAGGAGTCCGTTTGAGGGCGCCATAACTGTGCAGGTGTTCTGCTTGGAAACGAGTCCAGGGAAAGGAACACCGTCATGGCGGCGACCGACAACGACGAGTCGGTGGACCCTGCCGCGGTCAGACGCCACCGGGTGCTGTTCCGCGCGATCGAGAAACGGCGCAACCCCAGACTGCGCCGCAGCGACATCACCGTTACCGACGACGCGGCGGTCAAACGCGCCACCAAGGCCGCCGCGCTCGGCAACGCGATGGAGTGGTACGACTTCGGGATCTACAGCTACCTCGCGTCCACCCTCGGGAAGGTCTTCTTCCCCTCGGGCAACGACACGGCGCAGCTCCTCTCCTCCTTCGCCACCTTCGCCGTGGCCTTCCTCGTCCGCCCCCTCGGCGGCATGGTCTTCGGCCCGCTCGGCGACAAACTGGGCCGCAAGCGCATCCTCGCCATCACCATGATCATGATGTCGATCGGCACCTTCGCGATCGGCCTCGTCCCCTCCTACGCCTCCATCGGCTTCTGGTCACCGGTCCTGCTCATCCTGTTCCGCCTGGTCCAGGGCTTCTCGACCGGCGGTGAGTACGGCGGCGCCTCCACCTTCATCGCCGAGTACGCGCCCGACAAACGCCGCGGCTTCTTCGGCAGCTTCCTGGAGTTCGGCACCCTCGCCGGCTACGTCGGCGCCTCCGGCCTCGTCGTCGTCCTGACCACGGTGTTCAACGAGTCCTCCATGGAGAGCTGGGCCTGGCGCATCCCCTTCCTGGCAGCCGCGCCCCTCGGCTTCATCGGCCTCTACCTGCGGCTCAAGCTCGACGAGACCCCCGCCTTCCAGAAACTGGAGGGCGGCAAGGTCACCGCCACCGAGGCGGCCGACCCCGTCGAGACCTCCGCCAAGGGCGACCTCGGCAGGATCTTCACGACGTACTGGCCCTCGCTGCTGCTGTGCATCGCCCTCGTCGCGGCGTACAACATCACCGACTACATGCTCCTGTCGTACATGCCGACCTACCTCTCCGACGAACTGGGCTACGCCACCAACCACGGGCTGCTCATCCTGCTGCTCGTGATGGTCGTCCAGATGTGCCTGATCAATCAGGTCGGCAGGCTCTCGGACCGCTTCGGCAGGAAACCGCTGCTCATGGCGGGGATGCTCGGCTTCCTGTTCCTGTCCGTCCCCTCCTTCCTGCTCATCCGGATCGGCAACGTCTTCGCGATCTCCGCGGGACTGCTCCTGCTCGGCCTGTCGCTCGTCGCGATGCTCGGCACGATGTCGGCGGCCCTGCCCGCGATGTTCCCGACCCACGTCCGCTACGGCTCCCTGTCGGTCGGCTACAACCTCTCCACCTCGATCTTCGGCGGCACGACCCCCCTCGTGATCACCGCCCTGATCAGCGTCTTCGGCACGAACCTGATGCCGGCGTACTACGCGACGGCCGCCGCCGTGGTCGGCGTGATCGCCGTCCTGTGCATGAAGGAGACGGCCAACCAGCCCCTGGCCGGCTCCTACCCCTCGGTGGAGACGGAGGAGGAGGCGGCGGAACTCGTCCACTCCCAGACCCCGGACCCCAAGTTCTGACCCCCTCCCCCGCGCCCCACAACCAAGCGGAACGCCCCGTACCGGTGAGGTACGGGGCTTTTCGCGCACAGGGCGTGACCTGGGGCGAGGGAGATCCGTTGAACCGTGCGAGTGGGGAACGGGTTTCCGTGCGGGAGGGGGAGAGGGAGGGTGTACGAGCGGGAGGCACTGGCCGAGGCCGTCGCCGCCTCGACCAGTTGGGCCGGGGTCATGCGTCATCTGGGCGTCCCGGTCAACGGCGGCCGCCGCAGACGGCTCCAGAAGGAGGCCGAGGCGTACGGCATCGGCACCGGGCACTTCGTCCGGCGCGGTCGGCACAGCTACACGGACGGGGCGATAGCCGAGGCAGCCGCTCACGCCACGAGCCTGCGCGAGGTCGCGCTCCGGCTCGGCGCGGTGCCCGCGACAGGGATGCTCTCGCATCTGCGCAGGCGGATCGAGGCGGCGGGCATCGACGTGAGCCACTTCCCCGGCCTCCACCGCACCACCCCGGACATCCCGTTCAGCCCCGGAGAACTGACCGGGGCGGCAGCCGAGGCCCGGAGTCTGCGCGGACTGGCCCGCTCACTCGGCCTCAGCGACGACGGCCGTACCCGGTCCGCGCTCGGGAGGGCCTTGCGGCGCTACGGGATCGAGACCGGGCACTTCCGGCACGCCCGTATCCGGCTCGCGGACGCGGCGCTGCGCGAGGCGGTGGCCCGCAGCACGAGCTACGCGGACGTCCTGCGGGCCCTGGACCTGCCCGTCGGTGCCGCCACGCAGCGCAGGGTGCGCCGGAGGATCACCGGTCTCGGCCTCGACACGAGCCATTTCAGGCGCAGGCCCTGGGCCGCCGAACCGGCTGTACCCAGGCGCTCCACGCCCGTCGAGCGGCTGATCGTGCTGCCGCCGGGGTCTCCTCGCACGCGCCGGGCACAGCTGCACGCGGCCCTGGGCGAGACCGGCAGGCCGTACGTGTGCGAACGGTGTGGCAACCCCGGCGTCTGGGAGGGGGAGACGCTGACGCTGCACATCGATCACGTCAGCGGGGACTGGCTGGACAACCGCGCGGAGAACCTGCGCTACCTGTGCCCGAACTGTCACGCGCTGACGGAGACGTGGGGGAACCGGCGGACGAGACCCTCACGGGCCGGGACCGTCTAGTAGGCTCCACGTGGCATGCGGCCGTGCTGGAATGGGCTAGACAGGCTGGGTTTAGGTCCCAGTGAGAGCGATCTCGTGTGGGTTCGAGTCCCACCGGCCGTACCGATGCGAGAGGGCCGTCCCTGGGGGGGCGGCCCTCTCCCGTGTTTCACCCCACCAGTTCCCGCACCACCGGCACCAGTGCCCGGAACGCCTTGCCCCGGTGGCTGATCGCGTTCTTCTCCGCCGGGGTCAGTTCCGCGCAGGTGCGGTCGTGGCCCTCGGGCTGGAGGACCGGGTCGTAGCCGAAGCCGTGGGTGCCCGCGGGGGTGTGGCGGAGGGTGCCGCGCAGTTCGCCCTCGACCACGCGTTCGGTGCCGTCGGGGAGGGCGAGTGCGGCGGCGCAGGTGAAGCCGGCCGCGCGGTGCGGGGTGTCGATGTCGGAGAGCTGCGCGAGGAGCAGGTCGAGGTTGGCCTGGTCGTCGCCGTGCCGGCCGGACCAGCGGGCGGAGAAGATGCCGGGGGCGCCGTTGAGGACGTCGACGCACAGGCCGGAGTCGTCGGCGACGGCGGGCAGTCCGGTGGCCTGGGCCAGGGCGTGTGCCTTGAGCAGGGCGTTCTCGGCGAAGGTGACGCCGGTCTCCCTGACGTCGGGGATCTGCGGGTAGGAGTCCGCGCCGACGAGTTCGTGGGGCAGTCCGGCCTCGGCGAGGATGGCGCGGAGTTCGGTGATTTTGCCGGCGTTGCGGGTGGCGAGGATCAGGCGGGTCATGGGCCCAGTATCGGTGCCGCGGGGGGTGAGGTGCTCGCCCGGGGTGGTGGTGCGCCGGTGGTTCAGGGGGTGCAGACCTTGGTGATCTCCCCGGCGGCTTCGGTGACGGGGCCGAGGTCGGGGGTGGTGTCGCCGTTGTCGATGCCGGCGCGGACCTCGGAGACGGCGTCGGAGAGGTGGTCGGCGGCTTTGGACAGGTCGGCGTTGTCGGTGCGGTCCTTGAGGTCGGCGAGGTTGTCGTCTATGGCGCGCAGGTCGTCCTCGGCGTCGAGGGGGTCGTTGCCGGCGTTGTCGACGGCCTGCTGGAGGCGGGTGACGCTGTCGGCGACGGCGTCGGCGGCCCGCGCGCAGTCGAGGGCGGTGTCGACGGCGGAGCAGGCGGTGAGGGTGGGGGCGGCGAGGAGGAGGGCAGTGGCCGCCGCGGCCAGGGCGAGTCGTCGGGGGCGGTGGGCGGCGGGCATGTCGGTCTCTCCCCGGGTCGGCCGGCGGGCCCCGGGCCGGGTGGGCGCCGGGTCCGCGATGACGGACGGGCGCACGGTTCGACCCGTGCGCCCGTATCCGTTACGACGCGGGGGCGGCGGCGTTGGTTGCCTGCGCGCCGGGCGTTTCTTGGTTCTTTCTTTACCCGGCGGTTCTGGCCCCCGTTCACCTGCGGGTTCTCGCTCGTACCCGCCGTCCCGCGCCCTCACGGCCTCAGGACCGGCGATGCCTCAGGGCCGTCGCCTCGGGTCCGTCGCCCCGGGTCAGCCGAGGGTGGTGGCGAGGGCGGTGCGCTGGATGCCGGCGAGGTCGGTGCAGCCGGCCGCGGCGAGGTCGAGGAGGGAGTTGAGTTCGGCGCGGTCGAAGGGCTCGGCCTCGGCGGTGCCCTGGATCTCGACGAAGCGGCCGTCGCCGGTGCACACGACGTTCATGTCGGTGTCGGCGCGGACGTCCTCCTCGTAGCGCAGGTCGAGCATGGGGGTGCCGCCGATGATGCCGACGGAGACGGCGGCGACGGTACCGGTCAGGGGCTTGCGGTTCGGCTTGATGATCTTCTTGCCCTGGGCCCAGGTGACGGCGTCGGCGAGGGCGACGTAGGCGCCGGTGATGGCGGCGGTGCGGGTGCCGCCGTCGGCCTGGAGGACGTCGCAGTCGAGGACGACGGTGTTCTCGCCGAGGGCCTTGTAGTCGATGACGGCGCGCAGGCTGCGGCCGATGAGGCGGGAGATCTCGTGGGTGCGGCCGCCGATCTTGCCGCGGACGGACTCGCGGTCGCCGCGGGTGTTGGTGGCGCGCGGCAGCATCGCGTACTCGGCGGTGACCCAGCCCTCACCGCTGCCCTTGCGCCAGCGCGGTACGCCTTCGTTGACGGAGGCGGTGCAGAGGACTTTGGTGTCGCCGAAGGAGACGAGTACGGAGCCTTCGGCGTGCTTGCTCCAGCCGCGTTCCAGGTGGACGGGGCGGAGCTGGTCGGGGGTTCGGCCGTCGATGCGTGACATGGGGCTGAGCCTAGTGCGTGGGGGTGGGGGGCCCGCGGGGGCTGGTGGGGCGGCGAGGGGGCGGGGACGGGTGGCGGGCGGGCCGCCCCGTACCGGCAAGGACCGCTCCGTCCAGGCCGGAGCCCCGTACCGCCAAGGACCACTCAGGGCCGCTCAGGACCGCTCAGGGCCGCTCAGGCCGCCCCCGTGCCGCCCGCGCCGCCCGCCGCTCACCCGCGCCCGGCGCCTCCGGCACCCCCGGCACCCCCGGCGCCTCCGGCACCCCGGCGCGCCCGGTGATCCGCCGCCCTCACATCATGTCCTCGATGTCGGCGGCGATGGGGTCGGCGTCGGTGCCGATGACGACCTGGACGGCGTTGCCCATCTTGACGACGCCGTGGGCCCCGGCGGCTTTGAGGGCCGCTTCGTCGACCTTGCCGGCGTCGCGGACCTCGGTGCGCAGGCGGGTGATGCAGCCTTCGATGTCCTCGATGTTGTCGATGCCGCCGAGCCCGGCGACGATCTTCTCGGCCTTGCTGGCCATGGTGTCTCCTGTCGGTCCGTGGGAGTGCTGCGGGGCCGGGCCGGCCGGCCCCGGGCCTGTCCGTCGAACGGGTGGCGGCCCGGCCGATGCTGTCCCGTTTTGTCACGTTAGCTCACCGTTGGTCTATCTTCACGGGCGGGCGGGGTGGGCATCCCGAAGGATGGCCAGCACCACGAGTCCGTCCGTTTCTTCAGGGGAGGACACCGATGAGCAGCAGCGCCACCGGCGCGGTCGCTTCGCAGCCGGGCAACTGGAGCAAGTTCTTCCAGGGGTTGCAGAAGATGGGCCGCAGTCTGCAGCTGCCGATCGCGGTGCTGCCCGCGGCGGGCATCCTGAACCGGCTGGGCCAGCCGGACGTGTTCGGCGACGAGGGGCTGGGCTGGACCGACGTCGCGAAGGTCATGCAGGCGGCGGGCGGTGCGCTGCTCGACTCGACGCTGGGGCTGCCGCTGCTGTTCTGCGTGGGTGTCGCGATCGGGATGGCGAAGAAGTCGGACGGTTCGACGGCGCTCGCGGCGGTGACCGGTTTCCTCGTGTACTACGCGGTGCTGCGGGCGTACCCGGTGCACTGTCCGGCGGGGCAGGAGCAGGTGCAGAACGGGGGGTGCGTCGACTGGTCGGGGAAGGGGTTCGTCCCGGCCACGTACCAGAACCCGGGGGTGTTCGGGGGGATCGTGATCGGGTTCATCACGGCGTACGTGTGGCGGCGGTTCTACCGTACGAAGCTGGTGGACTGGCTCGGGTTCTTCAACGGGCGGCGGCTGGTGCCGATCATGATGGCGTTCATCGGGCTGGGGCTCGGGGCGCTGGCGGCGTGGACGTGGTCGCCGATCGGGGACGCGCTGACGGACTTCGGGCAGTGGCTGTCGGACCTGAGCTGGACGGGTTCGGGGATCTTCGGGGTCGCGAACCGGGCGCTGCTGGTGGTGGGTCTGCACCAGTTCCTGAACACGTTCCTGTGGTTCCAGTTCGGGCAGTACACGAAGCCGGACGGGGAGGTGGTGCACGGAGACGTGTTCCGGTTCCTCGCGGGCGACCCGACGGCGGGTCAGTTCACGACGGGGTTCTTCCCGATCATGATGTTCGCGCTGCCGGCTGCGGCGCTCGCGATCACGCACTGCGCGAAGCCGCACCGGCGCAAGGAGGTCGGCGGGCTGATGCTGTCGGTGGCGCTGACCTCGTTCGTCACGGGGATCACCGAGCCGATCGAGTACTCGTTCCTGTTCGTCGCGCCGTTGCTGTACGCGGTGCACGCGGTGCTGACGGGTGTGTCGATGGCGGTGTCGTGGGCGCTGGGCGCGAAGGACGGCTTCAGTTTCTCGGCCGGCCTGATCGACTACGTCCTCAACTGGAGTCTGGCGACGAAGCCGTGGCTGCTGCTGGTCATCGGCGCGGTGGCGGCCGTCGTGTACTACGGGGTCTTCCGCTTCGCGATCCTGCGCTTCGACCTGAAGACGCCGGGGCGTGAGCCGGAGGACGAGGTCGAGGACACGACGAAGGCGTGAGGGCGTGGGGAGGCGGCTGGAACGGGGCGGCCCCGCGAGCCGCCCCGGCCGGCCACGCAGTCACGCGGTCACGCGGTCATCGGGGGCCGGTCGCTGACCGCCGGGCACCGGGCGGTCAGATCTCGTAGACGGCGCCGGGGCTCGCGAGGCGTACCGGTCCGTCGTAGGCACGGCGGGCGTCGGCGAGGTTGGTCTCGGGGTCGGTCCACGGCGGGATGTGGGTGAGCAGGAGGGAGCGGGCGTGGGCGCGCCGGGCGCTCTCTCCGGCCTCGCGGCCGTTGAGGTGGAGGTCCGGGATGTCCTCCTTGCCGTCGGTGAAGGCGGCCTCGCACAGGAACAGGTCGGTGTCGGCGGCGAGTTGGTCGAGGGCCTCGCAGACGCCGGTGTCCCCGGAGTAGGTGAGGGAGCGTCCGCCGTGTTCGACCCGGAGGGCGTATGCCTCGACGGGGTGGCGGACCTGTTCGGCCTGGACGGTGAAGGGCCCGATGTGGAAGCTGCCGGGTTTGAGGGTGTGGAAGTCGAAGACCTCGCCCATCGCGGAGAGTGTCGGGGTGTCCCCGTGACCGGCGGTGAGACGTTCCTCCGTGCCCTCGGGTCCGTAGACGGGGACGGGTCGCACGGGGCCGGGTCCGCTGTTGTAGTAGCGCACGACGAAGTAGGCGCACATGTCGATGCAGTGGTCGGCGTGCAGGTGGGTGAGGACGACGGCGTCGAGGTCGTCGAGGCCGATGTGGCGCTGCATCTCGCCGAGGGCGCCGTTGCCCATGTCGAGGAGCAGCCGGAAGCCGTCGGCCTCTACGAGGTAGCTGGAGCAGGGCGATTCCGCGGACGGGATCGAGCCCGAGCAGCCGACGACGGTGAGCTTCATGGAGCGGGGACCTCCGCGCTTCGGATGGACGACGGGGGTGTGCGGTTCGTCGAGCGTACGGGCCGTTTTGGCGGGTCGCTCCCCACGGGTGGACGGTTGTGGGGGAAGTCACCGCGAACTCCACCCGTGAGGGGGTGGAGCCGGGGCCGGGGGCCGGGTGGGGCCCGGGAGGGTGGCGCGCGGAGGGTTTGTGCGGGCGGTCTGGGTACCGTCGCGGTATGGCTTCCTGGTGGTGGATCGCGCTTGTCGTCGTGGTGGTGCTCGGTGTGTTCGCTTCGGTGGCGGACGGCTGGGGGCGCAGTGGCCGGGGCCCTGGCCGGCGGGGGCCGGGGCGGCCCGGGGGCCGGGGGCGTCCGCCGCGCGGGCCGGGGGGTGCGCGGGTTCCGGGGCCGCGCCCGGGAGAGATCTGGTGGGCGCTGGTGCCGTTCGAGGACGGCCCCGGGGGTAAGGACCGGCCGTGTCTGGTGCTGTCGGTGACGCGGCGTTCGGCGCGGGTCGTGAAGATCACGAGCCGGTTCCACGAGGAGCGGCCGGGGGTGCTGGCGCTGCCGGAGGGCGCGGTGGACGACAGCCGGGGGCGGCGCAGTTTCCTGGAGACGGACGAGTTGCGCACGGTGGCCCTGCGGGAGTTCAGGCGGCGGGCGGGTGCGGTGGACCCGGCCCTGTGGGACCGGGTCCGGCACCTCGGCTGAGTGGCTACGCGGCTAAGCGGCTGAGGCGGCCACATGGCTCGACCGGCTGGGACCGCGCCTGCGCGCCGCGGTGCTCCGGCGTGGTGCTCCGGCGTGGTGCGGAGCTGCTGGCGTGGAGCCGGCGCGGGCCGGGGCCGGTGCGGCCCGGGAGCGGTGACGCCCGCGTCCGGCCCGGAGCCGGGGCCCGGAACCGCCCGGCCCCGTGGTCGTCGCCGTTCAGGCCCAGAGCTGGCCCTGGAGGGTGGCGACGGCTTCCTCTGTGGTGGCGGCGGTGTAGACGCCGGTCGACAGGTATTTCCAGCCGCCGTCGGCGACGACGAAGGCGATGTCGGCGTCCTGGCCGGCCTTGAGGGCCTTGTGGGCGACGCCGATCGCGGCGTGCAGGGCGGCGCCGGTGGAGATGCCCGCGAAGACGCCTTCCTGCTGGAGGAGTTCGCGGGTGCGGGTGACGGCGTCGGCGGAGCCCACGGAGTAGCGGGAGGTGAGGACGGAGGCGTCGTACAGCTCGGGGACGAAGCCCTCGTCGAGGTTGCGCAGTCCGTAGACGAGGTCGTCGTAGCGGGGTTCGGCGGCGACGATCGCGACGTCGGGTTTGTGTTCGCGCAGGTAGCGTCCGACGCCCATGAGGGTGCCGGTGGTGCCGAGACCGGCCACGAAGTGGGTGATGGAGGGGAGGTCGGCGAGGATCTCGGGGCCGGTGCCGGTGTAGTGGGCGCCGGCGTTGTCGGGGTTTCCGTACTGGTAGAGCATGACCCAGTCGGGGTGTTGTCCGGCGAGTTCCCTGGCGACGCGTACGGCGGTGTTGGAGCCGCCGGCGGCGGGGCTGGGGATGATCTCGGCGCCCCACATGGCGAGCAGTTCGCGCCGTTCCCGGGAGGTGTTCTCCGGCATGACGCACACCATGCGGTAGCCCTTGAGCTTGGCCGCCATGGCGAGCGAGATGCCGGTGTTGCCGCTGGTGGGCTCCAGGATGGTGCAGCCGGGGGTGAGCCGGCCGTCCTTCTCCGCCTGTTCGACCATGTGCAGGGCGGGCCGGTCCTTGACGGAGCCGGTGGGGTTGCGGTCCTCCAGTTTGGCCCAGATGCGGACGTTGGGGGCCGGGGAGAGCCGCGGGAGGTGGACGAGGGGGGTGTTGCCGACGGCGGCGAGGGCGCTCTCGTACCGCATCAGCGCATTCCGCCGGCGACGGCGGGGAGGATCGTCACGTTGTCGCCGTCGCTGAGCTTGGTGGAGATGCCGTCGAGGAAGCGGACGTCCTCGTCGTTGAGGTAGACGTTGACGAAGCGGCGCAGCTTGCCGTCGTCGACGATGCGTTCCTGGATGCCCGCGTAACGGCTGTCGAGGTCGGCGAAGAGCGCGGCGAGGGTGTCCCCGTTGCCCTCGACCGCCTTGGCGCCGTCGGTGTAGGTGCGGAGGATGGTCGGGATGCGGACCTCGATGGCCATGGTCGGTCGTCTCCTTCTCGGAGGTCGGGGGCGCGCGGCGGCGCCGGGTTGCGGCGGGCGGATGTGGCGCGGGGGCCGGCGGGCCGGGCGGGGTGCGGCGTGGGGCCGGCCGGGCCGGGGTCAGCGCGGACAGATGGCGCTGGCGAGACGGCACAGGTCGACGTGGAGACGTGCCGTGAGCACGGTGCCCGGCGTCGCGTTGTTCACGTCGAGGAGAACCATGGGCTCATCGTATCGATTCCCGGTCCGGGTCCCGGAACGGTGTCTCAGCGGGCGGACGTTTTCCGTTCGCATGCCGGTCCCCGCCCCTCCCGGGCCGCCCCGCCGGGGGCCCGGCGCGGGGGTCAGTGGGCCGCGACGACCTTCACCTCCTCCTCGGTGATCTCCCCGTCGACGATGCGGTACGAGCGGAACTGGAAGGGGCCCGCGCCGTCGGTGTCGGCGGTGGAGACGAGGACGTAGTGGGCGCCGGGCTCGTTGGCGTAGGAGACGTCGGTGCGTGAGGGGTACGCCTCGGTCGCGGTGTGGGAGTGGTAGACGACGACGGGTTCCTCGTCGCGGTCGTCCATCTCGCGGTAGAGCTTGAGGAGGTCGCCGGAGTCGAACTCGTAGAACGTGGGCGAGCGGGCCGCGTTGAGCATGGGCACGAAGCGCTCGGGCCGGTCGCTGCCGGCCGGTCCGGCGAGGACTCCGCAGGCTTCGTCGGGGTGGTCGGCGCGGGCGTGGGCGACGATCCGGTCGTACAACTCCTGGGTGAGGGTCAGCATGGCGCCCAGAATAAGCAGGGCTCCCGGCAGGAGAGCGGGCCGGGGCCGGGGGGGGGGGGGGGGCCGGGGCGGGGCGGGGGGGGGCCGGCCCCGGTCGGGGCCCACATGGCGGCGGAGGGGCGCGCGGTAGCGGGGCGGGGGGGGGAATAGGGTGGAGG
>NZ_JBIAFO010000028.1:0-64353 GCF_042869355.1 Streptomyces sp. NPDC007088
GGGGGGGGGGGGGGGGGGGGGGGGGGGGGTGGCGGCCCCCCCCCCCCCCCCCGCTCACCGGGGGGGCGGGGGGGGGGGGGGCGGGGCGGCCGCGCCCCCCCCCCCCCGCCGCCGTGTACGGAGCGCGTGCGGCTGCCGCTCGGCGCCGGACGCACTCCGTACACGGCGGGAGCGGCGAACGGGTGGTGGGGTGGCAGGGACCGAGGGTCGTCATCGGTCCCTGCCACCCCACGACCCGTTCTTCCTTCCGCCGGCCACGCTTCGCGCGTCCACCACTTCCCGGGGGCGGGGAGAGCCGCGCATGCTCGTCCCCGCCCCCGGCATCCGAGTTCCTGGGTGTGCGTCCTCGTACCCCGCCCGGTCGAGCCGCCGGTTCAGGCGAGTTGTTCGCCCGCCACCGCGCCGGTGCCGACGTGCGTGTCCACACGGTTCATGCACACGAGGCAGTAGCGCTCACCCCCGGCGGGGGGTTCGGGCGCGGCCTCGGGCACGCGGACGCCGCACAGCGCCCGGTCGCCCTCCGCCATCGCGTGCCACACCAGGGACGAGTCACCGGTCTCCTGTGTCGCCTTCAATATGCGCACGACTCCTCCTCTCGACCCGGACGGCGTGCCCGGCTCCCCCAGCCAACCCCCACCCCGGCGCCGCCGCACGCCGGAGCGGAGCCCGCCCCGGGGAGCGGAGCGGCTCGTGCCGCGTCATCAGGCACGACACGTGCGCGGCGGCCCCGGGGACGTTCACCCGCCCGGGTCAACGCGCGGGCCACGTCCGTCCCGGTGTGCCCGGTGGCACCGGTCACGAGAAGCCGGCGCCGGTCCGGTTTCGGCCTGGAATCCACTTCCGGGACGGCCGCGAGCGCCCTAAGGGCTGTCCCGTAACCCCTGGCGGATCAGCGCGCGGCGTCGGGCTACTCGGCGGCGGGACGCGATCCGGTGGCGCACGGGCCCGACGCCGACCGCTTCCGGGTGAACCGCGAAGCCGACGCGCGGCACCTGTCCCTGGGGCACGGCGCGCACTTCTGCCTGGGCGCGCCGCTGGCCCGGATGGAGGCCGAGGTCGCGCTCGGCGCTCTCTTCGGACGCTTCCCCGGACTGCGGCCGGTGGGTGCGGACGCGGAGCTTCCACGGCATCCGAGCTTCGTCGGCAACGGGGTGCTCGCACTGCCCGTGCGACTGGGCGCGGACACCCACGCGCCGTAGCGCTGTCGGCCGCACTCGGGGCCGAATGGTGCAACGAACGAAGTCGTAGGGGGCCCGGAGGCGTACAGGTCCCCGGTAGCGGGGTACCCGTAGCGCGACATCACGAGCGGTTCCGACAGAGCGAGAAGGGGTGTCCCCGGCGTGGCCGAGTTCCTCACCGACATTCAGACGATCCGCGAGCGGGCCCGTCAGCAGATCGACAAGGGTCCCATCACCGAGGCGTACGGGGCGGACCTCTCCCGCGTGCTCCAGGTGCTCAACGAGGCACTGGCCACGGAGATCGTGTGCGTGCTGCGCTACAAACGGCACTACTACACGGCGACCGGGATGAACTCGGAACCGGTCGCGGCCGAGTTCCTGGAGCACGCCGGGGAGGAGCAGGAGCACGCGGACAAACTCGCGGAGCGCATCGTGCAACTGGGCGGCGAACCGGATTTCAACCCGGACACCCTGACGGGCCGTGCGCACGCGGAGTACGACGAGAGCCTCGACCTCGTGAGGATGGTGGAGGAGGATCTGGTGGCCGAGCGCATCGCCATCGACTCGTACACGGAGATCATCCAGTGGCTCGGGGACAAGGACCCGACGACGAGGCGGGTCTTCGAGGACCTGCTCGCGCAGGAGGAGGAGCACGCGGACGACATGCGCGGCCTCCTGGAGCGCATCCCCAAGGAGAAGCCGGGACCGGCGGCCTGAGCCGTCGCCACTTCCTGAGACAGCGCGGGCCCGGGGGAGCGGTGTCCGTGGAGTGCCCTTCGGGGAGTGAGGACGGCGGTGGCGCCCCGGCCCCCATACCTGAAGCCCCCTGCCCCCTGCCAGGGCGCCCCGCTCGTGATCCCCCGCCCGTGGCAGGCCCGTTCGGGTGAGAGACCGGGGCCGCCGGGTTCACCGGCCGGGAAGCCGGCGTACCGCCCGCCTCCCCGCCGGGGCGGCTCACTCGTGGCGCGGCAGGCCCCGGGCGCGGCGCTCCCCGGGGCTCCTGCTGGAGCGCATGGTGACCAGGACGACGAGGGAGACGAACACTCCCGCACCGGTGGCGACGCTCAGCGCCACCTGGACCGGGCCCCTGTCCAGCAGCATCGACAAGGCGATGTTGGCGCCCGTGCAGCCGACGAGTAACACCCACAGCACAGACCTCATCGTGTTGTCCCTTCGTTATGTATTCGAGTCCTTCTCTCAGTGTGTACCGCGCCGCTCGATGGAACCCCGCGGCTCTCCCCCGCATCTTCCCCGGTGTCCCGCCCCGATGCTTCGGGCCGACGGGAACAGGGCCACTATGCATCACGTGTATACCTCATGTGTATAGTCGCGCCCGGAGCGATTGACCTGCTCTGACCAGCAGTGACGAGCGCGGATGGACCGGCCTCGGTCCGTCCGCGATGCCGTGCTGCGCGCACGCGGGCCGCGGGGGAACGCCCGTGACGGCGCGTCACCCGCCCCCGCCCGCGAGAGGGAGTTTCACCATGCCCGAGTCCGTCCGTGGCCCCCACCGTTCCTCACGGCGGCGCCGTGGCGCCGCCGCGCTCGCCCTCGCGACCGCGTTCGGCGCCGTACTGAGCGGGTGCACGAGCCTGCACACCGTCGCGCCGAAGAGCGAGCGCGCGCACGCGAACGCGAAAGTCGTGATGGCACATCAGCCGGTGGACTGCCGCGAGGCGAAGTGCATAGCGCTGACCTTCGACGCCGGCCCGAGCCGGCACACACCGCAGCTGTTGAAGATCCTCAAGGAGAAGAAGGTGCACGCGACCTTCTTCCTTCTGGGCAAGAACCACATAGAGCGGTACCCGAAGCTCGTGAAGCGGATATCGGACGAGGGGCACGAGGTGGCCCAGCACACTTGGTCGCACCGCAGGCTCACGGACCTCTCCGACACGGAGGTGCGCCGGGAGATGTCCCGTACGCAGAAGGCGGTGAAGGACCTCACCGGCAAGGAGCCGACGCTGATGCGGCCGCCGCAGGGCCGCACGAGCGACGAGGTGTCGAAGATATGCGAGGAGTTCGGCATAGCGCAGGTGCTGTGGAGCGCGACCGCGAAGGACTACTCCACCAATGACTCGAAGCTGATAGAGAAGCGCATCCTCGACCAGTCCTCGCGCGACGGGATCATCCTGCTGCACGACCTGTACCAGGGCACCGTGCCGGCGGTCCCCGGAATCATCGACGCGCTGAGGAAGCGGGGGTACACCTTCGTCACCGTGCCCCAGCTGATGGCTCCCGGAGTGCCGAAGCCGGGAGCGGTGTACCGGCCGTAGGACCGGTGCGCGGGCCGGGGTGCCCCGGCCCGCCGCGACGGATCCTCAGAACTCCTCGTGGCTGAGCGGGTCGCCGCCGATCCTGCGGTGGGGGCGGTCGCCGATGAGGCGCATGTCCTCGTCGGACAGCTCGAAACCGAAGACGTCGAGGTTGGCGCGCTGACGGTCCCGGTCGGCGGACTTCGGGACGGGGACGGCGCCGAGCTGGACGTGCCAGCGCAGTACGGCCTGTCCGGCCGAGACGCCGTGCCGTGCGGCGACGTCCGCCACGGCCGGGTCGTCGAGGAGGTCGCTGCCGCGACCGAGCGGGCTCCAGCTCTCGGTGACGATGCCCTTCGTCCGGTGGAAGGCGCGCAACTCGTCCTGCGGGAACAGCGGGTGCAGCTCGATCTGGTTCACGGCCGGCAGTACGCCGGTCTCCCGCTCCAGCCGCTCGATGTGCTCGGGGGTGAAGTTGGAGACACCCACGGAGCGGACGAGTCCCTCCTCGCGCAGCTTGAGCATCGCCCTCCAGGAGTCGACGTAGCGGTCGACCCGGGGCAGCGGCCAGTGGATGAGGTAGAGGTCCACGTACGCGACGCCGAGCCGCTTGCGGGAGTCCTCGAAGGAGGCCAGGGTCTCCTCGTAGCCCTGGTCGCGGCCGGGCAGTTTCGTGGTGACGAACAGGTCCTCGCGTGGCGCCCCGGAGCGCTCCAGGCCGCGTCCGGTGCCGGTCTCGTTGCGGTAGTTGACGGCCGTGTCGACGAGTCGGTAGCCGAGGCCCACGGCCTGGGCGACCGCCGCCTCCGCCCCGGCGTCGTCGAGAGGGTAGGTGCCGAGGCCGAGCGCGGGGAGCGCGTGACCGTCGTTCAGTTCGAGCAGCGGGGCGGGGGCCATGGAATCACTTCTCCGGGGCTGGGGATCTGGGGCGCGTCGGGCGGGGGCGCCACGTCGGCGTTCCCCTGTCCCCTTCCACGTGATCACGGCTCCATGCGGGAGACCACCTCAGGGTTCATCTGCCGGGCCAGGCGTTCACGCAGACGGGTGAGCCGGTCGATCTCGGCGTCCAGCGCGGCGAGCCGGCGTGCGGCGATCCCCTCCGGCCGGGCGGGGGCGGCGGACGGGCCTCCCTCCGCGCCGGCGCAGGCGCGGGGCAGTCGGCCGATCAGTTCGTCGAGGCCGGCGGCGCAGTGCCGCACGTCGTCCACGGTCAGCCCGCTGGCGAGCAGTTCCCTGATCAGGCGCACCCGCTCGATGTCCCGCGGCGCGTAGTCGCGCTGTCCGCCGCTGTTGCGGGCGGGCGGGGGCAGCAGTCCCCGCTCCTCGTAGAACCGCAGTGCCCGCGGTGTCGTACCGGCTGCCGCCGCCGCGTCCCCGATGCGCATCCGACCGTCTCCCCCTTTTCCGCGGCGGACCGGGCCGCCCCGGTAGCTGTGCCGCTGACCACGACGGCCCGGGACCGGTCCCCGTCGGCGCTACTTCGGGGCGGACGCGCCGCGCAGGTCGACGACCACCGCGCCGACGTAGCGGCCGGCCATCGCCTCCTGCAACGCGCGGGGAGCCGCTTCCATGCCCGTGATCCTCTCGTGCGGGAAGGTGAGGCGGCCCTCGGCGAGGCCGGCGGCGAACAGGGCGGGCCACGCGGTGTAGCTCTCGGGGTGGTCGAGTCCGCTCACGCCCCGCAGGCTGACGCGCTGCACGACGAGCCGGAAGGTGTCGAGTGTGACGGGGGCGCTCGCACCGTCCCCTTGGGCGTCGAGCTGTCCGGCGAGGGCTCCGACCAGGGCGATGCGGGCCCCCGGGTTGGCGGTCTCGGTCGCCGCCCTGAGCTGGGCGCCGCCGACGAGGTCCACGACCACGTCGATCCCGTCGGGAGCCGCCTCGCGCAGCCGCTTGCCGAAGTCACCGTCCGGTCCGCCGGGCCCTTCGCGGAGCACCGCTTCGTCGTAGCCGAGGCGTTCGGTCATCACCCGGGCCTTGTCCGTCGAGCCGGTCGAGCCGATGACACGTCCCGCGCCGAGCAGCCGGGCCAGCTGGCCGGTCATCGAACCGACCGCGCCCGCCCCGCCGGCCACGAACACCGTCTCCCCCGGGCGCAGTCCGGCGACCCCGGTGAGGGCGGCGTGCGCGAGCGCGCCCTGGGAGAGGTGGGCCGCCTCGTCGGGGAGGGCCGGGTCGAGCGGAGTGCAGAATCCGGCGGGCAGGACGGCGTACTCACGCCAGCCGAGGTGGTGGCTCACCAGGGTGCCGGGGGCCGGGGTGGTCGCGTCCCCCGCTGCCACCACCTCGCCCACGGCCGTGCCCACGAGCGGCTGTCCGGATCGCAGCGGGTCAAGCGGGGTGCGGAAGGCGGGGGTTGCGAAGAGGGAGCGCAGGGCGGGCGAGATCACGAAGTAGTGGTTGCGGACCACCACCTCCCCCGCGGCGGGGGCCACCATGGGACGGGTGGCCACCTCGAAGTCCTCGGGGCGGGGCAGGCCGCGAGGGCTTCTGGCGAGCCGGACCTCGCGTGAGGTCGCGGGAAGGGCGGGGGCGGGAACGCTGCTCATCCGGGGCTCCTTGACGGTCGGCGGACTGGTCCCGGCGGCCGACGTGGCCGACGCCGTCGCCACCGGAGCCGGGACGCTAACCCCTGACGTACGGGTGAGGGTCAAGGAGTGCGGGAGCGTCCGGGAAGGGAGACGGGGCGGGCGGCGCAACCGTGTGGTGCCCCGCCACCCGCCCCCACCGCGCGCTCTCCCACCCGCACAAAGCGCGTACAGGCGCGTGCGGACCGCCTGCGGACCGCGTACGGGGCGCGTCGTGCGTGGTCCGCTGCGCCTGACGCGTATGCGTCAGGCGCGTCAGCAGACGCTGTCGCCCGGCTTCGGATTGCCGAGGCCGAACAGCGGACGGAGCCTGAGACCGGCCCAGGTGCCGATCAGGGCGACGGCTCCCCAGATCCAGCCGTGCAGGCTGCCGGAGGCGATGCCCGCGAGGTAGGCGCCGATGTTGCAGCCGCCCGCCATCCGGGCGCCGACGCCCATGAGGACTCCGCCGAGGACGGCGGCGAGGGCGGTACGGGCGGGCAGTCCGCGGTGCAGCTGCCACACCCCGCCGGCGGCGGCCGCCACGGCCGCCCCGACCATGATGCCGATGTCGGTGAGGCTGTTCTTGTCGGCCAGTACCGGGCCGTGCAGCTGGGCGGCGTTCCCGGCCTGCTTCCAGTAGTCCCAGGTCTCGGGCGAGGCCCCGAGGACCCCGGCGAACTTGGCGCCCCACAGGGCGAAGGCGCTGGTGATGCCCCAGGCGCCACCGGACACGAGCAGTACGCCCGCTCCGAGGACGGCGAGCACGAGCGCCCCCGCGGCGAGGGGCCAGGAACCCCGGATCGCGCGGGCGAGAGAGCCGCGAGCGGACGGCGGCACACCGATCGGCGGCGGGTTGCGCCGCGCCTGGACGCGGCGCGCGAGGACGTACACCCCGGCCAGCAGTACGAGGGTCAGCAGCCAGGAGCCGAACCAGCCGCCGAGGTGGTCGGAGAACAGCACCGGGTCGGCGGCCGGCAGGTCCTTCCACACCCCCCACTGCCAGGCGGCGAGGGTCGATCCCGCGATGAAGCCGCCGAGCGTCAGGAGCACCGTGGTCTGGCCCGAGCCGACCGCGAAGAGGGTGCCGGAGGCACAGGCCCCGCCCAGTTGCATGCCGACGGCGAAGAGGAAGGCGCCGATGAGGAGGCCGAGGCCGATCGGTCCCGCGCTGGGGGCGGGCTTCGCCCCGAACAGTCCGGTGCCGGTGCCGATGATGAGGGCGAAGAGGGTCGCGGTGGTGCCGAGCAGCAGGGTGTGGGCGCGTAGTCCGGTGCCGTTGCCGACGGCTATCAGCTGCCGCCAGGCGGAGGTGAAACCGAACCGCGAGTGGAAGAGGGCGACGCCCAGCCCCATGCCGAGCAGCAGCAGGACCCCCGGCTTGGCTCCGTGCTCGGCCCACGTGTAGACGGTGAGCGCGGCGCCGACGAGAGCGGCGCCGAGGAGGGGGGCGGTGCGCACCGGGGGCAGCGGTTCGGCCGCGGGGGCCGGGACGCTCGTGGGTACGGGGGTGAGCGGGCCCCTGCGGCTGGGGGCCTGCTCTGGAGGGGCGGTGGTCACGGCGGGCCTTTCGGGTCTGCGAGGACGAGGAGGTCGCGAGGTCATGACGCGGGGCACGGGAAGGGGCCCCGTAAGGGGGGCGGACTCGGTGGGAGGCGGGCCCCGTGGGGGCAGGCGAGGCGCGTCGGCTCCGGGTGTCCGGCGGCGGACCGCTCCGGGCCGGGATCAGCGCACGCGGGGAAGAGGGCCGCGCACCGTCGGCGCGGGGCTCAGCGGCGACAGAGAGCGTCGTCGACGCTCCAGGCCGTGGCGGCGAAGAGCGCCATGGTGAGGGATCGCGCTTGTCCGTGCATGGGCTCACGATAATCAGACACGTACCGGATTCCGAACACGCGTCTCATATTTCGGGATCAGAGATGAGACGGGCGCGCGCGCCGGGACCCGGCCGGAGCGGGCGACCGCCGGACCTCAGATGCGCCAGGCGCGCAGGCGGTCTGCCACGGCGTACAGGTCGGCCTCGTCCACGCTGATGGCCTTGATCAGTTCGGACAGCGCCCCGTAGGGCGGGTCGATGCCCTCGCCGCACTGCCCCATGTACTGCGCGGCGACCTGGGCCGCGTAGAGGGAGTTGCGGTGCGGAAGGGGTTCGAGCCGCACGATCGTGTGCAGGAGGGCGGCCGCCCGCCAGGCGGCGTCGGGGTCGGAGGCGGCGAGGGTGGGCATTTTGGTGCGGTGCCGGGACACCGCCGCGACCAGGGCCGAGTAGTCGGCCACGGAGACGTCCTCCGGCACCGCCCGCTCCTGGACGTCGAGGAGCCAGGCCACGTCCACGAAGAGAGGCATCAGGCCGCTGCTGCCCCTCCGCCGGGACCGCCCGACCGGCGCCGTGGCGGTATCTCGGCGGGGAACGCCTCGTCGAACTCCTGACGCAGGCGGTCCCCCCAGTCGAGCGCACCGGCCACGAACTGCTTGCGCTGGTGCTCCCGGACCCCGAGGTCGTGCAGGTACTGCTTCAGGCTCTTGCCCTCGGCCGCCGCGGCGACCCGCACCCCTTCGAGTTCCTCATCGGTGAAGGACACGTTCAGTGACGGCATGCCTGGAGGGTACCTATCCGGTACCGCCGGGGGTAGGGGGCCGGTGCCACGAAGTTTCCGCCTACGCGGGGGCGTTGAGGGCACCTGCGTCCTGACGTCCCGTCATTCGCTTTCCCCGGGGCGGGAAACGGCGCCGGCAGCGGCACCCCCGCGAGGCCGGGAGCCGCGAGCGGGTCGGCCCGCTCGCGGGGTGACTAGGCTGGCGGAGTGACGACAGGTGAGCTGATCGGTTCGGGACGCACCGCCGACGTCTTCGCGCTGGACGGGGACTGGGTCCTGCGGCGCTACCGGGACGCCGTGGACGCCTCACCGGAGGCGGCCCTCATGCGGCGACTGGCCGCCCGGGGCTACCCCGTTCCTGAGGTGCGCCCGGGAACGTACGCCAAGGGTGATCTGGTCATGCGCCGGGTCACCGGACCGACCATGTCCCGCGCGATGCTGGACGGTTCGCTGGAGGTGGCCGAGGCCGCGGCACTGCTCGCGGACCTCCTGCACCGCCTGCACACGCTCCCGGTGACGGACACGGTGCCCGGTCACCGCCAGCTCCACCTCGACCTGCACCCGGAGAACGTGCTGCTCGGTCCGCGGGGCCCGGTCGTCATCGACTGGCAGAACGCCGCCACCGGGCCGCCCTCGCTGGACTGGGCCCTGTCGGCGCTCATCATGGCGCAGGTCGCCGTCTCCCTCACCGAACGGACCGGGGCGGTCGAGGAGTTCCTGCGGTTGCTGCTGGCCGCGGGGCCGTCCGGGATCGCGTCGCAGTTGCCGCGGGCCCGGCGCCGCAGAGCCCGCGACCCCATGGCGCGACCGGAGGAGCTGACCGCACTGGACGCCGCCGTGGACCGGGTGGTGGCGGCGCTGCCGAGTGGTGCGGACGGCTACGATCCTGGACGGCACGCCCAGTAGATCCACCGAGGAGCGGTTCGTGCGAGACATCGCCGTGTTCAGTGGCAGCGCCCATCCCGATCTGGCCGCGGAGGTGTGCGCCCACCTGGGGGTACCGCTCTCCCCGGCCCGGATCAACCGCTTCGCCAACGACTGCCTGGAGGTGCAGCTGGAGGCGAACTGCCGGGAACGGGACGTGTTCCTGATCCAGCCGCTGGTGACGCCGGTCCAGGAGCACCTCGTGGAGCTGCTGCTCATGTGCGACGCGGCGCGTGGTGCCTCGGCGGGGCGGATCACGGTCGTCATGCCGCACTACGCCTACGCGCGCTCCGACAAGAAGGACGCGCCACGCATCTCGCTGGGCGGCCGGCTCGTCGCGGACCTGCTCGTGGCCTCGGGGGCGAGCCGGGTGCTGGCCATAACCCTGCACTCCCCGCAGGTGCACGGCTTCTTCTCGGTGCCGGTGGACCACCTGCACGCCCTGCGTGAACTGGCCGCGCACTTCCGGCGGCTCGACCTGTCGAACACCACCGTCGTCTCCCCCGACCTCGGGAACGCGAAGGAGGCGGCGGCCTTCGCGCGGCTTCTCGGCACCGGGGTCGCGGCCGGCGCGAAGCAGCGGTTCGCCGACGACCGGGTCACGATCAGCTCGGTGATCGGCGAGGTGGCCGGCCGGGACGTGATCGTGCTGGACGACGAGATCGCCAAGGGCAGTACGGTCCTGGAGCTGCTGGAGCGGCTGCGGGAGCTGGGCGCCCGCTCGGTGCGGGTGGCGTGCACCCACGGGCTGTTCGCCGCGGGCGCGCTGAAGCGGCTGTCCGAGCAGCCGGACGTGGTGGAGGTCGTGTGCACGAACACCGTCCCGGTCCCCGAGTCCGAGCGTACGGAGAAGCTCACGGTGCTGTCCGTCGCCCCGGCCCTCGCGGAGGCGGTACGGCGTATCCACGACGGGGAGTCGGTGAGCGCGCTGTTCGACCAGAAGTGAGCCGGCAGCGCCCCGCGGCCGCCGCGCGGGGTGCGTTGCGCGGTCGCGCCCTCAGAGTGCCTTCTTGCGCTGGAGCACGGTGAACGCGAGCCAGCCGGGCAGCACCGGCAGCCAGAAGGTGAGCAGCCGGAACAGCAGGACCGCGAGGTAGGCCGTCGTGTAGTCGAGGCCGGCGGCGGCGCGCAGCCCCGCGGCGAGGGCCACCTCGATGGTGCCGATGCCGCCGGGGATGGGCGCGGCCGAGCCGACCGCGTTGCCGGCCAGGAAGACGACGGCGGCGACCGCGAAGCTGACCTGCCCGCCGAAGGCCCGTACCGAGAGGGTCAGGCAGGCCACGTTGCACAGGGTCAGCAGGATCGTGCCGCCGAAGCCGGTGGCGAGTTTGCCCGGCCGCTGCACGAGGTCGAGCATGCGGGGCACGACGCCGGTCAGCAGGGGGCGCAGCAGGGACAGCAGCCGGCGGCGCACGGGACCGACGGAGCCGATGGCGAGGACGAGTACGGCGCCCGTCAGCAGGCCCGCGATGACGCTGCGGGACGGGGTGAGGTCCTGGGTCCGCTCGTTGCCCGCGACGTAGCCGAATCCGGCCAGCAGCAGGATGTGGCAGCCGAGGCCGACGAGCTGGGAGGCGCCGACGCTCGCGGCGGCCTGGACCGGCCGCAGCCCCGAGCGCTGGAGGAAGCGCGTGTTGAGGGCGACCCCGCCCACCGCGGCCGGTGCGACGAGTTTGACGAAGGAACCGGCGAGCTGCGCGGCGACGGAGCGGCCGAAGCGCAGCTTCTCGGGCACGAAGCCGGTCAGGCTCATCGCCGCGGCGACGTGGCTGAGCGCGGCGGCGGCGAGCGCGGCGAGCGCCCACCCGGGGGCGGCGCGGGCCACGATGTCGGAGGGCCGCACGGTGAGCTGCGTGCACAGCAGGTACACGGCGAAGGCGCCGGCGACGACGCTGAACAGGGTGCGTGGTCGCAGACGTTCGAGCCGGACCGGTTCGGCCTCGGCGCGCGGGGCCTCGGCGAGGACGCGGGCGCGGATCTCGGCGAGCAGGTCCGTCTCGCCCGCGCCGAGTTCCCGCTCGGCCTCGGCCTGGGTCAGTTCGCCGGCCGCGAGCCGGCCGGCCACGTCGGTGCGCAGGGCGCTCTTGCGTGCGCGGTCGTGGCGCCGCAGGTCCCGGCGCACGGAGCGCAGCAGCCCGATGGGCTGGAGCAGGGGCAGTGCGGCGCTGACCCGGGTCACGCCGAGGACCGCGGTCGCGGAGGCGGTGGCCCGGTCGGCGCCGACGCGCAGCGCGAGGACGGTCAGCAGGTGGGCGACGTCGAGGCGCAGGGCCAGATCGCCCGCGGCGATGCTGCCTTCGGTGAGGTCGAGGAGGTGGCCCTGGGCGCGTGGGTCCGCGGTTTCCGGCGTGCCGGGCCCGGGGGTGGCGGCGAGCAGGCAGCGGCCGGTGAGCCTGCCGTGGCTGACGCGGCGTCGGTGCAGCGTGTGGACGCACTCCCACCAGCTGCGCAGCAGCGCGTCGTCGATCTCGTCCTCGGCCAGTTCGTCGAGGGTGCGGCCGGGGACGTGGGTGTAGACGAGGAGGGCGGTGTCGGGGCCGAGTTCGGTGGCCGCGAGGAGTTCGGGGGTGCGGGCCCCCGAGGCGGTGGCCGCGTAGGCCAGGAGGGCTTCCTGTTCGAGCGCCTGGTGCACGGACTGCGGGGTGCGCCGTACGGCGAAGGAGCGCAGCCGCAGTCGCCGCCACAGGCGGTAGAAGAAGCCGGACGCCTGTTGTTCGCGGTCGAGGACGTGGACGTCGAGGGGCGGTCCGTCGGCGCGGTGCACGAGGTGGCGGCGGCCGCCCCGTACGGGGTCGGTCTCGGGCCGTACGGCGGTGGCGGTGATGCCGACGGTGGCCAGTCCCGCGGCGACGTGCCGGGCGGTGGTGCGGTCGGCGGGAGCACCGATCGTCCACAGCGTGCCATGGCCGGCGACGAAGCCGAGCAGGACCGTCAGCGTGAGCGAGAGGACGGTCGCGTAGCCGCCGAGCAGGGCGGTCGTGCCGCACAGGACGACGCCCGCCCACAGGGCGAGCCGCGAGCGGGGGCGGCCGGTGAGCCCGGCGGCGGTCATGCAGGCGATGACCGGGGCGAGGTAGACGTGGACGGCGTCGGTGGGGGTGCCGCCCTCGGGCACGTTGGTGAGGGCGGCCCGGACCGCCGTGGAGGCGCCGTCGGTGACCCACGTGTTGAGGCCGAGGGACAGCGCGTAGGCGAGGACGGCGGCGAGTACCCCGTCGGCGACCCGGGCCCCGTCACGGCGTACGAGCCGGTCCACGGCGAAGGCGAGCGGCACCAGGAGTACCCCGGCCCCGGAGAGGAAGCCGATCGCGGAGGCGAACGGTCCCGGGCCCTGCCTGCCGCCGACCGGCAGGTCGCTGCCGAGTCCCGCGGTGGTGTTGCGCGCGTAGCCGGCCATGAGGAGGACGAGAACGAGGGCGAGGAGCCCGGCGGCGCACCGCACGAGGTCGCCCGGCCGGCGGACCCTGCGGGCCGGCAGGAGGGGCCGGACGCCCGGTGCGGGCGCCGGGGGCGGGGCGGCGGGGGTACGGCGCGAAGGCACGGAAGAGGGCGCGGGGGGCCGCGTCCGGGGGCCGGGCGCGCTCGGGGCCCCGGTCCTCATGCCGCCGCTGTCCGCCTCGCCTGTCATCAGTTTCCGTGTCCCTACGTGTCCGCCGGTGGCCGTCAGGATGGTGGCACGGAAGGGCGGGGCACTGATCACGGGGGTCGGGTGGGGCAGGTCACGGCCTGGCCGGGAGCTTCCCTCGTGAGGGTCACATCGGGCCCTGGTTGTGGTCCTTACGGGGGACGGCACGAAACCCCGGGGCGTCTGACCGGTTGGGCACGGTGCCCCGGTCACGGGGTCTCGTCGAGCCGGGCGGCAGCGCCGTCCGGGCCCGTTGCGGGCGGCGGCGAGCGGTTCGGCCCCGTCCCCTCATCAGCCAGGAGTTCTCATGAAGAAGTACCTCGCCGCCGTCGCGGTCACCGCCTCCGTCGCCGGTGCCGCGATGTCCGCGGCCCCCGCGATGGCCCTCTCCGACGACGGCGGGGCGACCACCCTCAGCGGGAACGGCGCGCAGGAGGCCTCGGGCAACGCCACGACGGCCGGCCGTCAGAGCCCGCAGGGCAGCCTCGTCTCCGACAGCCTCAACAAGCTGTGCCTCGGGGTGCCCGCGAAGGTGAACGCGGGTTCGCTGGTCGGCCTGCTCGTCCCGGTCACCGTGCAGGACGTGCAGGTCCTCTCCTCGCCGCAGAACGAGCAGTGCACGGACAACAGCACCCAGGCCAAGGAGGACGAGCCGCTGTCGCACCTGCTGGGCGACATCCCGGTCCTGTCGGGCAACGGCGTCGCGAACCGCTGAACGACCGCCTGAGGGGGTCCGCCCGCGCGGGCCCGCGGGGCCCGGTCCGCACGGTGCGGACCGGGCCTCAGGCGTTCCGGGGCGCGGACCGCTCCCCCTCCGTCCCCTGTCCTTCCCGCCGGGCCTGTTCGGCGGCGCGCTCGCGCTCCAGGCGTTCGCGCTGCGGTACGACGGTGTGGCGCGGGTCCTCGGCGGAGGCGACGCCGGCCGCGAAGATCCCGAAGCGCGTGCAGGCGGAGCCGGTCAGGAGGGCGAGTCCGCCGAGCGCGGCGACGGGGCGGGCGGCCACGCCCAGGTGGACGGAGACGGCGCCCGCGACCGCTCCGCCCACGGTGAGCGCCCTGGCGGCCCGCAACAGGGTGCCGGCGCGGCCCTCGCGCCAGGTGACGGCGACGGAGCCGAGGCGGTGTTCGGCGGCGGCGGTCGCGCCGACCTCCCCCGCCGCGGCGAGCACGGCGGCGGCTCGCGCCGGTCCGGTCTCCCGGGTCGGTCCGAGGACGAGCGCCATGCCGGAGGCGGCGGCCGTCGCCGAGGCGGCGAAGAGGTACGGCAGTTCGCGGTGCGCGCCGTGCCACGCGGGGACGGCGGTGTCGGCGGCGAGGACGGCCGTGTAGGTGGCGACGGCGGGTCCGGTGAGCGCGGCGCCGAGGGTCGCGGCGGTGCCGAGGCGCGGGAGGCGGCCGGTGACGGCGGCGGCCGCCGCGGTGGCCGCCGCGGGCCCGTAGACGCCGAGCAGCCAGGAGCCGACGCTCATCGGGGAGGTCGGTTTGAACACGCGCAGCATGTTCGTGAACCGCTCGGGCCGGCCGAGATCGTTGACGAGCGCGACGACGGACAGGCCGATGGCACAGGTCGAGGAGGTCTTCAGGGCGGTGGCGGTGGTGGTGCGCCCGGTCAGGTGGGCGCCTGCCGCGAGTACCGAGCCCGCGCCGGCGAGCCCGCCGAGGAAGAAGTAGCCGGCGATGTCGCGGGGTGCCCAGGAGGGAGCCTTGATGACGGGGCGGCCGTAGTAGGACTGGAACTCGGCGCGCGGCACCATGAGTTCCTCACCGCGGCGCTTCCTGCCGCCCCTGCGGCGCGGGCCTCGGGTGTCGGGGGTGGTGCTCATCGGGAACCCTTCCGGAGGCGGGCGAGTGCGGTGAGGGCGTGGGCGGCGCCCGCGGCGGACAGCAGCGAGAGGGCGGCGGCCCCCGCGTGTTTCCACATCGTGGGCAGGTCCCTGGTGGTGACGACGGGGGCCGGGGGCAGTCCGTAGACCTCGGGTTCGTCCAGGAGCAGGAAGAAGGCGCCGTCTCCGCCGACCCCGTCGTCCGGTTCGTGTCCGTAGAGGCGGGCCTCGGGCACCCCTGCCTCGTGGAGCCGGTCGACGCGCAGGGCGGCGCGTTCGCGCAGTTCGTCGAGCGGGCCGAACTGGATGGACTCCGTGGGGCAGGCCTTGGCGCACGCGGGTTCCTGCCCCGCGCCGAGCCGGTCGTAGCACATCGTGCACTTGAAGGCGCGGCCGTCCTCGGGGCGTTGTTCGATGACGCCGTAGGGGCAGGCGGGCACGCAGTAGCCGCAGCCGTTGCAGATGTCCTGCTGGACGACGACGGTGCCGAACTCGGTACGGAAGAGCGATCCGGTGGGGCACACGTCGAGACACGCGGCGTGCGTGCAGTGCTTGCACACGTCGGAGGACATGAGCCAGCGCATGTCGCCGGGCCCCTGGGGGCTCTGGGTGCCCTGGGCGGGGGCCGGATCGGTGGCGAGCGGCAGTAGGGTGCGGCCCTCCGGGTCCGGCGGTCCCGGCGCGGGGACGGGCTTCGGCTGCTCGATGAAGGCGACGTGCCGCCAGGTGGAGGCGCCGAGGCCCTGGGTGTTGTCGTAGGACATGCCGGTGAGGGTCAAGCCGTCCTCGGGAAGGGCGTTCCACTCCTTGCAGGCCACCTCGCACGCCTTGCAGCCGATGCACACGGAGGTGTCGGTGAAGAAGCCGACGCGGGGCGGGGCGTCCTCGTACCCGGCGTCGGCGGCGGGATCGGGCTCCGGGCCGGACAGGAGCCGGTCGAGGGAGGGGCCCGGGTGCCCGGGGTGTGCGGGCGGCCGGGTGCGGGGTGCGGGTTCGGCCGTCAAGTCGTCTTCTCCACTCCGGTTCCGGTGTGTTCGGTGATGCCCGCGCGGCGGCGGTAGTCGGCGACGAGCTGGGGCAGGGCGGGGCCGCGGGGCCTGCGACCGGGCCGGATGTCGGCGGTGAGCGCCTTGTCCTCCTGGATGTGCGCGTTGGGGTCCATCGAGATGGCCATGAGTTCGTTGGCCGCGTCGCCGGTGACGACACCGTTGGGGCCCCAGTGGAAGGGCATCCCGATCTGGTGGACGGTCCTGCCGTGCACGGTCAGGGGTTTGAGGCGCTCGGTGACCAGGACGCGGGCCTCGACGGCGTTGCGCGCGGTGATGACGGTGGCCCAGCCGCCGTGTTCCAGGCCGCGTTCGGCGGCGAGTTGCGGGGAGAGTTCGCAGAAGAACTCGGGTTGCAGTTCGCTCAGGTAGGGCGACCAGCGGCTCATGCCGCCCGCGGTGAAGTGCTCGGTGAGGCGGTGGGTGGTGACGATGTACGGGAACACCTCGGCGCCCGGCTCGTCCCCGCTCGGGTGGTAGCGGTTGCCCTCGCGGGGCAGCAGTCCGCGGGCCGGGGAGCGGGGGACGTCCGGGTGCAGGAGGTTGGGGAACGGGGAGTCCTGGGGTTCGTAGTGGACCGGCAGCGGTCCGTCCTCCAGCCCGGCGGGGGCGTACAGCCAGCCCTTGCCGTCGGCCTGCATGATGAACGGGTCGTCGCCGCGCAGCGCCTCGGGCCCGGTGGCGCCCTCGGGCGGTACGTGGGCGGGGTCGAGGTCGGGGATGAAGTCGGGCACGTCGTGGCCGGTCCAGCGGCCCTGGTCGGCGTCCCACCACACGTACGCCTTGCGGGCGCTCCAGGGGCGGCCCTCGGGGTCGGCGGAGGCGCGGTTGTAGAGGATGCGCCGGTTGGCGGGCCACGCCCAGGCCCATTCCCGGGCGGTCCAGCTCTGTTCGGTGTGCGGCTTGCGGCGGTTGGCCTGGTTGACGCCGTCGGCGTAGACCCCGCAGTAGATCCAGCAGCCGCACTTCGTGGAGCCGTCGTCCTTGAGTTCGGTGTACGCGGACAGTGGCGCGCCGTCCGGTCCGTGGCCGTTGATCTCGGCGAGGACGGCGGCGGCGACCGGTTCGCGCAGCGGGCCGTCGACCGGATAGTCCCAGGCGAGGTCCTGCACGGGCCGGTCACGGGGGTCGGTGGAGTCCTTGAGCAGTTCCTTGACGCGGCGGCCGAGGTGGTACATGAACCACAGGTCGCTGCGGGCGTCCCCCTCGGGTTCGACGGCGGCCTGGTGCCACTGGACCCAGCGGTTGGTGTTGGTGAAGGAACCGGACTTCTCGGTGTGCGAGGCGGCGGGGAAGAAGAACACCTCGGTGCCGATGTCCTCGGTGCGCATCTCCCCGGTCTCGGTCTCGGGGCCGTCCTGCCACCAAGTGGCGGACTCGATGAGGGAGAAGTCGCGGACGACGAGCCAGTCGAGTCGGGCCATGCCCAGGCGCTGGAGGCGGGTGTTGGCGGAGCCGACGGCCGGGTTCTCGCCCATCAGGAAGTAGCCCTTGCACACGCCGTCGAGCTGGGCCATGACGGTCTCGTAGGTGCTGTGCGAGCCGGTGAGACGGGGCAGGTGGTCGAAGCAGAAGTCGTTCTCGGGGGTGGCCGCGTCGCCGTAGTACGCCTTGAGCAGGCTCACGAAGTACGCGCGCATGTCGCCCCAGAAGCCCTTGTCGGTGCGGCTGGCGTCGATGAAGGCGTCGAGGGACTCGTGGGTGTGGGCGTGCGGCATGGGCAGGTAGCCGGGCAGCAGGTTGAAGAGGGTGGGGATGTCGCTGGAGCCCTGGATGGAGGCGTGGCCGCGCAGCGCCTGGATGCCGCCGCCGGGCCGGCCGATGTTGCCGAGCAGGAGCTGGAGGACGCAGGCGGCGCGGATGTACTGGGAACCGACGGTGTGCTGGGTCCAGCCGACGGCGTAGCAGAAGGCGCTGGTGCGTTCGCGGCCCGAGTTGGTGGTGAGCGCCTCGGCCACCTCCAGGAAGAGGTCCTTGGGGACGCCGCAGGTCTCCTCGACGAGTTCCGGGGTGTAGCGCGCGTAGTGGCGTTTGAGGATCTGGTAGACGCAGCGGGGGTGTTGCAGGCTCTCGTCGCGCGGGGGCACGCTCGTGGTCTGGGCGCCGCCGGAGCCGTGCGTCTCGGAGCCACCGGCCCCTCGGAGGCGTTCCTCGTAGAGCTGGTCGGGATCGCCCGCCGGGGCCTGGACCTCGACGCCCTCGTACTGCCAGCTCACCGGGTCGTAGGTGCCGCTCTCGGGGTCGAGGCCGGAGAAGACGCCGCCGAGGTCCTCGGTGTCCCGGAAGTCCTCGCCCACGAGGGTCGCGGCGTTGGTGTAGCGCAGGACGTACTCGCGGAAGTCCTTCTCCTCGGTGAGGACGTGGTTGATCAGCGCGCCGAGGAACACGATGTCGCTGCCCGCGCGGATCGGGACGTGGAGGTCGGCGAGGGCGCTGGTCCGGGTGAACCGCGGGTCGACGTGGATGATCCTCGCGCCGCGCGCCTTGGCCTCCATGACCCACTGGAAGCCGACCGGGTGGGCCTCCGCGTAGTTGGAGCCCTGGATGACGATGCAGTCGGCGTGCTGGAGGTCCTGCATGAAAGTCGTGGCGCCGCCTCGGCCGAACGAGGTACCGAGCCCGGCGACGGTGGAGCTGTGGCACACCCGCGCCTGGTTCTCGACCTGGACGACGCCGAGTCCGGTCAGCAGCTTCTTGATGAGGTAGTTCTCCTCGTTGTCGAGGGTCGCCCCGCCCAGGCTCGCGATGCCCATGGTGCGGGCGGTGCGCACCCCGTCACGCTCCCACTCCCAGCCCTCGGCGCGGGTGCGCACGACCCGTTCGGCCACCATGTCCATGGCCGTCTCCAGGTCCAGCGGCTCCCAGTCCCTCGCGTGGGGGCGGCGGTAGAGGACCTGATGGCGGCGTGCGGGGCCGGTGGTGAGCTGAAGGGTCGCGGAGCCCTTGGGGCACAGGCGGCCCCGGCTGACCGGCGAGTCGGGGTCCCCCTCGATCTGGACGACCTTGTCGTCCTTGACGTACACCTGCTGGCCGCAGCCGACGGCGCAGTACGGGCACACCGAGCGCACGACGCGGTCGGCGCTGTCGGTGCGCGGCCGCAGCGCCTCGGTGTGCCGGGAGCGGGCGGCGTGCCCCCGTCCGAGAGGGTCGTCCCCGGTGAGCTGCCGGTACACGGGCCAGTCGGTGATCCAGGTGCGCAAGCCCATCTCGGTACCTCCGGCGGTGCCGCCGGCCCCTTCGGCCGGGAGCCGGTCTGCTCGGTCTGCTCCGCCCAGGCTGGCCCGAAGCGGACGCGACGGCGACCCGGCGGCGAACGCGGGGCGGGTACCCGGGGCCTCACGCGGTACACCCGCGCGTTCCGCGCACGGCGTGCTCCGCGAGCCCGCCCGGGGCACCCTGGCCTCATGGGAAGCACCGCACTCGTCGTCATCGACATGATCAACACCTACGACCACAAGGACGCCGACCTGCTGCTGCCCGCGGCCGCCCGCGCGCTGCCCGCCATGGAGTCGCTGCTGGAGCGGGCCCGCGCGGAGGAGGTGCCGGTGATCTACGCCAACGACAACTGGGGCCAGTGGCGCTCGCACCACGGCGAACTCGTCGACGAGGCGCTGTCGGGCCCGTACTCCGGCCTCGTGGAGCCGCTGCGGCCGGACGACAGTTCCCTGTTCATCGTCAAGGCCCGCCACTCGGTCTTCTACGAGACGCCGATGACGTACCTGCTCTCCCAGCTCGGCGTGGACCGCGTCGTACTGACCGGGCAGGTCACCGAGCAGTGCGTCCTGTACTCGGCGCTGGACGCGCACATCCGGCGGCTGCGGGTGGTGGTGCCGCGGGACGCGGTCGCCGAGATCCATCCGGAGCTGGCCGAGGCGGCGCTGCGGATGATGGAGACGAACATGGGCGCGGAGATCACCTCGGCCGCCGAGGTCACGTGGTGAGGCGGGTGGATCGGCCGCGAAGCCCTCGCGGGGTCACCGCCGGGGCGCCGCGGCGCTCACGGCCCGGCAGGCCGCGCGCGACCCGTTCGCGTCCGTGGAAGCACGCACGGCACGGTGGGGGCCGTGACGGTCGCCCTCGTCCTCGCCCGTTCGCTGCGGGCCCCGTTCCCGCCGCCGTGCTCCCCGGCCGTACCGGCGAGGTGGTGGACGGCCGGGACGTGCGCGCGGTGGCCCGCTCCGTCGTCTCACTGCCGCGCGACCGGGAGAGGGCCAGGGCCCTGGGCGCGGCGGGGCGGGCCTGAGGGGAGCGGGGGTGGACCTGGGCGGCTTCGGCGCGCCGTCCGGGCGTCCCGTTCGATCCGGAGCAGACGCCTCCGATCGGAACGGGCCCCTCTGACAGGGCCCCGGGGCCCCAAAGCCCCAGCCCCTCGTCCAGGTGTGCGAGCACACCCGTAGGGTGCGTCCATGAGCGAGGGGATACGCACCGCCGGGCCGGGGCCCGGGGCGGGGCGGGGGCGGCACGCGAAGCCAGCGGGGGGACCGGAACCGGACGAGTCGGAGCGGCGCCGGCACGCCCGGCGCAAGGAGCGGAGTCTGGCCCGCTCCTCGATGCTCATGGCGGTGGGCACGATGGTCTCGCGGGCCACCGGGCTGATCCGGCAGGTACTCCAGGGCATCGCGCTCGGCACGGGGCTGCTCGCCAGCACGTACAACACGGCGAACACCGTGCCCACGAGCCTCTACACGCTGCTGATCGGCGGGGCGCTCACCTCCGTGCTGGTGCCGCAGCTGGTGCGGGCCCGGCTGACGGGCGCGGACGGGGGCCGGGCCTACGAGCAGCGGATCGTGACGCTGGTCCTGTGTGTCCTGGGCGCGGGCACGGTGCTGGCGGTGTGGGCGGCCCCGCAGATCGTGAGCGTCTACATGCCCGACACACCGGACCAGCACGCCGCGTACCAGCTGACGGTGACCTTCGCGCGGTACCTGCTGCCGCAGATCTTCTTCTACGGGCTGTACTCGATCTACGGTCAGGTGCTCAACGCGCGCGAGCGGTTCGGCGCGATGATGTGGACGCCGGTGCTCAACAACTTCGTGCTGATCGCGATGTTCGGCGGCTATCTGACGCTGCTGACGGTGCCCACCGAGGTCGCGGACGTGACCTCCCTGCACGTGCGGGTGCTGGGGATCGGCACCACGGCGGCGCTCGCCCTGCAGGCCGTGGCCCTCGTGCCCTTCGCGCGCGCCGCCGGTTTCCGCTTCCGGCCGCGCTTCGACTGGAAGGGCACGGGGCTCGGTTCCTCGATCGCGGCGGCGCGCTGGACGCTGTTGTACGTCCTCGCGAACCTCGCGGCGATGACGGTCGTCACGCACTACGCGAACGCCGTGGACGCGGCGGCGCCCGACGCGGGCGCCGGTTACTCGGCCTACTCCTACGCCCAGACGATCTGGGTGCTTCCGCAGTCCCTGATCACGGTGTCCGTGGTGACGGCGCTGCTGCCCCGGCTGAGCCGGTCCGCCGCGCAGGGCGACCGCGACCAGTTGCGCGGGGACCTTGCGCGGGCGCTGCGGGTGACGGGCGCGCTGATCGTGCCCGCCGGCTTCCTGTTCCTGGCGCTCGGCCCGCAGATCGCGGCGCTGCTGTTCGGGCACGGCGCGGTGAACACCACGGCGCCGCTGGGCCAGATGCTCCAGGCGTTCGGCCTCGGGCTCATCCCGTACTCGGCGCAGTACGTGCTGCTGCGGGGCTTCTACGCCTACGAGGACACGCGAACGCCGTTCTTCATGGCGACGGTGATCGGGGCGGTGAACATCGCGCTGGCCCTGGCCTGCCACACGCTCCTGCCGGTGCGCTGGGCGGTCGTGGGGATGGCGGCCTGTTACGGCGTCAGCTATCTGGTGGGGCTCGCGGTGACGGCCCGGCGGCTGCGGCGGCGGCTGGGCCGGCGGATCGGCGGCGGGGTCAGCTCCGCCTACCTGCGGCTCGTACTCGCCTCCTCGGTGGCCGCGGGGGCCGCCTGGTGGGTCACGCGCACCGTGGGCGGTCCGGGCACCGCGGGGGTCTCGGCCGGTCTGGCGGCCGGTCTGCTCACGGCGGCGCTGGTCTACCTGCTGGCCGGCAAGGTGCTGCGGATCGAGGAGCTGAAGAGGTTCACCCGGCGCGGCGGCGGGTGACCACCGGGGCCCCCGCCGCCCGCTCGGGGTCACTGGCCGATACGGCCGTCGATCAGCTCGCGCAGGAGGTCGGCGTGGCCGTTGTGCCGCGCGTACTCCTCGATCAGGTGGACCAGGATCTCGCGGAGTTCGAACGGCTTGCCGTCCCAGGCGGCCGGGGTGGCGAGATCCGGGACGGCGTCCACCAGCCGTTCGGCGAAGGCCACCTCCGCGCGCCAGACGCGCCACGCCTCGGCGATCTCCCCGGGGTCGGCGCGGGCGCCCTCGAAGTCCCCGTCCGGGTTCGCGGCCGTACGGTAGTGCCGCTCGACCTCCTGTCCCGCCATGACCTCGCGGAACCACTTCCGCTCGACGTCCGCGAGGTGGCGTACGAGGCCGAGGAGAGAGAGGCCGGAGGGCGGCACGGAGCGTCGGGCGAGCGCCTCGGCGTCGAGGCCGGCGCACTTCAGCTCCAGCGTCAGCCGCTGATCGCGCAGGTAGCCGGTGAGCAGGGCGCGCTCGCCGGGCAGCCCGCCGTCACCGCGGCGGTCCTCCCCGGGAGGCACGAACATGTTGGACCAGCCGAAGCGCCGCTCGGTCCCGGGAGTCGGGGCAGTGTCCGTCATGGGGCACATCCTGGGGGCCCGACGCGGGGGCCGCCACCGGTTTTCCGACCTCCCGGGCCGGCCACGTCCCGGTGTGCGAGATCACGTCCGCACAGCTCAACAGACGTTCTACGCTCGGCCCATGACAACCCGCCTTCCCGCCCCGCTGCCCGACTCCCCGGTGTACCGCGACGTCCAGGACGCCGCGCGGCGCATCGAGGGGTACGCGCACCGCACCCCCGTCCTGCGTTCGCGGATGCTCGACGAGGCCCTCGGGGTCGAGACGTACTTCAAGTGCGAGAACTTCCAGCGCACCGGTTCCTTCAAGTTCCGCGGCGCGTTCAACGCCCTGTCCCGGTTCACGCCCCGGCAGCGGGCCGCCGGAATGGTCAGCTACTCCTCGGGCAACCACTCGCAAGCGGTCGCGCGCTCGGCCCAGTTGCTCGGGATACCGGCCACCATCGTCATGCCGCTGGACGCGCCCGCCTCGAAGCTCGCGGCCACCAAGGGGTACGGGGGCGAGATCGTCACGTACGACCGCTACGAGGGCGACCCCGCGCAGATCGCCGGTGCCCTGGCCGCCGAGCGGGGGCTGACCCTCGTCCCGCCCTTCGACCACCCCGACGTCATCGCGGGCCAGGGGACCGTGACGAAGGAGCTGTTGGAGGAGACCGGGCCGCTGGACGCCCTGTTCGTACCGCTGGGCGGCGGCGGGCTGCTCGCGGGGGCGGCCCTCGCGGTGGGCGCGCTCGCGCCCGGGTGCGAACTGTTCGGCGTCGAGCCGGAGGCGGGGGACGACGGGCGCCAGTCGCTGCGGCGCGGGGAGATCGTCCGCATCGAGGCACCGCGCACCCTCGCCGACGGGGCGCAGACCACGGAGATCGGCGCGTACAACTTCGACATCCTGCGGCGGACGGTCTCCGACATCATCACCGCGCCCGACGACGCCCTCGTCGAGGGGATGCGGGACTTCGCGACCTACCTCAAGCTCGTCGTCGAACCGACCGGCTGCCTGGGCCTCGCCGCGCTGCGGGAGCGGGCCGCGCGGTGGCGGGGCAAGCGGGTCGGGGTGCTGGTGAGCGGGGGCAACGCGGACCTCGAACGGTACGCCCGGCTGCTGGCCGGCTGACGCGGCTCCGGGGCCGTCCCGTAGCGTCGGGTGCGAACGAACCCGCGCCGAAGGCGCGTGAGCCCGAGGGAGAAGCCCGCATGACCACTCAGCCGTCCGTCGTGGGGACGACCGCGCACCCGTCCGTCCAGGCCGTGGGGGCCGACGGGCTGCGGGACTGGGCCCTCGACCCGGGTGTCAGGCACCTCAACCACGGCTCCTTCGGGGCGGTGCCGCGCCCCGTGCTGGCCCTGCGACAGACCTTGCGGGACGAGATGGAGGCCAATCCCGACGCGTGGTTCCGCGAGCTGCCGGGCCGGGTGGCCCGAGCCCGGGAGGGCGTCGCCGCCTTCCTGCGCACGGCCCCCGGCGATCTGGCTTTCGTGCTCAACGCCAGCTCCGGGGTGAGCGCGGTCATCAACTCGCTCACCCTGGCGCGCGGGAGCCGGGTCCTGCTCAGCGACCACAGCTACGGCGCGGTGACGATGGGGGTGCGCCGGGTCGCCGCCCGCGCGGGGGCCGTCGTGGACACCGTGCGGGTGCCGCTGGACGCCTCGGCGTCGGACGTCACCGAGCGTTTCGCGCACGAGCTGGCGCGGCCGGGGGCGCCGGTGGCGCTCGTCGTCGTGGACCAGATCACCTCCCCCACCGCCCGGTTGTTCCCGGTCGCCGCGATCGTGGAGCGGGCGCACGCGGTGGGCGCCCGCGTCCTGGTCGACGGGGCGCACGCGCCGGGCATGCTCGCCGATCCGCTGGCGCACGCGGGCGCCGCCGACTACTGGACCGGCAACCTGCACAAGTGGGTTTGCGCCCCGCGCGGGAGCGCCGCCCTGGTGGCGCGCGGCCCGCACGCCCGGGAACTGATGCCGCTCACCGACTCCTGGGGCGCCACCGACCCCTTCCCGGAGCGTTTCGACCAGCAGGGCACACAGGACACGACGGGCTGGCTCCTCGCGTCCGCCTCCTCGGACTACGTCGAGCAGCGGTACGGCTGGGACGCGGCGCGGGCGGCGCTGACGCGGCTCGCGGACGAGGCGCAGACGCTGCTCGCCGGGGCGCTGGACCAGGACCTGGCGCCCGTCGCGGTGAACCAGGCGCCGACGATGCGGCTGATACCGCTCGCGGCCCGTCTGGCGGTCGACCCGGAGCAGGCCGCGGCGCTCCAGCGGCGGATCGCTCACGAACTGCGCTGCGAGGTGTCGGTCACCTCGTTCGGGGGACGCGGTTTCCTGCGGCTGTCCGCGCACGTGTACAACCGGCCCGAGGACTACGTGTACCTCGCCGAACGTCTGCCCGGCTTCCTGCGCGCGCTGTGACGCGGGCGGCACCGTGCCCGCCCCGGGGGCCGGCTCCGGCGGGGCGGGTGGGTTCGGCGGTGTCCCGGTCGGTGGCGGGTCCGGGCGCGTCGTTTCACGTGTCGGTGCGACCGGCGGTCTTGGGCCCGCTTCCGCCCCGGCCGCCGAGGTGGGCGCGCGTGCGCTCGGCGGCGTACCGCCCGGCGCGGCCCGCGCCCATGGAGCGCAGCGCCAGCAGGAGCACGCCGATGTCGTCGAGGTAGACGGGATCGGGGACGAGGTCGGTCGGCAGCACGAGGTAGGCGAGGGCGCCCCAGAAGACCCAGCGCCGGCCCTCCGGCAGTCCCGCCGCGCGCAGCGCCCGGCGCACGCGTACGAGCCGGACGGCGAGCACGAGGGCCACGACGAGGAGTACCGCGGCCACGAGGGCTGCGATGATGGCGACGTCCCTGAGTTCCCCACTCACGGCGTTCCTCCCGTTCGGCGTCGGGTGCCCGCTGTCGCGGCCACTGGGTGACGCCTACCCGCTGAAGCGGCCGGTGAAGTCGGCGCGGGGCCGGACAACCCGGGTGGCGCCGGGCGACGGGGTCGAACGGGCCGGGTCCCGGGAGGATCAGCCGCCGAAGCGGATCACGGCACGCACGCGTTTACCGACGGGGACCGCTTCCGCGTGCAGTTCCGTGACGAGGGCGCGGACGATCTCCAGTCCGTGTCCGCCGATCCGGGTCGGGTCGGGGGCGTACACGGTGGGCAGGGCGGAACTGCTGTCGTAGACGGCGACGGCGAGGCGCGCGTCGGTGCCCTCCAGCTCCAGCACGTAGGGGCCGTGGCTGTGCCGGTCGGCGTTGGTGACCAGTTCGCTGACGACGAGCTGGATGTCACCGGCCGTGCGGTCGTCGAACTCGGCGCACCATTCGGCGCGCAGCCGGCGCAGGAATCGAGTGGTCTCGGCGCGGGCGTCGGCGATACAGCCCGGTTCGCCGGTGTACTGGCTCGTGTGGCGGAGAGGTTCGACCGGCATGGGCTCCCGGGGAACAGCAGCAGTGCTCGTCATAGTCTGTTCGCTCATCTTCTCCAGCCCGCGAACCGGTCTTCCAGCGGCGAATTGCCCGCCCGGCTCGGTCGCATACCCGCAAAACGACACCGCACACCTGTCGTAAAAAGTGACGGCCGTCACAGGGTTCCCACAGGTCGTTAAGCTCGGCCTCTCGACCATCAGACGATCAAGGAACGGAGGTCGGGGTGCAGACCAACACTTGGTCCCTGTTCGATCCGGGCGCGGGGCAGGGCGCCCGGCAACTCGCGGAACTGGGCCTCGCCCTGTTGCTGTCGACGCTCATCGGGGCGGAACGCGCGGTGCAGCAGAAGAGCGCGGGGCTGCGGACGCACACCCTGGTCGGGGTGGGCAGCGCGCTGTTCATGGAGGTGTCGCAGCACGGTTTCAACGCGGTGCTCGGTCTGGACGCCGTGTCCTTCGACCCCTCGCGGGTGGCGGCGCAGATCGTGTCCGGCATCGGTTTCATCGGCGGCGGGCTGATCTTCGTACGCCGGGACGCGGTCCGGGGGCTGACGACGGCGGCGACGGTCTGGCTGACCTGTGCCATAGGGATGGCCTGCGGGGGCGGGCTGCCGCTGCTCGCGATGGCGGCGACCGCCGTGCACTTCCTGGTGGTGCGCGGCTATCCGTGGCTGACCCGGTGGCTCCCCGCGCTGTCCTCGGTGGAGCAGGCGGGGCTGAGCCTCACCTACCGCTCGGGCAGCGGGGTGCTGTCCCTCGTGCTCAAGGAGTGCACGGACCAGGGTTTCCGGGTCAGCCAGGTCAGCGTCGAACGTCCGTCGACGGCGGCGCGCACGACCCACGAGCCTCCCCCGGAGGGCGAGACGTCCTCGCGTTCGGTGTGGCTGGAGGTCGAGGGGCCCGGCAGTGTGTACGCCCTGGTCGCCTCGTTGTCCGAGTTCGAGGGCGTCCTCGACGTGGCCTCGGACCGCACGGACTCGGGTGAGTGAGGGCTGCCCGCCGGCCGGGCGGGCGGCACCGCGTGGTCCGGGTACGGGGCGGCGGCCGACGAGCTGACGAGGGGCCCGGGGTCACAGCCTGCGCAGGGCCGGCAGGAGTTCCTTCTCGGCCCAGCGCAGGAAGGGGACCTGCTGGTCACCGCCGATCTGGACGAGGGCGATCTCGGTGAAGCCCGCGTCGGCGTACTGCTTGACCGCCTCCACGAACACGTCGACGTCGTCGCCGCACGGCACCGCCCGCGCGATGTCCTCGCGGGTCACGTGCTGGGTGGCGCCGTCGAAGGAGGCGGGACCGGGGAGTTCCGCGTTGACCGGCCAGGGCCCCACGGACCAGCGGAACTGCTGGTGGGCGCGGTCGATCGCGGCCTCCTTCTCGGCCCCGTAGCTGACCGGGAGCTGGCCCACGCGGGGTTTGCCGGCGCCCCCGTGGCGGTCGAAGGCGGTGAGGAGTTCGCTCTTGGGCTCGGTCGCGATGACGAGGTCGGCGAGACGGCCCGCGAGGGCGCAGGAGCGGGGGCCGGACACCGCGACGCCCAGCGGCGGGGCCTGCTCGGGCAGGTCCCACAGCCGCGCGTTCGCGACGTCGAAGTGCTTGCCGTGGTGCGTGACGCTGCCGCCGGCGAACAGCGCCCGGATGATGCCCACGGCCTCCTCCAGCATCTCCAGGCGCACCGGGGCGGAGGGCCAGCCCTTGCCGACGACGTGTTCGTTGAGGTTCTCGCCCGAGCCGAGGCCGAGCCGGAACCGGCCCTCGCAGAGCAGTTGCAGGGTCGCGGCCTTCTGCGCGACGACCGCCGGGTGGTAGCGGACGGTCGGGCAGGTCACGTACGTCATGAGCGGGATGCGCTCGGTGGCCTGGGCGGCCGCGCCGAGCACACTCCACGCGTACGGGGCGTGTCCCTGCTCCTCCAGCCACGGGAAGTAGTGGTCGGAGGTGACGGAGAAGTCGAATCCGGCCTGCTCCGCGCCCACCACGTGGGACACGAGGTCACGCGGTCCGGCCTGCTCGGTCATCATGGTGTATCCGATCTGCGGCATGCACCACGGTTGACCGCCCGGTCACCGGCCGAAACCTCGGATCAGCCACGCGGGTGCCCCGGCCGCTCCCCCTTCACAGCAGCCGGGCGCGCGGCCCCCGTTCCGGTCACCCCGGTCTCCCAGGGGTGACGCAGGTCGACGTCGGTGCGCGCGCCGAGGTCACGGAACCGTTCCAGATCGGCGCCCCGGAGCTTGGCGAGGGAACCGGAGCGGTAAAGAGTGGACCAGCGTGCCGTCCGGCCGCCTTGGGTCCGGTATCCGCCCAGGCCACGGAAGTCGTGGAGTCACTCGAAGGCCGGGTGTCGGTTCACGCGCTCACCACAGGCACGATCACGGGAGGGGTCCATGGGGGTTTCTGAACGGCCGCGTGCGCTCGTCTTCGGTGAGGTCGCCGAGATGTACGAGGCCGCCCGCCCCGGTTACGCGCCGCAACTCGCCCCCGTGGTCCTGGAGTACGCGGGCCCCGGCGGCGGCCTCGACGCGGTGGAGTTCGGCGCGGGGACGGGGAAGGCCACGCTCGCTTTCGCGGAGCGCGGGGTGTCCCTGTCGTGCGTGGAGCCCGACCCGAGGATGGCCGCGGTGCTGCGGCGACGGACGGCCGGACACCCGTCGGTGCGGGTGGAGGTCGAGTCCTTCGAGCGCTGGCGGCCGGCCGGACACTACGGCCTGCTGCTCGCGGCGACCTGCTGGCACTGGTTCGATCCGGCGCGCCGCTGGGACCTGGCCCACGCGGCGCTGGCCCCGGGCGGGGCGCTCGCGCTGTGCTGGAACGTGCTGCGGGTACGGGACGAGGGGCTGCACGCCCGGCTCGCCGAGATCGACCGGCGGTTCGGGTCCGTCGCGAGCCCGCACGCGCAACTCGTGCGAGCCGACCGCGAGCTGCCGGGCTCCTGGGACAGCGGCGAGTGGCCGGCCGCCGAGTGCCGGGCCGACGGGCGCTTCGGTGATCTGAGGGAGATCCGCCTGCGCGAGGAGACGCGCTACGACACGCGGACCTACCTCAACTACCTGTCCACGGTGTCGTACTACCGGCTGCTGCCCGAGAGACGTCGCGTACGGCTCTTCGAGGCGCTGGCCGACGCGGTGGACGGACACGGCGGCAGCCTCGCCTTCGAGCTGGCGACGGACCTGTTCCTGGCCCGGAGGCGGTGACGCCGGCGCCCGCGGCAGGTGCTGCCCCGTCCGCGGGGAGTACGGGGGTGCGGGTCTCGCCCGGGGCGACCGGGCCGCCGCGTGCGGAACGGCCGTCCGGGGCCCTCCGAGGCCGGTAGGGGCGCGGGCCGGGCACTTGCTACCCTGGTCGGCAGACGAAGGGGAGTAGTCCCGAGATACCGGCAGGTCGACATACTGGCCGCTCGCCACCCGTGAGGGGGCGCGGTGGCCCGGCCGCCGGGCCGTACCGTTCGCGGTGCGGTGGACGAGACCTTCGGCCTGGCAGGACCGTGTCCACGCCCGTGGGCGCGCCGTCGTGCCGTGGCCGAGTGGTCCTCTCCTCGCCCTCCGGGGCGGGCGGCCGCCGACCGCGGCCAGAGCAAGGAAGCACCACCGTCCCGATGACCTTTGACCCACTCGCCATCGTCACGGCCTTCGGCCTGATCTTTCTCGCCGAGCTCCCCGACAAGACCATGTTCGCCTCACTGGCCATGGGGACCCGCATGCGGCCCCTCTACGTCTGGCTCGGCACGTCCACCGCGTTCATCGTGCACGTGGTGATCGCGTGCGCGGCCGGCAGCCTGATCGGCCTGCTGCCCTCCTGGATCGTCTCCCTCGTCTCCGCCGCGCTGTTCGGCTTCGGCGCGTTCATGCTGCTGCGCGCGGGCGGTGGCGACGAGGACGAGGACGGCGAGGTGAAGACGGTGACCGGTTTCCTGCCCGTCTACACGACGGCGTTCATGGCGGTGTTCATCAGCGAGTGGGGCGACCTCACGCAGATCACCACCGCCAACCTGGCGGCCTCGCGCGGCACGCTGTCGGTCGCCATCGGCGCGGCGGCGGCCCTCATGTCCGTCTCGGCCCTCGCGCTGCTCGCGGGCCGGTTCATCGCGAAGAGGGTGCCGCTCAAGACGGTGCAGCGGATCGGCGGCGTGTGCATGGCGGTCCTCGCGGTGTGGTCGGTGGTCGAGGCGGTACGCGGCTGAGGGACCGGCCCCGCGAGGTGTGGTCGCCCCGGCTCAGCCCGCGAGGTCTCGCAGGACCTCGCGGGCCGCGCGGGCTTCCGGAGACCAGGGCGCCTGGACCGAGCCCGTCGCACGGACGCGGGGGCGGTCCCCTGCGACCACCCCTCGCTGCTGATGTCGCCGCTGCCCGGCGAGGTGCGCTCGCCGACGCGGACACCGACGGGGCCGGGGGACGAACGGCGCTCCTGGCGCGGCAACTGGCCGGCACGCACCGCCTCGACGTCCCTGTACGCGCCCGATCGCGCGGGTACGAGGCGTGGGCCTCGGCCGAGCGTGTGCGGGTCCCGGAAGGGACCCGGCGGCCGGAGCTGTGGCGACGGGCCGTGGACGCCGTCCGCCGGTCCCCGCCGCCCCACCGGGCCCGCTCCCCGCACCGTCGGGCTCGTCACCCTCCCGGGCGCCTTCGCGCCGGAGACGGAGAAGGTCGCGGTGGCCCTGGCGGGAGGCCGGCCGGGGCGATCGGACGCCCGCCGTGCTCGGGGCGCGGCTGGAGGACTACCTCGCCGCACTGTTCCTGCGCCACGGCTGACCGACGGTGGGCCGGGCGCCGCGCGCGGGGCGGGTCTCGGCCTCCCGGTGCAGGAGGCCCCGGGCGACGAGTTCGAGGACGAGGGCCACGGAGATCGCCTGTACGGCCATGAGCGCGATCAGGACGAACAGCTGGACGGCGCCCGCCTGAAGGGCCGAGGCGCCGCCGAGGAGCATGCCCACGAAGGCGCCCGGGAGGGTGACGAGCCCGACGGTGCGGGTCTGGTCGAGCCCTGGGAGCAGGGCCTCGGAGGCGGCGGGGCGGGCGATCTCCAGCCGGGCCTCGCGCTCTTCGAGGCCGAGGGCCAGGGCGGCCTCGACCTCGCCGTGGCGGGTGGCGAGTTCGTCGAGAGCGCGCCGGCCGCTGAGGACGGTCGCCGTGAGGGCACCGCCGATCAGGATGCCGGTGACCGGGATCAGCGTGACGCCCTTGAGCGGGACCAGTCCGGTCAGCAGGAGCAGGAGGACGACCGGGGCGACGGACACGCCGATCGGCAGGGCCGTGCGCCACCAGATGCGGTGCGGGGTGACGCGGCGCCCCGCGGTACGGACGGCGACCGCGTACATGAGGGCCAGGAAGGCCAGCAGGAGGGGCGTCGAGCGCACGACCCAGCCGATGACGAGGGCGACGACGCCGAGCTGGACGGCGGCGCGCGCCCCGGCGAGCAGCACGGCGCGGGAGCGGCGCCAGGACTCGTCCGGGGCGAGGCGGGCGAGCGCGGCGACCGTCGCCGCGGTGAGGAGGAGGGCGAGCAGGACGGCCGCGAGCCGTCCGTCCACGGGCAGCAGCGTGCCGGCGGCCACGAGCCGGTGCCCGGGGCCCGTCACCCGGCGGTCCGCGTCACAGCCGGGCCCTTCTCCGGGCCTGCGGCACCGGTTCGCGGCCGCCGGATCGCTGCCTGGGCCCTCCCCCCACCCGCGTCACTTCCCTTCGAGGCGCAACTGCAGCTCCTGTTCCTGGTCACCGGAGGCGGTGCCGGTGACGTGGACCGCGAAGACGTCGGTAAGGGCCTCGCGCAGGCGGTCCACGGCATGGTAGCCGCCCTGGGCGGTCAGGGTGACGGGTCCGGTCAGCGGCACCGGGGCGGCCTTGCCGCGCTCGTCGGAGACGTCGAAGGTGGCGCTCCACACGGTGGGGCGGCCCTCGGTGTCCTCCGGGATGTCGCCGGGCGCCCGGTCGGAGCCGAAGGCCCCGCCCAGCGCGGTGAGGACGGCGTCGGCGTCGCGGGAGGACGAGCCCTCCAGTTCGACGACGACCTGATCGGGCTGGTCCTGGTCGGTGGTGTGTGTGGTCACTGCGTGTGCTCCCGTCGTGGGGTGTCCAGCAGGGTCGGCCCCTCCAGGGTCCACCGACCGCGCCGGTCGTGCGAGTGGGCGGCCCGCCGGTGGCGGGCGGTGGTGCTCAGCCGGTCGACTCCTCGGGGCCGGGCCCCTCGGAGTCGTCGGCCGTGTCGCCCGCTCTGCCGGTGCCCGCCTCGTCGGTGTCGGGCACGTCCTGGCCGGAGCCCCGCCTGCCCGAGCCGTCGTTGGCCGGCGGCGGCTGGATGTCGAGGGGGTCCTCGCCGGGCCGGCTCTGCTGGTCGGGCATGTCGCGCGGGACGGGCGGGTTGCCGTGCTCGCCGGGCGCCTTCGGCGGGGTTTCACCCATGGTGGTTCTCCTTCCGGCCCGGTACTCCGGGCGCTGTGCGGGTGTGCGGTCCGCGTACCCGCCGGTGCGGCGGGGATGCGCGTGCGATGGCCCGGGTCAGCCGGTGAGGGTGCCCGGGAGGGTGAGCGCCGTGAGCAGGGCCGCACCCGCCAGCAGCCACGCGACGTAGTCGCCGATGTGGCCGGACTGGAGACGGCGCAGCGGCCCGGTCCAGGTGCGTCCGCCGGGCGCGACGGGATGCAGCACGGCCAGGGCGGCGAGGGTCAGGGCCAGGGCGGTGGACAGCAGTCCGAGGACGACTCCGGAGGAGGTCCAGTGGGCGGGCGGCGAAAGACGCGGACCGCTCTCGGGTGCCCGCGCGACCGCCTCGTAGAGCGCGGGGACGCAGCCGGTGAGCAGGGCCCCGAGCAGGAGCAGGGCGGGCACCGTCTGCATCGTGAGGGGGACGCGGCCCAGGCGCCGGCCGGTCTCGGGGTGTTCGCTCTCCCCGCTCGTGGTGTCGGCCGGGTTCTCCCCCTGGGGGCGTCGCTGACGCGGGCCGAGGCCGAAGAAGACCCGTCCGGCGACCCGCAGGACGGCCCCTGACGTCACGGCCGACACGGCGACGAGGACGACGGTGAGCGCGGGGCCGCCGCTCTCCTCGATCAGGGACTTGCCGAGGGAGGTGCCGAACGGGGGCAGCCCCGCCAGGGCCAGGGCTCCGAGAGCGAACAGGAGCCCGGCGAAGCGGGGGGCCTGGCGGGCCCGGTCGCGCAGCGCGTACTCGTCGACGCTGCCGAAGCGGTCCAGCAGGATTCCGGCGCAGGCGAACAGGGCTGCCTTCACCCCGGCGTGCGCGAGGACGTAGACGGCGACCCCGCCGGCGCCCTCGGTGCGCGACAGCCCCACACCGGTCAGGAAGAGCCCGGTGTGGGCGACGGTGGAGAAGGCGAGAAGCCGTTTGATGTGGCGTTGCAACCAGCAGAAGAACGCGCCGGCCACGGCCGTGAGGACCCCGAGCGTCACCAGCGCCCGCTGCACGGCTTCCGCGGGGATGCCGCCGGGGCCCGCGAACACCGTCGTGTGCAGGCGCCACACGCCGTACACGCCGAGTTCGACCATGACGCCGGACAGCAGCATGCACACCGGGCTCGGCGCGACGGCGTGCGCGTCGGGCAGCCAGAAGTGGAAGGGCACGGCGGCGGCCTTGACGAGCATGCCGGTGACGACGAGCACGAAGGCGGCCAGGACGAGCGCGTCGGGCTTCCCGCCCCGGTCGAGGGCGTGCCCGATCTGCCGCATGCCGAGCTGCCCGGTGCGGGCGTAGAGCAGGCCGATGCCCAGCAGCGCCACGTAGGCGGCGAGGGAGTTGAGGACGCCGAAGGTGAGAGCGCCTTGGACGGCGCGGGCCTCCTCGACGCGGTAACCGGTGAGGGCGTAGGCGACGACGCCCATGAGTTCGAAGAAGACGAAGGCGTTGAAGAGGTCGCCGGTGACGCAGAAGCCGCACATTCCGGCCTGGAACAGCAGGACCAGCGCGGGAAAGGCGCCGGCCTGCCGGTGCGGGGGCTCCTCGAAGTAGCGCCACGCGAATCCGAGCGAGGCGAGGACCAGGACGGAGACGAGCGCGGCGAGGCCGACACCGGGGCGGTCCCCGTTCAGGACGATGCCGACGCTCTCGCCGTGGTGCGGGCGCCAGCCGCCGACCCATTCCTCGTGGGGCTGCGGGCCGGCCAGGAGGGCCACGGCCAGAGCGGCGGTGGCGGCGGCGAAGAGCGCGCCGACTACCTCGGCGACGCGGCGGGAGACGAACCGGCCGAGGACGACGAGGAGGGCGGCGCCGCACAGCGGGACGGCGACGAGCAGGGGCAGGAGTCGGTTCATCCGCGCAGTTCGGAGAGTTCGTCGGGGTCCACGGTCCCGTGGCGTTTGGCGATCTGGACGACCAGGGCGAGCAGCAGGGCGGTGACGGTGGCGCCGACGACGACGTCGGTGAGGGCGAGGGCCTGGACGACGGGGTCGACGACGGGCCGGGAGCCGGGCTCGATGTCGGCGAAGACGGGCGCGGTGGCGCCGTCGCGGTAGCCGACGGCGAGCAGCAGGACGTACGTCGAGGACTGGCACACGCCGAGGCAGCCGACGGCGTGGACGAGGTTGCGGCTGGTGGCCAGCCCGTAGCAGCCGACGAGGAAGAGCCAGAGGGCGGCGAGGTAGGGCAGGACGTCCATCACGCTCCCTCCGTCCTCTCGGCGAGATGGGCGGCGCGGGCGGCCTCGATCTCGACGGCCTGGTCGAGGAAGTGGGCGAGCAGCACGATGACGGAGCAGGCCACCTCGGCCCCCACCGCCGCGTTGAGCAGGGGCACGGTGCCGCCGGAGGTGAGCGTGTCGAAGGTGCCGTACGGCAGGAAGTCGTTGGCGAGGTAGGAGCCGCCCGCCAGGAGCGCTCCGGCGCCGATCAGGAGGTAGGCGCCCTCGGCCGCCGCGTCGGCGACCACGTAGGGGCCGAGGGGGCGGACGCGTTCCAGGGCCCGGTAGTCCACACCGATGTACAGCAGGTGGACGGCGCTCGCGACGACGACCCCGCCCTGGAAGCCGCCTCCCGGACTGAGCTGGCCGTGGGCGACGACGTACCAGCCGATGAGGAGGGACACGGGCAGGACGGCGAGGGTGTAGAGGCGTACGGGGCGGGGCGCCGGGTCGGGGGCCGGGGCCTTCTTGCGTTCGTCCTCGGTGCGGCGCAGCAGGACCCCGACCCCGAGGACGGCGGCGAACAGGATGCTCTCCTCGCCGAGGGTGTCGAAGGCGCGCAGGTCGAAGTTGACGGCGGAGACGACGTTGGCGGTGTGCCGGGAGAGCGCGGCGGCGGTGGCCCGCTCCCCGTAGGGGTGGCTCGCGCCACCGAAGCGGGGGAGGTCGAGGCAGGCCGCGACGAGGAGGACGGCGAGCGCGGCGCCCGACACGAGGAGGAGCCCCAGCCGCAGGCGGTGCCTCACCGCCGCCGGTCCTTCGGCCGGCTCGCGGACGGTCCCGGGCGGGATCGCCGGTGCACCTTGTGCACCGTCAGCATGAGCAGGAGCGGGGTCAGCACGGAGCCGACCGCGAGCTGGGACAGTGCGACGTCGGGCGCTTGGAGGACGGTGAACAGGACCGCGAGGGCGAGTCCGGCGACGGCGAGGACGAGGGCCTGGCGGCCGGGGCTGCGGACGAGGACGGCCGCCGTCGAGGAGGCCACGACGAGCAGCAGGGCGAGGCACGCGAGCAGGTTCTCAGCCACTTCGGCCCCCTCCCCCGCTGCCGGAAGCGGCGTTCGCCTCGCCGCCGATGCCGGACCCGAGGGCGCGCGAGGCCAGGCTGTTGCCGCCGGCCAGGAGGACCCCGATGACGAGGAGTTTGAGGGCCGCGCGGCCGGGCCCCGTCGCGAGGACGAGGGCGAGGACCACGGCGGAGATCGCCGCCGCGGGCAGCACGGTGGTCAGCCAGGCGCCCGGGGGCCCCGGGCGCAGACGTTCGGTCAGCAGCCGTGCGTAGACCAGCGTCCCGGTGGGGCCGAGGACGGACAGGACGAGCGCGAGGTCGGTGTAGGTGGGGCGGTCGTAGCCCTGGGCGAGCAGGAGCAGGACGAGGCCGACGGTGGTCGTCGCGAGGTTCTGGGACACGACCCGGCGGCGCAGTGACCCGCTCGCCACGCCCCAGACGGCGGGGCCGAGGCCGAGGCCCAGGAGGGCGGCCGCGAGCGCGAGCCAGATGTTCACCCGCGGGTCACCGCCCGCCGTACGGCGCGGGCGAGGAGCGCGGTGAGCAGGGCGCTGCCGGCGCCCACGCCGAGTTCCACGGTGTCGACGGTACTGATGAGGACGAGCCACAGCCCGGTGAGCGGCGCCCACCAGGCGAGGATCTCGGCGCCCGCGAGCGCGGCCGCGCGTACCGCCGGCTCCATGTCCTCACCTCCACGGCTCTCCGCCCCGGTCCCGTGACCGGGCGGTCACGGGACGTCATGTAACCACCGCCGCCCGCCGGGGCGGGCGTGCCACGCCTGGCCGCCGCGCAGGTCAGTCGAGACCGCGCACGACGTTGCCGGCCGGCCAGTCCGGGTCGGCGGGCGGCCGCGGCTCGGTGCCGTTCCGGGCATCACCGGCCCTCTCCCGCGCGGCGCGGCCGGGCAGATGGGTGCGGACGGGGCCGCGCGGCGGCCTCGGCTCCAGGACGACGGGGCTTGCCGGTTCGGGTATCGGATGCCCTTCGGTGCGGTCCATCGACGGTCTCCTTCGGTGCGGGTGCGGCCCGGGAGCCTCCGGGCCCTTTCGCGCCCCGCGTACCCGGCCTGCCGGACGCGACACGGGGCGCCGTGTGCCGGAACCGGGGCGGGGTATCCGCAGACCATGACGGTGGCGAAGAGCGCGTACTTGGTACTGGACTGTGCGGAGCCGGTCGAACTGGCTTCCTTCTACGCGGAGTTACTGGGAGGCGAGATACGGTACGGAGCCAATCCGGACTTCGTGGAGGTCGTGAGCGAGGGCGGGGTGCATCTGGCGGTGCGCAGGGACCACGGATACGCGCCGCCGAGCTGGCCGCGCCCCGACGACTCCCTCCAGTCACATCTGCACATCCTGGTGGCGAACGGGGACATGGACGAGGCGGAGCGGGAGGCCGTGGGGCTCGGGGCACGGCCGATCGACACGAAGGACAACGGCGGCCCGCGCGACACACGCCTGTACGCGGACCCGGCGGGGCACTCGTTCACGCTGGCCGTCTCGGGCAACGAGTCGGCGGACAACGAGCCGATCGGGCACTGAGCCGGAGGACGGGCACGCCGGTCGCCCCGGCCCGGAAGGACATGGTTCCGGGGCGGAGGGCGCCCGGCCCGCCCGCCCCGGGCCGCACGAACCGCGGCCCCGCTGACGCCCTGGGGGGGTGGGCGCGCGGGGCCGCATCGGCTCAAGGAGGCCGGGGGGAGGGCCGCCGTGAGCTCGGGTCACAGGACTGGTGCCCCGTCCCGCACCCCGCACACCTGTGACGCGGGTCACATTTCAGTGACGATGTCCTGAACGCGCCCCGGGGCCGGTGTCGGGTCGGCGCGGCGTGCGCGCCGCCGGGACCAGGCCGCACCCCGCGAGGGCGACCTCCGCGGCGCGGACGGCCTCGTGGGCGGTGGTACGGCCGGTCAGGACGCGCAGGGTGTACGCGGTCTCCTCCAGGCGCCGACGGCGGCCGAGGTCGTGCGGGGCGCTGCGCACCAGGCGCTCCTGACGCCGGTAGCGGCGGGCGAGGTCGGCCAGCAGGTCGGGTTCGGGCACAGGCATGGTGTCGTACTCCGGCGAAGGGCCCCGTCGCGGTGCGCGGCGGGGCCGGGGTCGGCTGGGGGCACAGGGGAAGGGACCGGCCGCCGTCCCGGGCGGGCCCGTCCCGTCGTTCATCATGACCCGGCCGGGCGGGGAGCGCGCGCCGGACGAGGTGCGACCCGGCGCACGCGAAGGGCCGTGCCCCGCCGGAGGGCGGGACACGGCCCGGTGCGACCGTACGGAGTCAGGAGCCGTACGGAGCTTCGGCGCGCCGGCTCAGGAGCCGTACGCCTCCAGTTCGGAGAGCTGCCCCGCGGGCCAGCCGGTGTTACCGGTGACGGTGAGCCGCAGGTGGCGCAGGCTGGTGTTGGCCGGGAGGTCGACGGTCACCTTGTTGCCGCTCGCCGGGTCGAAGCGGTAGCCCTTGGAGGCGGCGACCGTGGTCCAGGAGGTGCCGTTGGTGGAGCCGAGCACCGACAGGGTCTGGGTGCGCGCGCCCCAGTCGGCGGCCGGGGGGAGCTTCAGGACCAGCCGCTTGACGGCCTTGGTGGCGCCGAGGTCGACGGTGAGCGACTGCGGGAAGGCGTTGTTCTGGCTCTCCCAGTAGGTGCTCGCGTTGCCGTCCACGGCCTTGCCGGCGTCGTAGGCCTGGGTGGAGGAGGTCGCGGTGGCCTGCTTGCCCTGGGCGAGGTTGACGGTGGGGTCGGTCGGGGGCTCGGTGGGCGGGTCGGTCGGGTCGGTCGGCCCGGTCGGGTCCGTCGGGCCGCTGCCGCCGCCGTAGACGGGGGCGGGCCACTCGCCGCAGTAGGTGGCGGGCAGCTTCTCGTTCCAGCCGGAGTTGCCGGTGCCCTGCGTGATGTTCAGGGAGCTGCCGAGGCAGCTGTAGACGGGCTCGCGGAAGCCGATGTTCTTGGCCTTGACGCCCGTGAAGCTCGCCTGTCCGGGGTCGTTGAACTGCAGGGCGAAGGTCCCGGTGCCGTCGATGTTGACGTTCTTGAAGTTGACGCCCTTGGTGGTGCCGGAGACGAACTGGATCGCCGAGTAGGAGCTGTCCAGGATGTCGGTGTCGGTGACGTTGATGGTCGCCTTGTCGATCGAGCTGTCGCGCGAGTCGAACCACACGGCACCGATCGGGAAGGGCCAGCCGTAGTCGGTGTTGCCGGCCCGGATGGTGGTGTTGCGGGCGAGGGTGAAGGTGCCCGAGACGTCGGTGCCGTTGCCGGGGCTGACACCCGGGTAGCGGTTGCCGACGTGCAGCCCGCCGCCGTTGGTGAGCGATTCGGAGACGACGTTGTCGGTGACCGAGATGTCCTTGCCGCCGTAGATCGCGATGTTGTTGGCGAGGATCGGGGCGACGACCGTGTTCTTGGTGAAGGAGTTCTTCACGTTGTTCTTGGTGTCGGCCCACATGGCGAGGCCGTCGTCGCCCGTGTTGCGCAGGAAGGTGTTCTCCACCGAGGAGTTGGTGACGCCGGCGTGGAAGTTCACCCCGTCCGCGCTCTGGTCGAGGATGCGGCTGTTCTTGATGTGGAAGTTGTCCATGGGGCCGTCCATCCAGGCCCCGACCTTCGTGTGCTGGAGCCACACGTTGTCGACGGTGGAGTCGCTCATGGCGCCGCCGAGCGCGTTGACCTGATCCTCGTCGATCCGCTCGCGGATGTCGCCGATGAGCGCGAAGTCCCTGAGGGTGACGTTCTTGCTCGGACCGCCGGCCTCGTAGGGGCGGATCTGACCGGTGTAGCCGCCGCCCTGGACGTACTTGCCGTAGATCCCGGCCGCCCGCGTGCGGTCGGTGGAGCTGCGTCCGGTGAGGACGGAGTACCAGGGGCCCGCTCCGCGCAGGGTCACCTTGTCGACGACCACGTGGTCGGTGAGCTTGAAGGTGCCGGACGGTATCCAGACCTCCTTGTTCTGCGCGGCGCCCGCGTCCACGGCCTTCTGGAAGGCGCTCGTGGAGTCCCCGGCCCCGCTCGCGTCGGCGCCGTAGTCGACGACGGACAGCGAACCGGCCGGGCGCGCGAGCGGGTCGGCGACCTGCTCGAAGTCGGCGAGGTCGACGACGGCCCAGGGGGTCGCCGTGGTCGACGGGAGGGTGACCCGCACCTTGGCCCCGGCCGGGAGGGTCTTGCCGAACAGCGCGCGGGTCTCGTCGTAGAAGTGGTGCGGTTTGTCGCCCGGGGTGTTGGTGAAGGGGTAGCTGCCGTAGAACCAGCCGTACTTCGAGGTGAAGTCGAGGTCCTTCAGCTTGCTGCCGCCCGAACTCAGCTCGACGGGCGCGGTGATGCCGGTGCCGGCCGTGTTGTCCGGGACGCTGTAGCGCAGGGTCACGGCGTTGGCGGGCTTGGTGAGAGTGAACTCGACGTACTCCCCCGCCGCGTCCAGGCGTACCGCGCTGCGCCCCGAGGCCTCGGAGGGCAGCGTCGTGTAGGTGCGGTCGGGGCCGATCACCTGGCCGTTGGTGGTGGCGGCCTCGGCCTCCAGCTCCGTGAAGGGGACGCTCGCGCCGCGTCCCTCGACGGCGAGCGGGGAGAGCGGGGCCTTCTGGGCCGCCGCGGCGGGGCCGGTGACGGCGAGGGCGCCGAGGCCGGCGGTGCAGGCGAGCGCCGTGAGGGCGGCGAGCGCGCGCACGCGCCGGACACGGGATCTCGGGGGTGGAGTGGGGTGGGATCCGGGGTGCGAAGGAGCGACTGTTGCCATGTGCATGACATTCCTTCTGTGCGGGTGGGTGGGGGTGGAACGGCGGCCCGGCCCGGGGCGGCGGGGCGGTACGCGGTGGAGTCCGCGCACCGCCCCGGGGCTCAGTGCCTGAGCCAGACCGCGGTGTCCTGCGGGAGCCTGCCACTCTCGTCGAGAGAGCCGCTGGCCAGCAGGACGGCTGAGTGCGCGGGGAGCGGTGCGGGCTCCCGCGCGAAGTTGACGGCGCATACGAGGCCGTCGGGCCGGGTGAAGGCGAGGACGCCGGGGGCGGCGGTCAGCCATTCCATGGGTCCGTCGCCGAAGCCGGGCTCACTCGCGCGCAGCCGCAGCGCCGCGCGGTAGAGCGAGAGCATCGAGGAGGGGTCGGCGGCCTGGATGTCGGCGGCGTACGCGGACCAGCCCTCGGGCTGCGGCAGCCAGGGCTCGCCGGTCGAGCCGAAGCCGCTGTACGGGGCGTCCGCGATCCAGGGCAACGGCACCCGGCAGCCGTCCCGGCCCGGGTCGACGCCCTGGGAGCGGAAGTACATCGGGTCCTGGATCTTCTCGCGCGGGATGTCCGCCTCGGGCAGGCCGAGTTCCTCTCCCTGGTAGAGGTAGACGGAGCCGGGCAGGGCGAGGGAGAGGAGCGCTGCGGCGCGGGCCCTGCGGGTGCCCTGTTCCAGGTCGGTGGGGACGCCGAAGCGTTTGCGCTCGAAGGCGAAGCCGGTGTCCTCGGCGCGGCCGTACCGGGTGACGGTGCGGGTCACGTCGTGGTTGCACAGCACCCAGGTCGCGGGCGCCCCGACGGGGGCGTGCTCGGCGAGGGTGCCGTCGATCGCGGCCCGCAGCCGGTCCAGGTCCCAGGGGCAGGTCATGAAGTTGAAGTTGAACGCGGTGTGCAGTTCGTCGGGGCGCAGGTAGCGGGCGAAGCGTTCGGCGTCGGGCATCCAGACCTCGCCGACGAAGACCGCTCCGTACTCGTCGGCCACCCGGCGCCAGGAGCGGTAGACCTCGTGCAGTTCGTCCCGGTCGATGTAGGGGTGCGGGCCCTCGCCCTCGACGAAGTCGGGCAGCTCGGAGTCCTTGGCGACCAGGGCGGCGGAGTCGATGCGGACGCCGGCCACGCCGCGCTCGAACCAGAAGCGCAGGACGTCCTCGTGCTCCTGGCGCACCTCGGGGTGGTCCCAGTTGAGGTCGGGCTGCTGCGGGGTGAACAGGTGGAGGTACCACTCCCCGTCCTCGACCCGGGTCCAGGTCTCGCCGGAGAACTCGGAGGGCCAGTCGTTGGGCGGCAGTTCACCGCTCTCGCCACGGCCGGGGCGGAAGTGGAAGCGCTCCCGCTCCGGGCTTCCGGGGCCCGCCGCGAGGGCGGCGCGGAACCAGGCGTGCTGGTCGGAGACGTGGTTGGGGACGATGTCGACGATGGTGCGGATGCCGAGCTGACGGGCCTCCGCGATCAGCTTCTCGGCCTCGGCGAGGGTGCCGAAGGCGGGGTCGATGGTGCGGTAGTCCGCGACGTCGTAGCCGCCGTCGGCGAGCGGCGAGAGGTACCAGGGGGTGAACCAGAGGGCGTCGACCCCCAGTTCGGCGAGGTACGGCAGCTTGGCGCGGACGCCCGCCAGGTCGCCGGTGCCGTCTCCGTCGCCGTCCGCGAAGCTGCGCGGATAGACCTGGTAGATGACGGCCGAGCGCCACCAGTTCGAGCCGGCGGACTCCCGAGAGCTGCCTTCCATGCGATGTGTTTCCTTTCGGGCGTGAGAGCGGGCCCCGCAGAGCCGGTGTCGTCCCGGTGGGGCTTTCCGGTGGGGCTTTGTTGGTTCGGGACTGCGCACCGCCGCCCCCACAGCGGGGAACGGGAGTGGACGGCGGTGCGCAGGATCGGTCCGGCGGCGCCGGTGGGCGCGGGCCGGCTCAGCCCTTGGTGGAACCGGCGGAGATACCGGCGATGATGTGCCGCTGGAAGACGAGGAAGACCAGCACCATCGGGATGCTCGCGATGACCATCGCGCCGATCTGGGTGCTCTGCGAGATGTTCTGCGAGAGCTGCACCAGAGCCACGCTGATGGGCTGTTTGTCGGTGTCGGAGAACACCATGAGGGGCCACAGGAAGTCCTGCCAGACGGCGACCAGGCCGAGGATGGAGACCACGGCCAGCACCGGCCGGGACATCGGCAGCAGGATCGACCAGAGCTGACGGAGTTTGCCCGCCCCGTCGATCTCGGCCGCCTCCAGGACGTCCTTGGGTATCTGGTCGAAGAAGTTCTTCAGCAGGTACAGGTTGAAGGCGTTGGCGACGGCCGGCAGCCAGATGCCCAGCGGGTCGTTCAGCAGGCTGGTGTGGATGAGCGGCAGGTCCGCGACGGTCAGGTACTTCGGCACCAGCATGGCCTGGGCGGGCACCATGAGCGTGGCGAGGATGCCGCCGAGGATCACCTTGCCGAAGGCGGGACGCAGCTTCGACAGGGAGTAGGCGGCGGCCGTGCAGAACACGATCTGCAGGGCCCAGGCCCCGGCCGCCTGCACGACGGTGTTCCACAGGTGCCGGGGCAGGTCCATCTGGTCCCAGGCGTCCGTGTACCCGGAGAAGTTCCACTGTTCGGGGAACAGGGTGGGCGGGGTGCGGGTGAGTTCGTCGGCCGGTTTCGCCGCCCCGGTGATCATCCAGTACACCGGGAAGAGGAAGGCGAGGGCGAAGGCGATCACCACGACGGTGAAGATCACCCAGTAGATGATCCGGCCCTTGGGGCTGGCCAGGGCCAGCGGCGAGACGAGCCCCCGGATGCCCGGGGTGCTGGCCCGTTCTCTTTTGCGGGAACCGGTCTTCTGCATCGGTTCGGTGGGCGGAAGCACGGTGGTCATGACGCTGTTCTCCTCTCTCGGTCCTTGGGTCTCAGTCCTTGGTGCGGGTGAGCCACAGGTAGCAGGCGGAGAACAGGCTCAGCAGAACCAGCAGCATGGCGCTCAGGGCGCAGGCCCCGCCGAAATTCTGATAACTGAAAGCGTACTTGTAGATCAGGTACAGCACGGTGGTGGTGGAGCTCTCGGGCCCGCCGCCGGTGATGACGAAGGGCTCGGTGAACACCTGCATCGTGGCGATGATCTGGAGCAGCATCAGCATCAGCATGATGAAGCGGGTCTGCGGGATGGTGACGTGCCGCACCCGCTGCCAGATGTTCGCCCCGTCCAGCTCCGCCGCCTCGTACAGCTCCCCGGGGATGCCCTGGAGGGCGGCGAGGTAGATGAGGACGGTGCCGCCCATGTTGGCCCACGTGGAGACGAGGACCAGCGAGACGAGCGCGGTGTCGGAGCTGAAGATCCAGTCCGAGGTGGGCAGATGGAGGAAGCGCAGGACCTCGTTGATCAGACCCGCGCCCGGATCGAAGAACCACTTCCACAGCAGGGCGCTGACCACCGGCGGGATCATCACCGGGAGGTAGACCACGACGCGGAAGAATCCCTTGGCGTGGCGCAGTTCGTTCAGGACGAGCGCCATGACGAACGGGACGGCGAAGCCGATCACGAGGGCGAACACCGTGAACATCGCGGTGTTCTTCCAGGCGGTGGCGAACTCCGGGTCGTGGAAGACGGCCGTGAAGTTGTCGAAGCCCACCCACTCCGGGTCGGAGCCCGGGATGTACTTCTGGAAGGCGATGATGATCGCCCGGATCGCGGGATACCAGGAGAACAGGGCGAAGCAGACGACGCCGCCGACGAGGAAGGCGTAGGCGCGGAGATTGTGTACGAGGGCGCGGCGCCGGCGGGCCGCGCGCTCGTGGCCCGCCGGGCGGGCCGCCCCCCGCTGTACGGGGGGCGGCGCCGCGGCGGACCGCTGAGGTTCCTGAGCAGTCTTCATGGAGTGGTCAGCCTCGGGCGAGAATGCCGTTGATCTTGGTGTCGGCGTCCTTGAGCAGGCCGTCGATGTCCGCGTCCTTCTTGGTCAGGACGGCGGAGACGGCGGCGTCGAGGACCGAGTAGATCTGCTGGGCCTTGGCCGGCTCCAGCTTCGGCTTGACGGAGTCGGCGCCGTCGAGGAACGCCTGGTAGTTCTCGACCGGGACGTTCGCGTACTTCTTCTTGAGCGCGAGGTCCTTCTGGTCGGTGGCACCGGTCCACAGGCGCGGCTCGGGCAGACCGACCGGGGCCTTGTTCTCGGAGGCGCGCTGCCAGTCGTTGAGGCCCTTGCCCGGGGTGTTGGTCTGGAACTCCAGCCACTTCAGGCCGGCCTTGATCTGCGCCGGGGTGTCCTTCTTGTTGAACATGTAGCCGTCTCCACCGGCCAGGGTGCCCTTGCCGCCGGGCATCGGGGCGAGGCCGAGGTCCTCGTAGTTCCCGCCCTTCTCCTTGACCAGGATCGGGATGTTGTCCGGGGCGGAGACGTACATGCCGAGCTTGCCGGAGCCCATCATCTGCTGCACGTCGTTGAGGATGAGCAGCTGCTTGGAGCCCATCGAGTTGTCCCGGAACCGCATGTCCTTGAGGTTCTGCAGGACGGCCTTGCCCGCGGGGGTGTTGACGGCCGACTTCTTGCCGTCGGCGCTCACCACGTCGCCGCCCTGCGAGTACATCTCGGCGGTGAAGTGCCAGCCGCCCTGGTTCTGCGCGCTGTAGTCGGCGTATCCGACGACGCCCTTGCCCAGGCCCGCTATCTTCTTCGCCGCGGCCTGGACCTCTTCCCAGGTGGCCGGCGGCTTCTCGGGGTCGAGGCCGGCCTCCTTGAAGAGCTTCTTGTTGTACAGGAGGCCCATCGAGTAGTTGGTGCGCGGCACGCCGTACACCTTGCCGTCCACGGTGTAGACGTCCCGCAGGTCCTGCCGGATGTCCGAGTAACCCTTCATGTCCTTGACGTACTGCGTGATGTCCGCGGCCTGGTTGATGTCGACCACGTGCGAGGCGTCGGTGAAGTACGTGTAGAACACGTTCTCCATCTGGCCGCCCGCGAGCTTCGCGTCGAAGGTCTTGGGGTCCTGGCAGGGGAACGCGTCGTGCCCGACGATGTCGATGTCGGGGTTGGCCTTCTCGAACGTCGCGATGTCGTCCTCGAAGCTCTTCCGGTCGATCTTGGCGCTCTTGGGTGGCATGCAGTTGACGGTGATCTTCGTCTTGCCGCCCTTCGCGGAGTCGTTACCGTCGTCGTCCGAGCCGCAGGCGGCCAGGCTGGTCAAGGCCAACGCGGACACTACGGCGGCGGTACAGGTACGGCGGAACCCGGAGCTTCTCATCGGTGGACCCCTCTAGGGATGGGAAACCCACAGCTACTTCGCTGTGTGGCGGCGCTCACTCAATCACCAACTACGAATGTCCGCAAGATGTCGCTCCGATTTCGCAAATCTTTGACAGGGCGTTGGATGCGGTGGCCGCGGAGGGGGCCGGGGAGAAGTCCCCGCGAGCGCGGGCGCGACAGATCGTCCGAGGCCGCGCGACCGGCGGTCAACCCCCGTACGACCTGCGGCGCTTCAGGTGGGCCCGCACCACGACGAGGGGCGGGCGCGCGAGGTGCGGGCGGGGCACCCCGGCCGGGCGGGCCCGGCCTTCGCCGACTCCGGTACGGGCCTCCTGGGCGACGGCGGGCTGCCCGGAACAGAACCGGGACCAGTCGGAGACGCAACGGTGTTCTGAAAGTTATGGACTTCCGGCGCTCCGGCCCTTGACGGGGTCGCGCGGCCCGCGACGCGCCGGCCTCGTGAGCCACGGCCGCCCGCGGCCGGGGACCGCACCCTACCGCCGGAACCTCCGCAGGCGCCGGTGAACGGGCCGGAATCGTCCGGCGCCACGAAGAAGCCCCCGCGGGCTGACCCGTGGGGGCTTGAGGGGCGTGCGGTCCTCCCGTGCCCGTCCGGGCCGGAAAGAGTGCTCAGAGGCCGCGCGGGGCCTGCGCGGTGGAGCCGCGGACCACCAGCTCGGGTTCGAACAACAGCTCCCCCGGCGGCACCGTGCGGCCGCCGATCTGCAGGGTGAGCAGTTCCACGGCCGCGCGCCCCATCGCCTCGATCGGCTGACGCACGGTGGTGAGCGGGGGCTCCGCGCAGTTCATGAAGGCCGAGTCGTCGTACCCGACCACGGATATCCGCCCCGGCACGTCGAGGCCCCTGCGCCGCGCGGCGCGCACCGCCCCGAGGGCGAGCGGGTCGCTCGCGCAGATGATGCCGGTGACCCCGTTGTCGAGCAGCCGGGAGGCCGCCGCCTGCCCGCCCTCCAGCGAGAACATCCCGCGTACGACGCGCTCCTCGGGCAGTTCGCTCCCGGCCGCGGCCGCTACCGCGCGGGCCATCGCCAGTTTGCGCCGCGAGGGCATGTGCCCCTCGGGGCCCAGGATCAGCCCGATGCGCTCGTGACCGAGCGAGGCGAGGTGGCGCCACGCCTGTTCCAGCGCCACCCCGTCGTCGCAGGAGACCGCGTTGAAGCCGAGGGTCTCGATGGCGGCGTTGATGAGGACCACCGGGATCTGCCGCTCGGCGAGCACCTTGTAGTGGTCGTGCGAGGCGTCCGCCTGCGCGTACAGTCCCCCGGCGAACACCACTCCCGACACCTGTTGCTGGAGCAGCAGCTCGATGTAGTCCGCCTCCGAGACACCGCCCTTGGTCTGGGTGCACAGCACCGGGGTCAGCCCCTGCTGGGCGAGCGTTCCCCCGATCACCTCCGCGAACGCGGGGAAGATGGGGTTCTGGAGTTCGGGCAGGACCAGACCGACGAGCCGGGCACGCTCCCCGCGCAGTTGGGTGGGGCGCTCGTAGCCGAGGACGTCGAGTGCGGTCAGCACGGACTGCCGGGTGGCCGCGGCCACCCCCGGCCGGCCGTTCAGCACCCGGCTGACCGTGGCCTCACTGACCCCGACCTTCTTGGCCACCTGAGCAATTCGTCGCGTCATGAGCGCAAGATTAACGCAGCAGTTGCAAACTGTATGACGTCGAAGGTCGGACATCTTCAGTAGTTGACCGAAACCAGGACGAACACCGGTCAGGACTTCGCAGGCACGCGGCGCCCATCTCGCGCCGTCCCGCCCCAACCCGCCGTCTTCCGGCTCTGGTTACGCGCGAGGGCGACCGTACACACCCGCTCCGACGGACCCTGGGACCACCAGTCAGGAATTCACGAAATATTGTCGAAGTCTTGCTGACCCCTGCGCGACACATCTAGGGTGAGCGCCACGTTCCACTCTCGTGAGACCACCGGTCGCACGACGGGAGCCGCGACCCCCACCGTCGCCCTCCCTCGTGGCATCGGGGCCGTGCCCCAGGGCACCTTCCACCGCCCCGACAGCCGCCCTTTCCACCCCACAGGAAGGCGCAGCTCACTCCATGTCCAGTGATGACAAGAACATGACAACCCCTGCACGGCCCCGCTCCCGCCGACGCGGTCTCCTCCCGCTCGCGGTGGCCGTGGCCGCCGCCGGGACGACGGCGGCGCTCCTGGTGCCCGTGTCCTCGGCGGCCCCGCTCCCGGCGGGTGCCGCGGGCCGCGTCGCGGCCGCCGCGGGGGCCGATCTGCCTTTCACCTCGGTGGAGGCGGAGGACGCGCGCAGCGAGGGGAGCGCGGTCGGTCCCGACCTGACGCAGGGAACCGTGGCCTCGGAGTCCTCCGGGCGCCGGGCGGTAAAACTCGCGGCGGGGCAGAGCATCACCTTCACCGCGCCGGTCGCGGCGAACGCGCTGACCGTCGCCTACAGCGTCCCGGACGGCACCTCGGGGAGCCTGGACGTCTCGGTGGGAGGCGAGTCCACGGGCGCCTCGCTCGCGCTGACCTCGAAGTACTCCTATGTCGACACACCCTGGATCGTCGGCTCGAAGACGCACCACCTGCTGGACAGCGCGCGCGTGCTGCTCGGCCAGGACGTCGCGGCCGGGGACGAGGTGACGCTCACCGCCTCGGCCGAGGTGACCGTGGACGTCGCGGACTTCGAGAAGGTCGCGCCGCCCGCCGCGCGGCCGGCCGGGTCCGTCTCGGTCGTCGACAAGGGGGCCGATCCCTCGGGCAAGGCCGACTCCACCCAGGCGTTCCGCGAGGCGATCGCCGCCGCGAAGGGCGGAGTGGTGTGGATTCCGGAAGGCGACTTCACGGTGGGTTCCTCCCTCAGCGGGGTCGAGAACGTGACGCTGCGGGGCGCGGGCAGCTGGTACTCGGTCGTGCACTCCTCCAGCTTCGTCAACCAATCCTCGTCCGCGGGTGACGCGCATCTCGCGGACTTCGCGGTCATCGGCGAGGTCACCGAGCGCAACGACTCCAGCCCCGACAACTTCGTCAACGGCTCGCTGGGTCCGGGCTCCTCCGTCTCCGGCATGTGGGTCCAGCACCTCAAGGTGGGCCTGTGGCTGACCGGGAACAACGACGACCTCGTGGTGGAGGACAACCGGATCGTCGACACGACGGCCGACGGGCTCAACCTCAACGGCAGCGCCAAGGGCGTGCGGGTACGCGACAACTTCCTGCGCAACAACGGTGACGACGCGCTCGCGATGTGGTCGCTCAACGCCACGAACTCCGATTCCGTCTTCGCGTCGAACACCGTCTCGCAGCCCAACCTCGCCAACGGCATCGCGATCTACGGCGGCAGGGACATCACCGTCAAGGACAATCTGGTCTCGGACACCAACGCGCTGGGCAGCGGCATCGCGATCTCCAACCAGAAGTTCGCGGACCCCTTCTTCCCGCTGGCCGGCACCATCACCGTCTCCGGCAACACGCTGGTGCGCACCGGGGCGCTCAACCCGAACTGGGGCCATCCGATGGGGGCCCTGCGGGTCGACGCCTACGACAGCGACATCGAGGCGACGGTGGACATCACCGACACCACGGCGACCGACAGCCCGTACGGCGTCTTCGAGTTCGTCTCGGGCGGCGGCACCGGGAAGGCGGTGCGCAACGTGACCGTGGACGGGGCGCGGATCGACGGGGCGGGCACCGTGGTGGTCCAGGCCGAGACCCCGGGCGAGGCACGGGTCAGCGGCGTGACGGCCTCCGGGGTGGGCGCCGCCGGGGTCTACAACTGCCCGTTCCCCACCGGCGCCGGCGCGTTCACGGTGACCGACGCGGGCGGGAACTCGGGCTGGGACTCCACGTGGGAGGACTGCGGCACGTGGCCGGAGCCGAAGTAGCGGCCGCGCACCGGTAGTGCGGGGCGTGTCCCGGCAGGGCGCGGGTGCGCGCCCTGCCCGGGACCGCGGCGCGGGCGGGCGGCTCCGGTCCGGTTCACCCCGACGCGAGCCGACGTGCTCCGGTCCGGTCCACCCCGACGCGAGCCGACGGTCCTGTTCGCCGGTGGGGTTCGGCAGTACGGTCAGCGGCGCTCTGTCGCGAAGGGGCAGCGGTCGGTTCAGCCGTACAGCGCGGGCCGCGGCGCGAGGCTCACGGCGACCCGCTCCCCCGTCTCCAGCGCCCGTACCCCGGCCTCGGCCACGACGGAGGAGACGTACCCGTCCCAGGCGCTGGGTCCGGTGACGCGTCCTTCCCGGGCCGCGTCGACCCAGTTCTGGAGTTCGCGGTCGTAAGCCCCGGCGAAGCGCACCAGATAGTCCTGGGCGACCTCCTCCCCCACCGTTCCCGGGGTCTGCACGACCATGGTGTGCTCCTCGCCGATGCGGGCGCTGCCGCCCTCGCACACGGCCTCGACACGCACCTGATAGGCGAAGCGGGAGTTGACGTAGATCTCGACGTCGACGAGGGCTCCGCCGGAGGTCTCGAACACGACGAACTGCGGATCGCTCAGGCCGTCGGGCGCGTGGGTGGTGGGGCGGGGCCGCAGCACGGTGACGGCGGTGATCTCCTGGCCGAGCAGCCAGCGGGCCGCGTCGATCTCGTGCGAGACGGAGCTGTTGATGAGCATCGCGGAGGTGAAGCCGGGCGGGGAGGACACGTTGCGGTGCGTGCAGTGCAGCATGAGCGGCCGGCCCAGCCCTCCCCCGTCGAGCAGCGTCTTCAACCGCTGGTACTCGCGGTCGTAGCGCCGCATGAAGCCGATCTGCGCGAGCCGGCCGCCGGTCGTCGTCTCGGCCTCGACCAGCCGCAGCGCGCCGCGCGCGTCGGGCGCCATGGGCTTCTCGCACAGCACCGGCAGCCCGCGTTCGAAGCAGGCGAGCAGGGCGGCCTCGTGGGCGGGGGCCGGGGAGGCGACGAGTACCGCGTCCACCCCGGGAGCGTCGAGCGCGGACGTCAGGTCGGCGCGCACCGCGCAGTCCTCGATACCGCGGGCGGCCTCGGCGGCCCGCGCCGTGTCGGGATCGGCGACGGCGGCCACCCGCGCCCCGCTCACCACCCGGTCGAGCCGGCGCACATGGTCCGCTCCCATGTGCCCGGCCCCGAGCACCGCCACGCCCAGCAGTCCCATGCCGCGCCCTCCTCGTCCTCGTCCTGGCCGCACCCGCCCACCGGCCGGGGATCGCGGCACGCCCGGCGGCCAGCGTAGATCACGAGGGCAGCGGGCGCGGGGAGTCGGTTTCTCCGGGAGAGATCCGAGGGGCCGTACGGGGATGACGGGAGTGTCCTTCGCCGGAGGTGGTCCTCGGCCGCGGTCCACCACGCGGAATCCCCTGGCGGCCCACCACCACGAGGGGGGAGACTCGCTGTCTGTCGACCAGGCCGACCCGTCACCCCCGAAGGGATGCCCGGCTCTTGAGGCAGAAACCTCTGAAGCAGAAGACCCCCCACTCCGTCCCCCGCACCCCGCCCCTGGACCACCAGTACGCCGGTGAGCACCCCTTGCGGACCCTCGGCTACCTGTTGCGTCCCGACCGGGCCAGGTTGTGGGGCGCGGTGCTCGTGTTCGCCGTCAAGCACATACCGGTGTGGCTGCTGCCGCTGGTGACCGCCCACATCATCGATGTCGTGGTGGAGCGCCGTCCGGTCTCCCAGTTGTGGTGGAACACGGCCGCCGTCCTGTTCGTCCTCCTGCTCAACTTCCCGCTCGCGCTGCTCTTCTCCCGCCTGCTGAGCACCTCGATCCGCCGCACCGGCACGGAGTTGCGCGGTGCGCTCTGCCGCCGTATGCAGCACCTCTCGATCGGTTATCACTCAAGGGTGAGCGCCGAGGTGCTGCACACCAAGGTCATCCGGGACGTGGAGGCGCTGGAGCAGATGCTCCAGCAGGTGGCCAACGGCGGGCTCGGCGCGCTGATGACCCTGCTGGGTGGTCTGGCCGTCATCGGTTTCCAGGCCCCCGTCGTCCTGCCGCTGTTCCTCGTCGTCGTCCCGCTCGCGGCGCTGCTGGTACGGCGGTTGCGCGGGCGCATCCGGGACGACAACGAGGCGTTCCGCGTCGAGGTGGAGCGGCTGTCCACCCGCGTCGGCGAGATGACCACGCTCATCCCGATCACCCGGGCCCACGCGCTGGAGCCCACCGCGCTGCGCCGCGTGGACAGCTCGCTTCAGCGGGTGCTGACGGCCGGGTTCCGGCTCGACATGCTGGGCGGCCGGTTCGGCGCGCTGTCCTGGATTCTGCTCAACGTCATGGCGGTCGCCTTCCTCTCCGGGTCGGCGCTCGTCGCGTACTACGGCTGGTTCGGGATCTCCCCCGGTGACGTCGTGATGATCAGCACCTTCTTCACGGGGCTCACCGCCTCGGTCACGGGCCTGCTCAACCTGATGCCGATCGTGTCGCGGGGCCTGGAGTCGGTGCGTTCGGTGGGCGAGGTGCTCCAGGCGCCCGATCTGGAGATCAACGAGGGCAAGGCGCGGGCCGGGGCGGTGCGGGGCCGCTTCGAGTTCCAGCACGTGGGACACCGCTACCCGGACGCGGCCGAGTACTCCGTCCGGGACTTCAGTCTCACCGTGCGCGAGGGTGAGACGGTGGCGCTGGTGGGCGGTTCCGGGGCCGGCAAGTCGACGGTCCTCAACCTCGTCATCGGCTTCCTGCGGCCCACCGAGGGCCGTGTCCTGCTCGACGGGCAGGACTTCTCCACGCTCGACCTGCGGACCTACCGGCGTTTCCTGTCGGTCGTGCCGCAGGAGTCGATCCTGTTCGAGGGCACCGTCCGCGAGAACGTGGCCTACGGATTGGGTGAGGAGGTGTCCGAGGAGCAGGTGCGCTCGGCGCTCGCGGCGGCCAACGCCCTGGAGTTCGTGAACCGGCTGCCGCACGGCGTCGACACCGTGGTCGGCACGCGCGGCTCACGGCTCTCCGGCGGCCAGAAGCAGCGTCTGGCCATCGCGCGCGCCCTGGTCCGCGATCCGCGGGTCCTGGTCCTGGACGAGGCGACCTCGGCGCTCGACAACCGTTCCGAGGCGCTCGTGCAGGAGGCGCTGTCCCGGCTGATGCGGGGGCGCACGGTGTTCGTCGTGGCGCACCGGCTCTCGACCGTCCAGGACGCCGACCGGATCGTGGTCCTGGACCACGGACGGCTGGTGGAGAGCGGTACGCACGAGGAACTGCTGAGCGGCACCGGACCGTACGCGACGACGCTGCAGCCCCGGGCGCACCGCCGGTGACCCCGCCCGCCCCCGGCTGCCCGGCGGGCGGGGACCGGGCGGTGCGGTGCAGTCTGGAGGGGTGACGGCGCACTCGCCGGGCACCCGGACCCGGGACTTCGGAGGTATGTCCATGACGGAGGAGCGGAACGTGGCCGAGACCTGTGCGGGGGTGAGCGTGCCCGCGACCCGGCTCGCCCGTGAGGCGACCGAGCTGGTGCGGGACACGACCCCGGAGCTGATCTACCACCACTCACGGCGCGTCTACTGGTTCGGCAGCCTTCTCGGCCGGCACCGGGACCTGAGCGTCGACCCGGAGCTGCTGTACGTCGGGGCGATGTTCCACGACCTGGGGCTCGGCGAACGGCACCGGGACAGCGGTCGCCGTTTCGAGGTGGACGGCGCGGACGAGGCCCGCCGCTTCCTGCGCGCCCACGACGTGCCCGAGGACAGCGTGCGCCGGGTGTGGACGGCCATCGCCCTGCACACCACTCCGGGCATCCCGGCGTACATGGAGCCCGAGGTGGCCCTCGTGACCGCGGGAGTCGAGTACGACGTGCTCGGCATCGGTTTCGGGGACATCTCCGCACGGGACCGCTCGGCGGTCACGGAGCTGCACCCGCGCCCCGACTTCAAGCGGCGCATCCTCGAAGCCTTCACGGAGGGTGTCGCGCCGAAGCCGGAGACGACGTTCGGCAACGTCAAGGCGGACGTGCTGGAGCACTTCGTGCCCGGCTACCGGCGCGGCGACTTCGTCACGACGATCCAGGAGTCGGCCTGGCCGGAGTGACCGGACGCGGCCGCCCCCTCCCCCCGGTCGGCCCGCACCCGCGCGGCGCGCTCCTCAGTGCGCCGGGTAGGCGTCCGTGACGCAGTCGCGCCGGCAGCCCCGGGCCTCGTAGCGTTCGCGCAGTACGGCGGCGGCTAGCGGGGGCGGTACGCAGGGCTGGCCGAACTGGGTGGTGGCGAGGTGGATCACGGCGGCGACCCGGACCACGGCGGGCTCCGCCCTCGTGGCCCGGCGGCGGGCCTGTGCGATCGCCATGTCGGCGGCGCGCCGCGCGTCCCCGGGGAAGCGGTCGACGCGGGTCCGCGCCTCCCGGCCGGGCAGGAACGGGCGCACGGCCCGGCCCCCCGCGCGCACCCCGACCAGGACGCACAGCAGCCCCGCCACCACACACAGCGCACCCGCCATGCGACGGCCCCTCCCCGCGTACGAGAACCGGCTACAACAGCTCCCACCTTACGGTCGGTTGCGGGCGTGCAGCACTCCGCCGGGGTGCCGGCGCGCCCGTACCGGCCCCCCGGCCCGGCCACCGCTCGCGTCCCGCGGGAACACGGCGTGCACGGCGACGGCGGCGAGCGCGACGCCCGCCGCGAGGACGAGCGTGCCGGTGGGGGAGGACCGGGTGGCGAGCGGACCGGCGACACCCGCGCCGGCGCCGTAGGCGGCGATCTTCAGGCCGGCGCCCGTCGGAGGGGCGCCCCTGATATTCGCTCGACCTGTCCTCCGCTCCCGGCCTACCGTGCCCGGGTGTTGATGAGTGCCGAGTCCGTGATCGTCCTGCTGGACCGCCTGGAGGCGGCCGGTTGTGCCGTGTGGGTGGCCGGGGGCTGGGGTGTCGACGCGCTGCTCGGTACGCCGACGCGGCCGCACGAGGACCTGGATCTCGCCCACCGGGCCGATCAGGCGGCGCAGTTGGCGGCGGCCCTGGGCGCACTCGGCCATGTACTCGCCGAGGACGCCCGCCCGGTGCGCTGGGTGCTGCGCGACGGGCGGGGACATCAGGTGGACCTCCACCCGCTCGTCTTCGCGGCGGACGGGAGCGCGCGGCAGGAGTCGTACACGCCGGGGCGGCCGTACGCGTACCCGGCGGACTGCTTCGTCACCGGGAGCATCGGGGGCCGGACCGTGCCCTGCCTGTCGGCGCGGCAGCAGGCCGCCTTCCACACGGGTTACCCGCCCAGGGAGCGCGATCTCCTCGACATGCGGAGCCTGCGGACCGCCTTCCCGGAATTCCCGGACCCCTACCGGGAGCAGCCGTGACGGCCGCCCGCGCCAGGCTCACACTCGACCTCGTACGTCCCCTGGTGCGGGAGGCCCTGGGGCGGGCGCGCCGGGCCGTGGGCGTTCAGCGGCTCATGGGGGGCTCCAAGAAGGGCACGTACCGCGTCGTCCTGGACGACGGCACGACGGTCGTGGTGCATGCGTGGACCGCCGACGAGGACTACTGGCCCGGGGCGCGGGATTCTTCGCGGGACGATCCGGCCGACCCGTTCTCACCGGGGACCGGCTTCGGGCTGTTCGCCTCGGCGGTGCGGGAGTTGACGGCGGCCGGGGCGAGGACCCCCGAGGTGTACCTGTTGCGGGAACCGTACGCCGTCGTCCAGGACCTGCCCGGCCCCGGCCTTGAGGAGCTGCTCGACCGTGACCCGGCACGGGCCCGGTCCCCGCTCGACGAACTCGCCCAGAGCCTGGCCCTGATGCGGGAACGGAGCGGGCCGGCCCCCGGGAAGGCGGGCCCGGTGCGTGCGGGTCACCGGACCGGGCGGGGCACCACCTGCGCGGGCATGGTGTACGACAGGGCGCTCGCGGATCTCGCGGAGGCCGCGGCCCGGGTGCCGGCGATCGCGGAGGTACGGGAGCGGGTGCGGGGCGCACTTGCGGAGCGCTACGGGAGGGTGGCGCCGCGCGAGGAGTTGTCGCTGGTCCACGGCGAGCTGGGCCCGGACCATGTCCGGCTCGACGCGCGACTGCGGCCCGTACTGATCGACGTCGAGTCCACGATGTTCTTCGACGCGGAATGGGAGCACGGCTTCCTGCGCCTGCGCTTCGGCCACCACTACCCACGCCTGGTGCGCGGCGTCGCGCTGGACCCGCACCGGCTGTCCCTGTACGTCCTCGCCCATCGCCTGTCCCTTGTCGCCGGCCCCCTGCGGCTGCTCGACGGCGACTTCCCCGACCGGGCGTCCATGCTGTCGGTCGTGCGGGCGCACACGGCAGGAGTGCGCGCGGCCGTGGGGAGGTAGGGCTCTCGCCGCGTCACCGCTCGCCGCGTCCGGTCCGTGGACGCTCGCCGAGCAGGACCGCGCAGGACGCGGCGGTCAGCAGTCCGCTGGTGAGGAAGACGCCGCGCACCCCGACGAGCGGCAGGAGCAGTCCGCCGAGCCCCGCGCCGGCCGCGATTCCGGCGTTGTAGACACCCGAGTTGGCGGCGAGCGCGAGGTCGGTGCGGCCCGGCGCGCAGTGCAGCATCTCGTTCTGGGTGGCCATGAAGACCGGTCCGAGCGCGGCCCCCGTCAGGGACAGGAACACCACCGCGGCCACCGGTTCGGAGCCGGCCGCCCACAGGCCGAGCAGGCCCGCCGTCTGCGTGGCCACGGCCGTGGTGAGCGTGGCGTGCGGGTGGCGGTCGAGTACGGCACCGGTGAGGCTCACCCCGATCAGGCAGGCGACTCCGAAGGCCACGAACAGGGCGTTGACCGCGTCCGGCGAGAAGCCGCTCACCTCCCCCAGGAACCTCACGACGTAGGTGTATCCGGCGAACGCCCCGGTCGCGGAGAGGGCTCCGGCCACCAGTACGGCCCTGAACCGCCGGGTGTCGGGGCTGGTTCCGTAGGCGGCGTGCCCCTCCTCCGGACGTGAGGTCGGCAGCAGGACGGCGATCGTGACCAGGGACAGCAGCCCCAGGCCCGCGAGCGCGGTGAGGGGGACCGGCCAGTCGGTGCCGCGGCCCAGCCAGGTTCCGGCGGGGACACCGAGTACGAGGGCGAGCGAACCGGCGACGGACAGCGCTCCGACCACGCGTCCGCGCGCCTCGGGCCGGAACAGGCCCACCGCGACGGGTCCCGTCACCGCCCAGAACAGCGCCTGGGCGAGCGCGGTCAGCAGCCGGGCGGCGAACAGTGGCCAGTAGGCGCCGGCCACCGCCGCGACCAGGCTGGACACGACGAGCGCGGTCAGCAGCGCCGTGAGCACGTGGCGCCGGGGCACGGCCCGCACGAGGTGGGCCAGCGGCAGGGAGGCCACGGCGACCGTGACACCGTACGCGGTGATCAGGTAGCCGACCGCGGACAGCGACACCCGCAGCCCCGCCGAGATGTTCTCCAGGAGACCGACCGGCAGGTTCTCGGCGGTGTTGAAGGTGAAGGCGGCCAGCATCAGCGCGGCGAGCACCGCCCGCCCGCGCCCGGCGGGCAGCCGGCCGACGGCCGGGGCGTCGATTCCCGCCACGGTCCCCCTCTCCCCCCTCTGGGCTCCTTCCCCCGGGGACGGCCCGGCGGACGTGGTCAGCCGCCGAGCCCCTCGGCGGCGGCGCGGTCGAGCGAGGCGGTGAGGCGGGTGAGGCGGGAGCGCAGCTCGTTGATCTCGTCGAGATCGAGGCCCGTGGCGCTCGCGATGGAGCGGGGAACCCCGCGGGCCTCGGCGCGCAGCGCGGTGCCCCGCGGGGTCAGGCGGACCGAGACCGACCGCTCGTCGCTCGCCAGCCGCTCCCGGCGTACGAGACCCGCGGCCTCCAGCCGCTTCAGCAGCGGGGAGACGGTGCCGGAGTCCAGCCGCAGCAGCTCTCCTATGCGCTTGACCGGCAGCTCTCCGTGCTCCCACAGGACCAGCATCACGAGGTACTGGGGGTAGGTGAGACCCAGTTCGCGCAGGGCGATGCGGTAGACGCTGCCGAAGGCGCGGGAGGCCGCGTTGAGCGAGAAACAGATCTGACGGTCGAGCAGCAGGAATTCCTCGTCCGGGGTGCCGAGCGGCGTCATGTCCTCCATGACTCCAGAGTAACGCCTCCGGAGGATTCAGTTGTGCACAACTTAATTGTGTGCTCTACTGGCGTCACGGTGAACGACGGTGAGCAGCACCGGGCACCGGCGATCGAGAGGGATGGTTTTCATGGACGCGCTCTACACCGCTGTGGCCACCGCCAACGGACGCGAGGGCCGGGCGGTCAGCTCCGACGGACAGATCGACCTCACCCTGGCGATGCCCCCGGCGCTCGGCGGTGACGGCAAGGGCACCAACCCGGAGCAGCTGTTCGCGGCCGGCTACGCCGCGTGCTTCGCGAGCGCGCTCGGGCTCGTCGGCCGGCAGGCCAAGGTCGACACCTCCGACATCTCAGTGACCGCCGAGGTCGGCATCGGCAAGGACGGCGAGAGCTTCGGGCTCGCGGTCACCCTCCGGGTCGAGCTGCCCGACGAGATCGAGGCGGCCACCGGACAGAAGCTGGTCGAGCAGGCCCATCAGGTGTGCCCCTACTCCAAGGCCACACGGGGCAACATCCAGGTCGACCTCGTCGTCGAGTGACCTCCGCCGCGCCGCTGCCGCCTTCTCGGCACACGGTGCGATGAGAAGTGACAGCGCTGCGGGCCGGACCCCTCGGGGGTCCGGCCCGCAGCGCTGTCGGTCGTGGTGCGCCCGGTCGCTGTCCTCAGTCCTCCGACACGACCGGGCGGATCAGCGCGCGCAGGGAGCGTTCCCCGAGCGGGGTGAAGGCGCGGGCGGCGATGCGGCCTCGCCGGTCGAGGACCACGGTCACCGGGATCGTCTGCGGGAAGGTGCCCCGGGGAAAGGCGAGGAGCTTACGTCCGTCCGGGTCGTAGAGGCTCGGATAGGTGATCTTGTGGGCCTTCTCGAAGGACCGGGCGGCGGCGCGGCTTGCCTCGCGGGTGTTGATGCCGAGGAAGGCCACCCCCTGCTGCCGCGTCTGCCCGGCGACCTTCGCGAAGGCGGGCGCCTCGGCCCGGCAGGGAGCGCACGTGGACTCCCACACGTTGAGCACCACGATCTTTCCCCGGTAGGCCGAGGTGTCCAGCGGCCGTCCGTCCACGGTGGGGCCGGAGAGTTCCGGTGCCCGCTTGCGGTCCGGGGCCGGCACCCTGAGGAACCCCTCGGCGTCGCCCCGCACACCGCGGGCGTCCGCGCCGTCCGTGGTCCCCCCGCACGCCGTCAGCAGCAGGAGCCCCGCGACGACGGCCGTCGCCGCGCGCACCGCCCCGCGCCGACGGGAGGAACCGGGGCGGGGCAACGGTGATCGCGTCGTCATGGGGAGCAGCATGCCACGGCGTCCGTCCGGCCTTCCCGGGTCTGCCCCGCGTGCGGGCGGGCCTGCCCGGCGTCGACCGGGACGGGTGGGAAGCTTGGCGCCGTACCGCCCTCTCCGGGCGCCGCGGCGTCGGCGCCCCGCGCACCCGGAGCACCACACTGAGTACCGTCCCCGCCGAGATCCTGTCCGTGGCCGTCCTGCTCGCGGTGCTCGCCTTCGCCGTGGCCCGGCCCCGTGGGTTGCCGGAGGCGGCGGTGGCCGTGCCCGGCGCGGTGCTCCTGGCGGGCGTCGGCGCGGTGAGCCCCTCGGCCGCGTGGGACGAGGTGCGCACACTGCTGCCGGTCGTCGGCTTTCTCGCGCTCGTCCTGATGCTCGCCCGGCTCTGTGCCGACGAGGGCTTGTTCAGGGTCGCGGGGGCCTGGGTGGCGCGCTGGTGCGGGGCCAGCGCGCCCCGGATGCTGGGCGGCGTCTTCGTGGTGGCCGCCGTGGTGACGGCGGTGCTCAGCCTCGACGCGACCGTGGTGCTGCTGACCCCGGTGGTGTTCGCGACGGCGGCGCGGGCCGGGGCGCGGGCCCGGCCGCACGTGTACGCCACGGCCCACCTGGCCAACTCCGCCTCGCTCCTGTTGCCGGTGTCCAACCTGACCAACCTGCTGGCCTTCGGCGTGAGCGGGCTGTCCTTCCTGCGCTTCGCGGGGCTCATGGCGGCGCCCTGGCTCGCGGCGATCGCGGTCGAGTACGCCGTGTTCCGCCGGTTCTTCCGCGCCGACCTCGCGGCGGGCGCCTCGGCCCCGCCCCCGGCGGAGGAGGCGCCGCGCGCGCCGGTCCTCACCCTGGTCGTGGTGGCGCTGACCCTCGCCGGGTTCGTGGGCGCCTCTCTGATCGGCCTCGCACCGGCCTGGGCCGCGCTCGCGGGTGTCCTCGTCCTCGCCGCGCGCGGACTGCGGCGGCACACCACGGGCCCGCGCGCGCTGGTGGACTCGGCCTCACCGCTGTTCTGCGTGTTCGTCCTGGCGCTCGGCGTGGTCGTCAGGGCGGTGGTCGACAACGGTCTGGAGTCCGGCCTCGGCCGGCTGCTGCCCTCGGGCGACTCCTTCTGGTCGCTGCTCGCGGTGGCGGCGCTCGCCGCGCTGCTGTCCAACGTCATCAACAATCTGCCGGCCGTCCTGGCGCTGCTGCCGATCCTCTCGCCGCACGGCCCGGGACCGGTCCTCGCGGCCCTGCTCGGCGTCAACCTGGGCCCGAACCTCACGTACGCGGGCTCGCTCGCGACGCTGCTGTGGCGCCGGGTCCTGCACCACCACGGGGAGAACGCCTCCCTTGGGGCGTTCACCCGGCTCGGCCTGATCACGGTCCCGCTCACCCTGCTCGCCTCGACGGCGGCTCTGTGGGCCGGGCTGCGGCTGACCGGCGGCTGAGGGGGGGGCGCGGCCGGGAAAGGCGCGCGCGAGTGATCCCCCGCGCCCAGAGGGGCCTCGGGGGATCACGGGTGGGGCGCGGATCAGCCCTGTCGGGTCTTCTGGCGCGGGTCCTTGCGGTTGAGGACGTAGACACGGCCTCGACGGCGGACCACCTGGGCGCCCGGCTTGTTCTTGAGCGCGCGCAGCGAGTTGCGGACCTTCACGGTTGCGCCTTCCGGTCGGGGCAGTGCGTCGGCGCCGTACTGCCGGTGATGGACATGCCAACACGGGCGGGGCCTGGTTCATTCCGGCGCGGAGCGACGGTGACCTGGGCCGGAAGCGGGACGAGTCTCCCGGAGCGCGTCTACGGCGAGCGGGTGGCGCCCCCGGTGTACGCCGCGTCCCGCTCCCTGGTGGCCGCCCGCCGGTGGTCCCTGCGGCCGGCCAGGACGTCGGCGAGGGCCAGCACCAGGGCCCCGAGGACGAAGGCGACGGAGACGTACAGACCGTGGTCGAGCGCGGTGGACCAGCCGTCCTCTCCCACCCGTGCGAAGAACACCGAGCCGACCGCGGCGATACCGATCGCGGAGCCGACCCGCTGTCCGGTCTGGAGCGTGCCGCCCGCACTGCCCGCCCGGTGCACCGGCACCTCGGACAGGGTCAGCGTCTGGTTGGGGGCGATCACCAGTCCGCTGCCGAGGCCGGCGAACAGGAGGGGCACGAGCATCGCCCACCCGGCGCCCTGTCCGGGCACCTGATGGACGGCGAAGGCCGTACCCGCCAGGCCGATCGCGACCATGGTCAGGCCGAGCGCGACCAGCGGACGGCCGAAGCGGTCCACGAGCCGTCCGCCGAGGCCGGCGGCCGCGCCCGAGCCCACGGCGAAGGGCGTGATGGTGAGCCCCGCCTGCAGCGCGCTGTAGTGCAGACCGTTCTGGAGGTACAGGGTGGTGACGAAGAAGATCGAGGTGAAGCCGGCGAAGTAGAGCAGGATCAGCGAGGAACCGAGCCAGTACGAGCGGACCTTGAACAGCGACAGCTCCACGACGGGCTGCGCGCCCATCGCGCCGCACCGCGCCTCCCACCACACGAACACCCCGAGGACGGCCGCCGCGACCACCAGCAGCAGGTACTTGGCGTTGCCGTGCCACTGCTGGGACTGGACGAAGGGCAGCAGCAGCGCGAGCACCCCGCAGCCGAGCAGTACGACGCCCAGCGGGTCGAGCCGGCGCAGCCCCACGGGGTGGGCGTCCGGGGTGTCGGGCAGCAGGCGGCGGGCGAGCAGCAGACAGAGAGCGCCGAGCGGCAGGTTGACGTAGAAGACCCAGCGCCAGCCCTCCTCGGTCCCCGCCGCCTGGATCAGCAGCCCGCCCAGCAGCGGGCCCACGGCCGTGGAGATCCCGACGACCGTGCCGAACATGCCGAAGGCCTTGCCGCGTTCACGGCCCCGGAACATCTGCTGGATCAGGGCGGAGATCTGCGGGGCGATCAGGCCGCCGGAGGCGCCCTGCACCAGCCGGGAGATCACCAGCCACATGCTCGACTGGGCCGCGCCGCAGGAGGCGGAGGCGAGCGTGAACAGCGCGAGCCCGACCATGAACACGCGCCGCCTGCCGCGTGCGTCGCCCAGCCGCCCGGCCGGGATCAGGAACAGCCCGAAGGCGAGCGCGTACCCGGACAGGACCCACTGGAGGTCGGACTCGGGGGTGCTCAGGCCCTTGCGGATGGAGGGCAGCGCGACGTTGACGATCGACACGTCGAGCAGCGTCATGAACCCGGCGACGAGGCAGACCGCGAGGGCCTTCCACCGCCGGGGGTCCGGCTCCTCGGGCGCGGGGGCCGGAGGGTTCGCCGACTGGTCCTGGGCCACGTGCTCTCCTTCGTACGCGGGGTCCGGCGCCCCTGTCCGGTCCGTCCGCCGGGGCTCCCCGTGCCCCTGGTACCCGTCCCGAGCAGAGTATGGCCAGTTCTCCCGCGCCCGCCTGCCGAGGAACGCCGGCCCGCCTCCCGGGCCTGGGGCGGGAGGCGGGCCGGGCCGTTCGGAGCAGCGTCCACGTCCGGGCGGGCGGGTGTCGTGGTGTGCTGGGCGGGCAGCCGGGCCGGGGAGGGGGCCGGGAGGCCGCGGACGGAGAGGTGGAAGCGGTGGCGACGAGCACGGTCGGCCGGGCGACGGAACGGCTCTCGGCCCTGGGCGGACGAGGGGCGCTGCTCGCCCTCAGTTTCGCCTCGGGCGCGGTGGACGCGCTCGCCGTCGTCGCGCTGGGCGGTGCCTTCGCGGGCGTCATGACCGGCAATCTGGTCTTCCTGGGCGCGGCGGCGGCGGGGCGGGCGCCGGAGGGCGCGTGGGCGCCGGGCGCGGCGCTGTGCGGTTATGTGCTCGGCTCGGCTCTCGTCGCGCCCCTGCTGCACCCGGTCGGCGCCCGTTCCGCCGAGCGGGGGGCGTGGCCCGGCCGGGTGCTCGCGGTGCTCGCCGCCGAGGCCCTGCTCCTGGCCGCGGTCGCGGCCGGCTGGGCCTGGTCGGGAACCGATGCCGGGCCGCCGACGCGGTACGTCCTGCTGGGGCTGCTCGCCACGGCGATGGGCGCGCAGGCTTCGGCGGTACTCGCGCTGGGCCCCACCGGGGCGCCGACCACGTTCTTCACGAGCACGCTCACGACGCTCGTGCTCGGTGTGTCCGCCGGGCGGGCCACGGCGGCCAACGGCTGGGCCGCGGCCCGTCTGCTGTGCCTGGTGGCGGGCGCCTGTTGCGCGGTGCTGCTGCGTCGCGCCCTCCCCCCGTGGGCCCCGGCGCTGCCCGCGGTCCTCGTCGCGGTGGTGGCCGTGTCCGGGGCGCTCGCGGCGCGGCGGGCCCGGACGGCGGACTGACGCGCCGCGGCGCGGTTCCTTTTGCGGGCCGCGCGTGCGCACCGCAGCCTGGGACACATGACCTCTGCGAGTGCAAGGAACCCGGCGGGCGCCGCGGTCCCGGCCCACACCTCGGGCCCGGGGCACACCGTCGTGCGCTACGGACCGGACACGGCCGCGCACGTGCTCAGCGTGTACGAGGACCCGCGCTGCCCGTACTGCAAACGGATGGAGAACGGTCTGGGCGCGGTGTTCCAGGAGGCGGCCGACGCGGGCCGGATTCGCGTCGACCACCACTTCGCGACCTTCATCGACGAGAACGCGGGCGGTACCGGCTCCCTGCGCGCGCTCTCCGCGCTCGGCGCCGCGCTGGACGAGGGCAGTGAGCAGTTCGTCATGTACCTGCGGGTGCTGTTCGCCGAGCAGCCGCCCGAGGACGAGGACCTGTTCGCGGACACCACGACGCTGGTGCGGCTCGGCGCGGAGGTGCCGGGTCTGGACACCCCCGGGTTTCGCGAGAAGGTCACGGACGGGACGTATCTGTCGTGGGCCCGAGCGGTCTCGGACGCCTTCGACCGCAGCGGCGTGCGGGCGACCCCGACGGTGCTGCTGGACGGGGAGCCCCTCACGGTCCTGGGCCCGGAGGGTTACGCGGTGACCCCCGAGGCGTTCGAGGCGCAGCTGCCCGGCTGAGTCCGGTGTGCGCCCCCTTCGCCCGGGTACGCGAGCCGGGCGCGCCCCCGTGCTTCCGAGTGGCCGGGACAGCGGGGGGCCGTGAAGATGACCAGAGCGAGGGCGCGGCCCGTACGGGTCCGTGCCGCGAGACGAGGAGGCCGCATGGCAGGCGAGAAGGACGCGCAGAACATGCCGCGCGTCGTCACTCCGGACGACGAACTGCACACCGGTGCCCAGGACGAGGTGACCCCGGAGGACCTCGTCCAGGCCACGGGCCGGGACGTGACCCCGGAGAACCTGGAGTGGGCCCGCAAGAAGATCGCCGAAGAGGGACGGGAAGCCATCGAGCGGCTGCTTCCCTGAGCGCCGCGGCCGGTCGGTCGTGGCCGCGCGGCGGCCCCGGCAGTGACGGGGTGGTGGGGGGGGACCCCCGGCGGGGGCGCCCCCCCCCCCGGGGGGGGGGGCGCGCGCGGCCCCCCGCCCGCCCCCCCGGGCCCGCCCCGGGGGTACCGCCCCCCCCGCGGGGGAACACTTACAACCCCCCG